>CAJFPC010000039.1 GCA_904398325.1 Candidatus Neoruminococcus faecicola | reverse complement strand
TTTCATAGCAATCACCCCTTGTAAAATTTCAGTTTGTCGCTCTGTTGCTTTAAGAAAATTCTATTCTTCATTCTTCTACAGGCGGGAATTCTGTATAGTCAACGAGTAATTTTTTGCATTTCCTGCACCAGAAGGCGGCGGACCGTGGTTCAAAAGGTGTTCCAAAGGCCTCGGGTGGCAATAAGACTGCGTGTTTCTTCTCTAATATACGCTTGGTCCACAGTGTAGGCTGAGTTT
Organism: Candidatus Neoruminococcus faecicola; assembly: GCA_904398325.1. Lineage (GTDB taxonomy): Bacteria > Bacillota > Clostridia > Oscillospirales > Ruminococcaceae > Neoruminococcus > Neoruminococcus faecicola. The sequence continues at coordinate 3,774 of CAJFPC010000039.1, read as the reverse complement.
CTCCGGCAGGAAGGAAGTAACTGCCTCCTCGGTCACAAAAGGTGCCTTCCTCCATGATTTCGCCACAAAATGGAGAATTCATGATGCGCACTCCTTCCGATATTCCATTTTTATCATTATATAATGCAAAAATGTTTTCCGCAAGGCATGATAAACCAGTCAACCAAGCCTTCTGGGGAGTTGTGAAATGCTATTTGGTGGAACCGACAGAGTTTGGGCTGTCACTACTTATCTTGGAAAGGGACAAAACGGATTCCCTCTTGCAGATTTTCAAAATATCGTGTATAATAATCTGGTTCAGTAATGAAGCCGCGGGCAGGACAGTGTGCGTGTTCCGTCATGCGGATATGCTGGTCCTGTGCAACGAAACGCTGTGAACCATGTCAGGCGGGGAACCGAGCAGCATTAAGCGGATTGTTTTGTGTGCCGCAGCCAACCTGTGTATCCGTATGACAGAGCGCGCACTCCCGAATTGTTCTGCCCTTTTCTTTAGCTTGGCAGGGGGGAAGTGGATTGTACCAGGCGCTTTACCGCAAGTGGCGGCCCCGCACCTTTGACGATGTGGTGGGGCAGGAGGCCGTCTGCCAGACCCTGAAAAACCAGGTGCTCTCCGGCCAGCTGAGCCACGCTTATCTGTTCACCGGCTCCCGGGGCACCGGCAAGACCTCCATGGCTAAGATCCTGGCCAAGGCCGCCAACTGCCTCTCCCCGCGGGAGGGCAATCCCTGCGGGGAATGTGCGATCTGCCGCGGGGTGGATGACGGCTCCCTCTTCGACATCCTGGAGATCGACGCCGCCTCCAACAACGGGGTGGATAACATCCGTGACCTGCGGGAAGAGGCCACCATGCTCCCCGCCCAGGCCCGGTACCGGGTCTATATCATCGACGAGGTGCACATGCTCAGCACCGGGGCCTTCAACGCCCTGCTCAAGATCATGGAGGAGCCCCCGGCCCACATTCTGTTTATCCTGGCCACTACCGAGGTGCACAAGGTGCCGGCCACCATCCTTTCCCGCTGCCAGCGCTTTGATTTTAAGCGCATTGACAGCGCCAAAATCGCCGCCCACCTCGTCAGGGTGGCCCAGGCGGAGGGCATCGCCCTGGAGGAGGACGCCGCGCTGACCATCGCCCGCCTGGCGGACGGCGGCATGCGGGACGCACTTTCCATGCTGGATCTGTGCTCCTCCTTTGGGGAAAAGATCGACGCAGCCACGGCGGCCAAAGCGCTGGGGGTTACCTCCAACGAGCGGCTGTTCGCCATCAGCGCGGGGATCCTCTCAGGGGATACCGGCGCGGTGCTGCAGGCTGCAGACGAGCTTGCGGCCCAGTCGGTGAGCGCGGAGCGCCTCTGCGAGCAGCTGATCGGGCATTTCCGCAACCTGCTGGTGGCGCGCACGGTGCCCAAGCCGGAAAAGCTCATCCTCTGCCTGCCGGAGGAGCGCCAGCAGTATATCGAGCAGGCGGAGCGCTTCACCGCGCCGGAGCTGATCCGGGTGCTGGAGGTGCTGCAGGACGGGCTCATCACCCTGGGCCGCGTCAGCCAGAAAAAGCCCCAGCTGGAAATCACCCTGCTCCGGGCCGCCGCCCCGGAACTGGCCAAAGGCAGCCAGGACCTGGCCGCCCGGCTGGACGCATTGGAGCAGCGGCTGGCCGCCGGCGCATTGCCGGCAGCCTCACCGCCCAGGGCGAAGCCCGCCGCCCCCAGGCCGGCCCCCAAGGCCCCGGAGCCTGCCGCGGCAGAGCCCGCTGAGCCGCCGCAGGAGCAGGCCCAGCCCCTTTTGGTATGGCAGGATATTATGGAGCGGCTCAAGACCGCCAATCCCGCTTTGTTTGGGGCCTTGTGCGGCTCCAGCGCTTATCTGAGCGGCAGCCGCATCCTGATCGACAGCGAAAACTCCCTGTTCTTTAAAATGATGCGGGAAAACGATTTTACCCGCCGCAGCCTCAAGCAGGCGATCTTGGAAGTGACCGGCGCCAAATACGGCATCGGGCCCTACCGGCGGCAGGAGCAGCAAACCGATCCCAGCGGCGCCGGCCTGGAAGAGCTGATCCACAGCGCCAAAAAAGCCGGTGTCGATGTGCATATCAGTGAGTAAAAACATCTTTAGGAGGCATGATTTTCATGAAAGCGAGACTTCCCCAGGGGTATGGCGGCGGCGCCGCCAGCCGGAACGATATGATCCGCAAGGCACAGAAAATGCAGGAAGAGCTGATGAAAAAGCAGGAAGAAATTTCTGCCATGGAGTTTAACGCCACTGCCGGCGGCGGCGCTGTGGAAGTGACGGTCAGCGGCGATAAGGAGTTAAAATCCATCAAGATCGATCCGGAGGTCATCAATCCCGACGACGCCGAGATGCTGGAGGACCTGATTGTGGCTGCGGTCAACGAGGGCCTGCGCAAGGTGGAGGATTTGACCAACCAGGAGATGGAGAAGATTTCCGGCGGGCTGAGCATCCCCGGGCTGCTGTGAGATGAACAGCCAGGTGATGCCGCTGGTGCGGCTGGCGGAGCATTTTGAGCGGCTGCCGGGCATCGGCAAAAAATCCGCCCAGAGGCTGGCCTTCCATGTGCTGAACATGCCTAAGGACCGGGCGGAGGATTTCGCCCGCTGCATTTTGGAGGCCAGGGAGAAGATCCACCGCTGCGCCTGCTGCCAGAACCTGACGGATCAGCCGCTGTGCGAGATCTGTGCCGATCCCAAACGGGATGGCAGCGTCATCTGCGTGGTGGAGGATCCTCAGGATGTGCTGGCCTTTGAGCGCACCAAAGAGTACCACGGCAAATATCATGTACTGCACGGGCTGATTTCCCCCATGGCGGGGATCGGCCCGGAGCAGCTGTATCTTAAGGAGCTGCTGGCGCGCATCCCCAAGGAGGGGGTGCAGGAGGTCATCATGGCCACCAACCCTACAGTAGAGGGGGAGGCGACGGCGATGTATCTCGCCAAGCTGCTCAAGCCCCTGGGGGTGAAAACCACCCGTCTTGCCTATGGCATCCCGGTGGGCGGCAACCTGGAATATGCGGATGAAGTGACGCTGTACCGGGCGCTTTCCGGCCGGAGCGAGATTTAAGCCAGGGAAGGAGGGACACCGGCTTTGGAGAAGGAAAATTTCAAAACCATTGCCTATAACCGGCAGGCCCGGCACGAATATGAAGTGCTGGAAAGCTACGAGGCGGGCATTGAACTGTTCGGCACCGAGGTGAAATCCCTCCGGCAGGGCACGGTGAACCTCAAGGACAGCTGGTGCAGCATTGACGACGGCCAGCTGTATGTCAAGCAAATGCATATCGGCCCTTATGAAAAGGGCAATATTTTCAACAAAGACCCCATGCGTCCCCGGCGGCTGCTCATGCATAAAATGCAGATCCATCAGCTGTTGGGCCGTGTGACACAGCAGGGGCTGACGCTGATCCCGCTGTCCCTTTATTTCAAGGGCAGCCGGGTGAAGGTGCAGATCGGCCTCTGCCGAGGCAAAAAGCTCTATGATAAGCGTGCCGACGCGGCCAAAAAAGCCGCCAAGCGCGAAATTGAAAGAGCAGTGAAAAATCGGGAATACTAATCTGGAATCAGCCTGCATCTGGGGGCGTAAAGGTTTCGACGGGGATTTTGCAGCCAGGGCAGCGGGTAGAGGTTGGGGCCCTCTATAAAACCTCAAACTTAAAATTAAACGCTGATAATAACAGATTAGCTTACGCTGCTTAATTAAAGCGGCCGTCTGCCCGGGGAGTACCACGGCCCCGGAACAGGCGTCGACTAGTGGTCCATGTTGTGC
>CAJFPC010000038.1 GCA_904398325.1 Candidatus Neoruminococcus faecicola | reverse complement strand
TTGTTCCATCGGGCGCGCCCTATCCCAAAGCGCAGTGCCAAAAAGGCTGAATCCTGATGGAAATAATCCCCCTTCGGTTTTTAGCTCCCGCTTGTCATAGGGAGGCAGCCTTTGACAGGGCAGCCCGATGAGGGCGCACGTAATGAAAGGAAAAGCGAAGGCTTTCATTCCCCTCCTGATTGCCGCAAGGCACCGAAATGGGGTGCCGTCCAGGGCGCCCCGGGCCGGGCATGGCCAATCCCTTGGCGGCTTGCCGGCGGGGAAATGTGCCCTTGGCGCCGCTGCTTCCCAAAACAGGGGGCCGCGGAAAAAAGGGGGGGCTTTCTGTGCTGTTATGGAATGGAGCAGCGCGATCAAAATGATTGGAAGGGCCCATATGCAGGAATACACTTATGTTTCTTTGAGACAAAGGCCAGAATTAGCAGAAAAAGCAGCCGCATGGTTCCATGACAAATGGGCGGTGCCGCGGGAAGACTACCTTGCGTGTATGGAAGCCTATCTTAACCAGGAAACAGAATACGGCTGGTACCTATGCTTGGATCGCGGGCATATCGCAGGCGGCCTTGGCGTGATTGAAAATGATTTTCATAACAGAAAAGACCTCGCGCCAAATGTATGTGCGGTATATACCGACAGGGAAGATCGTTGTCAGGGAATTGCGGGCCGGCTGCTTGATCTGGTTGTCCGAGATATGAGATCCAAAGGGATTGCCCCGCTCTATTTGGTTACAGACCATACCGGTTTTTACGAAAGATATGGCTGGGAATTTTTGTGCATGGTTCAGGAAAGCGGCGCGCCTTCGATGGTCAGAATGTATATTCATAGATAAATCAAGGTTCGCCTGGGGACAAAATAAGACAGGGCGCAGCTTTTCCTTTTCACAATGCGCCAGCCCCATTGCAGGCCGGGGCTTTTTCCGTTGCCGATGGCCACCCTGCCTCACATTATTTTACTTAGTCCGGCGGCAGCTTTCCATTTTCCCGGGCAGTCCCCTCCCGCTGGGGGAGTGCAAAGGAAAAAGAAGAATAAAAGAATAAAAGCATCCCCCGTTTTGCACAAATCAGGGGATGCTTTTTCTTATTCTACCGGGCTTAAATAGCGGTAATCGACCAGCGGCGACCCTTCCAGCAGCACGGTGAGGGTCTCGCCGCTGTTTTGCCATCCCTCCCGCTCATAAAAGCGCCAGGCGCGGGCGTTCTCCCGCAGCGCCCAGAGATAGCTGCGCGGGCAGCCCCGCTGCTGCAGGCGGGCAAGGCTTTCCCTCAGCAGCAGGCTGCCGTAGCCGCGGCCCCAGTAGGCCGGGGCCAGATACAGCGCCTGCACCTCGCCCCAGCTCTGCCAGCCCTCCTCCCGGGAGGGCATCAACAGGGCAATGCCGGCCAGAGTGGTGTTCTCATACAGCATCAGGCCCAGATAATCCGCCCGGGGCAGCTCCTGGGCAAGCATCCCGCACCAGCGGTCATCAGGCATCCGCTCCAAAAAGCCCTCCGGCAGCATACCGGCATAGGCCGCCCGCCAGGAATCCGCCATCAGCCGGCTGATTTGGGGGCCATCCTGGGGCTGCGCCTCGGCAAAGCGGGGCGCATAGGGCTCCAGCAGCTGCACCAGCGCCCGGCAGAAGCACTCCTCCTCCCGGACGGTGAAGGGCCGGTGCCGGCCGGGGCGGCCTCCCGCCCGGCGGATTTTTCCCGCCAGGTGGCGCTCCATCAGCAGCTGATCCATCCGGTCAGCGGTATATTCCAGCCCATCCTGCCGCAGCGCCCGGGCGCCCCGGGCCAGCGCCAATGCCGCCACGCCATAATCCTGCGTGATGGCCAAATCGCCGGGCTGCAGCAGGTTGGCGATCCGGCAGTCGGCGCTCTCCCGGCCCTGATCCACCACCACATGGAGGAACTCCCCCTCCAGCCGGTGGGCGGTATCCGAGACCATCACCACCGGGATATGCCGGCGGCGCCCCTCCCGGGCGGCAATGCGCCAGACCGGGCAGGCGTCCGCATCCACTACGATTTTCAAGGCTGTTCCCTCCCAAAACCGGTCATAATGTCACCAGATTGCAGACCGGCACCCCGTTTACCAAATCCACAATGCCATAGCCGGGCTTCCCCTCCCGGGGGCGGCTGCAGCTGCCGGGATTCATCAGGGTGATGCCGTCCCGCCGCTCCAGATGCGCCGCGTGGGTGTGGCCATAGAGGGCCAGCGCGCAGCCCTCCGCCCGGGCGCGCTCCCACAGGGGGCCCAGGGTGGATTTCACCCCCAATGTGTGCCCGTGACAGAAAAAAAGGCGCACCCCCTCCAGCGTCAGCACCCGTTCGCTGGGCAGATCGATCCCCCAGTCGCAGTTGCCGCGCAGCCCCCAAAACACCCGCCCCTCATACAGGCAGGCAGCGTTCTCAAATTCCCGGGCGCCATCCCCCAGGTGGAGGAATACCTCCGCATCCGCCTGATGGCGGCGGATAATCTGTTCCACCACGGCGGCGTTGCCGTGGCTGTCCGACAGGACGACGATTCGCATGGCAGTTCTCCTCTTCGGTTCTGTTTTGGCTTATTTTAGCATAAATCTGGGGTAAATGATAGAGGTGGTGATGTGATTTGCATCCTGAATTTACCCCGGATCAGCTGGCGCTGATGACCCGCCTGGCAAAAGAGAAGGCCGGCATCCCGCCGGAGCGCTTTTTGGCAGCCATGGAAAGCGGCGCCTTTGACCAGGTGCTCGCCAAGCTCAAGGGCAAAAATCCCCTGCAGCTGGCCCGCCTGGCCGCCGGCCAGGACGCCATTGACAGCTGGCTGGCCTCCCCGGAGGGGCAGGCCGCCCTGAACACCCTGAGAGAGGAGTCTTTGTAATGGAAGAATTATCCAAAACCCTGCAGCAGATGATGGAAGATCCCGGCAGCCGCCAGAACCTGCTGGCGCTGGTGAACGCCTTTTCCTCCGGCAGTGTCCCGGCCGCCGCAGCCCCCACCGGCAGCACCGGCACCGCAGGCGACACCAGCCTGGATCTTTCATACCTGACCGACCTGATGAACCAGCTGGATCAAAACGATGAGGACATCGCCTTCCTGCGGGCGCTGGCGCCCCAGCTGGGCGCCGACAAGCAGGAGAAAATCAACGACGCCATCCGCCTGGTGAAGCTGCTAAAGATCCTGCGGGCCATGGGCGAAAGGAGGAACTGAGATGGAAATCAAACCCGTTTCGCTCAGCGATGAGGATATTTTCCAGATGAAGCGGGATGCCGAGCGCCGTGTACGGGAAATGCAGCGCCTGGCCCAGCAGCGGGTGCAGGCCGTGCCGGAAGAAGCGCGGGAGCCTTCCCCGGCGCCGGCCGCCCCGCCCATGACCGTCTCCCGTTCGGCGGCAGCCATGTACCGCCAGCCGGAGCCTCCCTCGCCGGAAGAAGTGCCCGCCTTCGCCGCCGCACAGGAAAATCCCCCCGCCGAATCGGGCGGCCCGCTGGCCCGGCTGCCTGTCCCCAGCCGGGATGACCTGCTGCTGGGGCTGCTGCTCCTGCTGCTCGCCGGGGAAGAAGACAACCGCCTGCTGATGCTGGCGCTGGGCTATGTGCTGCTGCCCTTTTAACGAAAAAACCGGCCGCTTGGCCGGTTTTTTCGCATCAAATGAAGGGCGTCATGCTTCCTCCCGGGCAGCCAGACGGTACAGTTCCCCCTTTTGATAGCCGGTCTGGCGGGCCACCTCCTTGGCCGCGGTGGAAAGGCTTTCCCCTTCTTCGGCCAGGCGGCGCACCAGGGCTGCCGCCTCTTCGAGGGTGCAGCTTTCCGGGGCGGACGGCTGGGGGGCGCCCTCCACCACCAGCACAAATTCCCCTCTGGGCGTATTGGCACGGTAATATTCCACCGCCTTTTCCAAGGTGGTCAGCAAAACCTCCTCATAAATCTTGGTCAGCTCCCGCACCACCGAAATGCGCCGGTCGCCCAAGGCCTCCAAAAGGTCCTCCAGGGTGGCCAGCAGCTTATGGGGCGCCTCGTAAAAAATCAGGGTATGCCGGTCCTGCCGGATCTCCGCCAGATGCTCCCGGCGGCTGTTTTTCTTCACACTGAGGAAGCCCTCAAAGGCAAAGCGGGTGGTATCCAGCCCCGATACCGCCAGGGCGCTGACCACCGCGGAGGGCCCGGGCACCACCTTCACCGGGATGCCCCGCTGCCGGCACTGGCGCACCACATCCTCCCCGGGGTCGGAAATGCAGGGCATGCCCGCATCGGTGACCACGGCGCAGTTTTCTCCTGCCTCCAGGCGGGAGAGAATCTCCTCCCGCCGCTGACGGGTGTTGTGCTCATAATAGCTGATCATGGGCTTTTTGATGCCGAAATGGCTGAGCAGCTTGTGGGTGACGCGGGTATCCTCCGCGGCGATGAAATCCACCTCTTCCAGGGTGCGCCGCCCGCGGGGAGAAAAATCTTCCAAATTGCCGATGGGTGTGCCCACCACATACAGGGTTCCCATTTGCCTCATCCTTTCCCATAAATTCGCAGCATTTCAGGGGAAAAGCCGCCTTCCCCCTCGATGATCAGCGGCGCCTCCACCTGCAAAAAAGGGCGGGAGCCTTTTTTCGCCTCCAGCAAAAAGAGCCAGGGGGCGCTGTCCGGCCGCTGCTGCACCAGGCGCAGCCGCTTAGGCTCCAGCTGGTGGCGCTGGAGCAGCGAGATCATCTCCGCCAGGCGCCCCGGCCGCTGGCACAGGCAGAACCTGCCCCCATGCCGCAAGAGCCGCTGCGCCGCCCGGCAGATATCCTCCGCCCGGCACAGCGTTTCATGGCGGGCGATGCGGTCGCTTTCCCGGTGGCTCACCAGGCCGCTGCCCGGCTGGCGGTAGGGCGGGTTGCAGGTGACCAAGTCCAGCCCGCCCGGCGGCAGGGGCAGCTCCTGCAGCCGGCACAGATCCCCCTGCACCGGGATCATCCGCCCTTCCAGCCCGTTTTCCGCCGCGGTGGCGCGCAAGAGCCCCACCGCCCGGGGCTGGATCTCCACGCACCACGCCGCCTGCGGCGCCTGATCCGGCTCACGGAACCACAGCGCCGCCACAATGCCGCAGCCGGAGCAGAGGTCGCAGCAGCGGTCCCTGCGGCGCGGGGCAGCAAAATCCGATAATAAAAACGCATCGGTGCCAAAGCGGTGCTCCCGGCTGATGGCAATCCGCATCTTGGGGGAAAGCTGCTCCCACTCCATCCTTTTCCCTCCCTTGGGATAGCAAAAGCCGCGCGGCACAGGGCACCGCACGGCTTTTCAGTGAATTGTTTCGCTGTGATTACTGAGCGCTGATGGCACCGGTGGGGCAGGTAGCTTCGCAGCTGCCGCAGTCGATGCAGGCATTGGCGTCGATCTCATAGTGAGCGTCGCCGGCAGAGATGGCCCCGACAGGGCACTGAGCCTCACAAGCGCCACAAGAAACACAACTGTCATTAATTACATACGCCATTAATGAACACCTCCTTATGTGTTTTCATTCTACCAACATTCCGTTAAAAATGCAACAGCTTATCCAAAAAATTCATAAAAATTTTATCTCCTATCCAAGGATTCAATCCCTGGCCGCTGCATTTTGTTTATTTCTGTTATCCCGCAGGGATTTGACCTCGCTTTTATGCACCGAAACCACCGTATCGCCGGCGCCATCCTCCAGCCGGACTTTGAGCATGCCGCTGAGCAGGTTGACCTCGGTGACGGTGCCGCGTCCCTCCCGGGTCATCACCGCAGCCCCCACCTTCGGGGTGGTGCGCAGCAGATCCTCATAAGCGTTCTGCTCATATTTCAGGCAGCACATCAGCCGCCCGCAGGTGCCGGAAATCTTGGTCGGATTGAGGGAAAGACCCTGCTCCTTGGCCATTTTGATGGAGACCGGCTGGAACTCCGTCAAAAACGTGCTGCAGCAGAAGGGCCGCCCGCAGATGCCGATGCCGCCGATCATTTTGGCCTCGTCCCGCACGCCGATCTGCCGCAGCTCGATGCGGGTGCGGAACACCGACGCCAGATCCTTGACCAGCTCGCGGAAATCCACCCGCCCGTCGGCCGTGAAATAAAAGAGGATCTTGTTGTTGTCAAAGGTATATTCCACATCCACCAGCTTCATGTCCAGCTTGTGCTGGGCGATTTTCTTCATACAAATGTCAAAAGCCTGACTTTCCTTGCGGCGGTTGGCGCGCATGCGCTCCACATCCTCCTTGGTGGCGGCGCGGGTCACCTTTTTTAAAGGGCGCACCACCAGGGAATCCTCCACCTGGTGATTTTCCGCCACCACCTCGCCGCATTCCAGGCCGCGGGCGGTGCTCACCACCACATAGCTGCCCTTTGCCAGGCGGTTGCCGTCCGGGTCGAAATAATACATCTTCCCGGAGGTCTTGAATTTTACTCCGATTACTTCCGTCATCGATACCTCCAGCGGCCAAAAGGCCGATTATCTGCAATCCATCATTTCCGCGCAGGCCAGCGTCGCCAAAAGCGTCAGATTGCCGTTGGCCTGAGCCTGCTCTGTGAGCTGTTCCAGCAGGTCCAGCAGCTTTGCCGCCTGCACCCGCGGGATGCCCGCACCCTGCCGGCCGCGATAATAAAGCAAAATCTCCTCTTCCACTGCGCGGCGCAGCTGCACCAGAAAGGCGCAAAACTCCTCCCGCTTGCCGCTGTAGCGCCGCATCAGGCAGAGCAGGGGGTATTCCCTGGCCTGGGCAATCCACCGCACAGCCTGGGCGGCATCCTCATACAGCTGCAGCCGGTCCTGCTGCTGCAGCAGCTGCCGCGCCAGCCCCAGGTTGCCCGCCGCACATTCCGCCGCCGAGCGGCACTGCGCCTCCGGCGCGCCGGGGCAGGCCTCCCGCAGCGCCTGCACGCATTCCTCCAGCGGCAGGGGCTCCAGCGCAATCACCGTCGCCCGGGAAAGAATGGTGGGCAGCAGCTTGAGCCGGTTGGTGCAGGTGAGGATGAAATAAACATTTTCCGGCGGTTCCTCAATGAGCTTGAGCAGGGAATTCTGGCTGCTGTCCGTCATCAGGTGGGCCTCCTCCAAGAGGTAGACCTTGGCGGCCGCCTCGTTGGGCTTGACCGCCGCCGAAGCGATCACCTGGCGGACCGTCTCCACCTTGAAGGAGCGGCCGGAAGCCCCCGTCGGGCCGTAAAGCAGCAGATCCGGATGCTGGTGATGCTGGATCTTGACGCAGTCCCGGCAGCGGCCGCAGGGCGCCGGCTGCCCCTGGCAGAGGATCGCCGCCCCCAGGCGCACCGCGAAGGTCTTTTTGCCGCAGCCTGCCTCCCCCTCTAAAATCACACAGTGGGGAAAACGCCGGCTGGCGGCCCAGCGCTCCAGCGCGGCGAGCGCCTCAGGGTTGCCCCAGAATTTCTGCCACAATCGCTTTTCCCGCCTTTCCCGCCGTGGTTATACCTTCAGGAACTGTTCCACATCCATCACGAAGATGGTCGCCCCTCCCACCGAAACCTCCATGGGGAAGGAGTTGTAAATGCCCAGCCCATAAGAAGCGGCCGGCTGGATCAGCTTGGTGCGCTTCTGGCTATGGGCGCTGATGATATCCACAATCTGCTGCACCTTCTCATCCTTGGCGCCGATGAGGAAGGTGGTGTTGCCGCTCATTAAAAAGCCGCCGGTGGAGGCCATCTTGGTCACGCCGAAACCCTCCTTGGTCAACGCCTTGGAAACTTTCATGCTGTCGTCATTGGAGATAATGGCCAGGATCAGTTTCATACATAGCCCTTCTTTCCGATAAAATAACCGCGGGGGCCCGCCCCGCTTTTGGGGGAAAACCCAGCCCGGCGGCCAGTCTGCCTGCCATCCGGCACCGCCGGGTGGAAAAAACCAGCCTTGTGATTATTATACCACATTCACCTGGCGCACGCCATAGTTTTTGAGCAAAAGCGCCAGCCGCGGGCTGATCTGTTCCCCCGGCACCACCAGTGCCATGCCCGGCGGGCAGCGGGAAATAGTGGCCGCCGCCACGCAGCCGGCGCTTTCCTCCACCGGGACCAGCCGTCCGGGGGCAAAAAACGCCTCCCGCAGGGGCAAAAGCCGCTCCGGCCGGAGCACCTCCCGCTCCGGCGCGGGACGCTGCGGGCCGGCCGCCTCCCGCAGAAGGCGCTCCACCCGGGCATAATCCTCCTCGGTGTTAAAGGGGGTGAACATGAGCACGCAGGCCAGGTCGTTGAGGTATTCCGGTTCGATCTGATACCGGTTCAGCAAGTCCCCAAAGCTGGCCGCGTCATAACCCCGCGCAGCGATGCCCAGGGTGAGCTTGACCGTGTCACAGCTTTCCCGCTGCAGGGCAAAGCCGCACCGGGCCGCCAATTCCTTGAGCCTGCCCACCCGCCCGGCACAGCGGGGGAATTCCCGCCGCCAGCGGTCCTCCTCCCCCAGCAGGGCATCGGCCGACAGCATAATCAGATAGCTGGGGCTGGTGGAGCCGAACCAGCTCATGCGCAGCTTGGCCGCGGGGAAAAACTCCTCCCCCGCCAGATGCAGCAAGGCAGCGCCGGTGAGGGCGGGCATGTTTTTGTGCAGGCTGTCGCAGCAGAGATCCGCCCCCTGGGCCATGGGATGCAGCCCCTCCCCCAAAAAGGCCAGATGGGCCCCGTGGGCGTTATCCACCAAAAGGGGCATCCCCGCCCGATGGCACAGCCGGGCGATGGCTTCCAGATCGGCCAGGGCGCCGAAATAATCCGGGCTGGTCAGATACACCGCCGCCGCATCCGGGTGCTGCGCCAGGGCTTTTTGCACATCCTCCGGGCCGGTCATGGCGGCCCAGCCCTCCAGCGCAGGCCGGGTCGGGTAGATCCACTCGGGCGTCAGCCCCAGCAACGCCGCCGCATTCACCGCCGAAATGTGGCAGTTTCTCCCCATGAGGATTTTCTCCCCCCGCTGGGCCGCCAGCGCCAGCATGGTCTGGATGCAGAGAGTGGAGCCGCCGGCGCTGAGCAGCGTATGGGCCGCCCCGTACATCCGGGCAAAACGGGCCTCGCAGGCGGCGATGGCCTCCCGGGCCTCATACAGGCTGTCGGTGCCCCGCACCTCGGTGACGTCATAGCGCATCACATCGCCAAAAAGGCCATAAGGCTGACCCTTATGGCCCGGAATGTGCGCCCGGGTCATCCCCCGGGATAAATATTCCTCCACCGCCTGGCGCAGCGGCGTATTGCAGGTTACTTCCGGCCTTTTTTCCATTTGCGCAGCGCCTCGTTGATGCTGATGGCCCGCTTCACCAGCTTGGCGGTGACCGGGCGGTAATCGTAGTCAAACTCCCCGGCCAGCTCGTCCAAATAGCCGTTAAAGCCCTTCTTGAACCGGTACAGGCCGTAAAGGTGGTTGTTTTCCGGGTCGAGGTTGCCCGAAACCCCCTGAAAATCATAGAGGGTGCAGCCGGTTTCCAGCGCCCAGCGGATCATCTCCCACTGCACCAGATAATTGGGCATCACATTGCGGTAGACGTTATCCGATGCGCCGTAAACATAGCAGCATTTGCCCCCGTAATTGGTGGCGATGGCGCCCGAGACGGCCTGATCCTCATAAAAGGCCATATAAAGGCGCACATGCTCCCCCAGGGCGGTGAGCATCCGCTCAAAATAAGCCCTGGGCCGAGTGGCGAAGCTATCCCGCTCGCCGGTCACCTGCATAATGCGCACAAAGTCGTCCAGATACTCCAGCCCCACCGGGCGCACCTGGACCCCGTGCTTTTTGGCCACGCGGATGTTGTAGCGGGTCTTCTGGGTCATGTTGGCCAGCACGTCCTCTTCGGTCTTGCCGGCGATATCCAACCGGTAATTGAACCGCGCCTGGATGGTCTCAAACCCTTCCGGCCCGTAAAACTGCCGGAAGCCCAGCTTGTTGGCGATGGCGATAAAGGCGCTGTCGCTCATGGGCACATCAGGGTCCATTTTATAAGTATGAGCCTTATACTGGCGGGCCAGCTGGTCAATGCCGGATTTCAGATCCCGGAGGACCGCCTCGTCGTGCAGATCGCACACCGGCCCCCGGGGGGAGTAGAGCATCGAGGTCCCGAACACGGGGACGCGCTGGATGAGCAGCGAGACTGCCCCCACAATGCGGCCATCCGCCCCGCGGGAGATCACCCCCGCGTGCTGCCAGTTGGTTTTCACCTTCCACCAGTCCAGAGACTGGGTGAAGCTGGAGCCGGGGTGCCCCAGCATAAACGCTTCAAATTCCTCATGGGTCTGTTCGGTCAGCAGTTCCAAACCGTTCACTCCTTTTGCGCAGCCCTTCGGCGCGCAGCGGCATTCTTCCGCTCCCCGGCTTGTCGGGGAGTCACACAGATGTATTGTACCACAAATCCCGCCCGGTTAAAACCTATTGCGGCATTTCTTTGAGAATCTTTAAATTTCTCGCCAGCAGGGCGGTGCCCTTGTAGGCGTAGGCGCGGCTTTCCAGCCCGGCGGCCAGATCCTCCTCGGTGAGCAGTGGGTGCAGCGAGGCCCGGAAAGGGGCCAGGGGGGTCAGCCGCTTCGGGTTCAGCGGGCAGGCCTCCAGGCAGCGGTCGCAGCCCCAGGCCATGCCGCCCGCCGCCACCCGGGCCTCCTCTTCCGGAGTGAGACGCTTTTTCTGGGTGAGAAAGGACAGGCAGCACTCCCGCCGCAGGCCCTCCTCTGCCAAAGCGCCGCCGGGACAGGCCCTGCGGCAGCGGCCGCAGTGCGGGCACTCCCCGCCGGGGATAGAAAGGGGAAGCGGACAGTCGGTGACGATCGCCCCCAGAAACACATAAGCCCCATACGCCGGGGTGATGACCATGCCGTGGTCGCCCAGCAGCCCCAGGCCCGCCGCCACCGCGCAGCGCACCTCCCGGATGGGGGAATCATCCGCAAAGGGCAGAAAAAAACAGTCAGGATGGGAAAGCCGCATCCCTTTACACACCTGCTCCAACAGCCCCAGGCAGACGCCGTGATAATCCTCCCCCCAGGCGTAGCGCGCCAGGTTGCTGTGCTGCGCTTCCCCCGCATAGTAGGGGAAAGCCGCCATCACCACCCGGCTGGCCCCCGGCGGGATCAGCTTCGCCTTGCGGCAGGGCAGCAGCGGCAGCGTCTGCCGGTAATCGCAGACGCCCCACAGCGGGATCCCCGCCTCCCGAAACAGCGCTTCCAGCCTTTCCATAGGCCCTCCTTTTTGTCATAAATAGATAAAATATTACATATTGTATTGATTTTCGCAGTATTGCGACCCGCGCTCAAGCAAAAAGGGGAGGGCCTCCCCTCCCCCTTGCATAAACCCAGCACCGCAGGCTTTATCCGGCCCGGGCCGGCGTTTTATCCCCGGTGAAAAGATCCACCGTGAAAACCTGCCAGCAGGCATCTTCCGGCAGGGGGATTTCCTCCTCCCCTTCCCGCTGGCAGAGGGGTTCGCCGCCATTCACCGACAGCCGGCCGTCATCATAAACCACCAGCTCCGTCCCATCCGCAAAGGTCAGGGTATAGCGCGCCGCGCCGCCGACAACCGGCTCGCCCTGCCCGGCGGCAATGCAGGAGACATCGAACCCCAGCAGGGCCTGGGCCGCCTGCACCGCGTCTTTGCCGCTTAAATCCAGCCGCTGCTCCTCCTGGGCGCTCAGGCGCTCATAACGGAATGCCGTCACCTCTGCGGCAGGCAGGGACAACACCTCCGCCAGGGGAAACACCTCTTCCTCCCGGCTGCCGCTGGCTGCCTGTTCGCTGACCGCCGCAGAAGGCGCCGCCGTACTGCTGACAGCGGAAGGCCCTTCCCCACAGCCGGGCAGCAGCCACAAGGCCGCCAGCAGAATCAGGAGCTTTTTCACCAACCCCCCCAAAAAAGCGAACAGTCAGTAATATTTTATCGAATTTTTCCGATTTGTATCAGCCGCACTTGGAATAACCGCAGCTCCGGCAGGAGACGCAGCCCCCCTCATGCTCCAGCAGCTCGCCGCACTCGGGGCAGTAT
>CAJFPC010000037.1 GCA_904398325.1 Candidatus Neoruminococcus faecicola | reverse complement strand
GGGGGTGTCGCTGCTGCTGCAGGGGCTGCCTGCCGCCCTGTGCGGGGTGACCGGGGCCGCCTGCTTGTGGAGCATCCGGGAACTCAAGGAGCAGACCCGCCGGGTGGAAAAGGGCTTTTTTCCCCAGAACCCGCGCCGCCATGGCGAAACCGTGACGCTGGAAACCGAACGGCTGATCCTGCGGCCCTGGCGGGAAAGCGACGCCGGGGAGCTCTACCGCTATGCCAGCGACCCCCGGGTGGGGCCCAACGCCGGCTGGCCGCCCCACACCAGCGTGCAGGATAGCCGCCGCGTCATCCGGGAGGTGTTCTCCTGGCGGGAAACCTATGCCATCGTGCTCAAATCCACCGGCAAGCCGGTGGGCAGCATCGGGCTGATGTTCCCCGGTACCGGCAGCGCGCCGCTGCGGCCTGGCCAGGCGGAAATCGGCTATTGGGTGGGGGTGCCCTATTGGGGCCACGGCCTTGCGCCGGAGGCGGTGCGGGAGCTCTGCCGCCGCGCCTTTGAGGACCTGGACTGCACCGGGCTGTGGTGCGGCTATTACGACGGCAATGAGAAATCCCGCCGGGTGCAGGAAAAATGCGGCTTTGTGCCCCACCATACGGAGGAGGACAAGCCCTGCCCCCTGGGCGACCGTCGCACCGAGCATTTCACCTATCTGGACCGGGAGGCCTGGCGCCAAAGCCGGGCAGCCCCGCGGGGATAAGGCTTTATCCCGCGCTTGATGCACTAGGCCCCGCCGGGGGCCTTTTTTGCTGCCCCTGAAAAGCTTCGCCCGAGGGAGCCTTTCTTCACAGGGGACAACTGGCGACCGCCGTCTCGGCTTTGAGGGAGCAGGGCCGGCTTTTTCCGCGCTTTTTGCTGCCGGACAGAAAAAGAAAAGGCCCTGTCGAGCAGAGCCTTTTTTTGTTTTCCCGGGAAAATCACAGCTTGGTGATATCCACCATCTCCAGCTTTTGGGGGTCCAGATCCGCCGCCAGGCAGCCGGCCAGGGCGTTGGCCGTATCCAGGCTGGTCAGGCAGGCGATGGAGCGCTCTACCGCGCGGCGGCGCATCTGCACCGACTGGCGGGCGGGCAGCCGCCCCTTGGAAGAGGTGGAGATGATATAGTCGATCTTGTTCTCGTCAAAGAGATCCATAATATTGGGGTGGGGCTCGTCGATTTTGCGCACGGCGTTGGTGGCGATCATGTTCTGGTTGAGGGTCAGCGCCGTGCCGGCGGTGGCGTAGAGGGTGAAGCCCAGCTGCTCGAAGCGTTCGGCGATGGGGATCATCTCCTGCTTGTCGCTGTTTTTCACCGTGATCAGGAGGCCGCCGGATTTTTTCATGGTGTAGCCCGCCGCCAGCAGCCCTTTGTAGAGGGCCTCCTCAAAGGTCTTGGCGATGCCCAGCACCTCGCCGGTGGATTTCATCTCGGGGCCCAGCTGGGTATCCACATCGTGCAGCTTGGCAAAGCTGAACACCGGCACCTTGACGGCGATATACTCCCCGGTGGGATACAGCCCCGTGCCGTAGCCCAGATCCTTCAGCTTCTGGCCCATCATCACCTTGACGGCCAGATCCACCATGGGCACGCCGGTGACCTTGGAGATATAAGGCACCGTGCGGGAGGAACGGGGGTTGACCTCGATGACATAGACGCTGGAATTGTAGATCACATACTGCACATTGACCAGGCCCACCACATGCAGCTCCCTGGCCAGGCGGCCGGTGTACTCGATGATGGTCTCCCGCAGGCGCTTGGAAAGGCTCTGGGCCGGGTAAATGGAGATGGAATCCCCCGAATGGACGCCGGCGCGCTCGATATGCTCCATGATGCCGGGGATGAGGAAATCCTCCCCGTCGCAGATGGCGTCCACCTCCACCTCGGTGCCCATCAGGTATTTGTCGATGAGCACGGGGTTCTCGATCTCGTGGGAGGTGATGATCTTCATATACTCCCGGATGTCCTCGTCGTTGTGGGCGATGATCATGTTCTGCCCGCCCAGCACATAGGAGGGGCGCATCAGCACCGGATAGCCCAGGCTGGCGGCGGCGTCCAGAGCCTCCGCCTCGGTGAAGACGGTGTGGCCTGCCGGGCGCTGGATGTCGCAGCGCTCCAGCAGCTCGTCAAAGCGCTCCCGGTCCTCGGCGGCGTCGATGCTGTCGGCGCTGGTGCCCAGGATGTTGACGCCCCTTTTTGCCAGGTGGCGGGTCAGCTTGATGGCGGTCTGCCCGCCGAACTGCACCACCGCGCCCCAGGGCTGCTCGGTGGCCAGGATGTTATCCACATCCTCGGGGGTCAGCGGGTCGAAGTAGAGCCGGTCGCCGGTGTCAAAATCGGTGGAGACGGTCTCGGGGTTGTTGTTGGCGATGACCGCCTCGTAGCCCAGTTCTTTCAGTGCCCAGACGCAGTGCACGGCGCAGTAGTCAAACTCGATGCCCTGGCCGATGCGGATGGGGCCGGAGCCGAAGACCAGCACCTTCTTTTTGCCGGTGTCATGCTCCCGGATGAACTCCTCCGCCTCGTTTTCCTCGTCGTAGGTGGAGTAGAAGTAGGGGGTCTCGGCGGCGAATTCCGCTGCGCAGGTATCCACCATCTTGTAGACGGCGCGGCGCGCCTGGGGAATCTGCTGCCCCGACAGGGCGGTGATGGTGTGATCGAGGAAGGAGAACTTCTTGGCCGCCAGGTACAGCTCCTCGGTGAGGGGCTCGCTGGCCAGACGGCGCTCCATCTGGACCAGGTTGAGCATCTTATAGAGGAACCACCGGTCGATTTTGGTGATGTCAAAGATTTCGTCGGGGGTGATGCCCGCCTTGAGGGCGGCATAGACCACAAAGGCGCGCTCGTCGTCGCACTGGTGCAGCAGGGGGTACAGCTCCTCCCTGCCCAGGCCGGCCAGCTTGGGCAGGTTCATGGTATCCAGCCCCAGCTCCACCGAGCGGACCGCCTTCATCAGCGCCTCCTCAAAGCTGGTGCCGATGCTCATCACCTCGCCGGTGGCCTTCATCTGGGTGCCCAGGGTGCGCTTGCCGTAGACGAATTTGTCAAAGGGCCACTTGGGGTATTTGACCACAATATAGTCGATAGCCGGCTCAAAGCAGGCGGAGGTTTTGCCGGTGACGGCGTTGACGATTTCATCCAGGGCATAGCCGATGGCGATTTTGGTGGCCACCTTGGCGATGGGGTAGCCGGTGGCCTTGGAGGCCAGGGCCGACGACCGGGAAACCCGGGGATTGACCTCGATGACGGCGTATTCCAGGCTGTCGGGATTTAAGGCAAACTGGCAGTTGCAGCCGCCCTCCACCTCCAGCGCATCCACAATGGCGATGGCCGCCGAGCGCAGCATCTGATATTCCCGGTTGGAGAGGGTCACGCAGGGGGCGACCACGATGCTGTCGCCGGTGTGCACCCCCACCGGGTCGAAGTTTTCCATCGAGCAGACGGTGATGCAGTTGCCGCGGCTGTCGCGGATGACCTCGAATTCGATCTCCTTCCAGCCGGAGATGCACCGCTCCACCAGGATTTGATGGATGGGGGAAAGATACAGCCCGTTGCCGGCGATCTCGTGCAGCTCCTCCCGGGTCCCGGCGATGCCGCCGCCGGTGCCGCCCAGGGTGAAGGCGGGGCGCACGATGACGGGGTAGCCGATCTCTTCGGCGAAGGCCAGGGCGGCGTCCACATCCGTCACCACCTTGGAGGGGACGGTGGGCTGCTGGATCGCCTCCATGGTATCCTTGAACATCTGGCGGTCTTCCGCCTTGTCGATGGTTTCAGGCTTGGCGCCCAGGAGCTTGACGCCCATCTCATCCAGATAGCCGCAGCGGGCCAGCTGCATGGAAAGGGTCAGCCCCGTCTGCCCGCCCAGGGTGGAGAGGATGCTGTCCGGCCGCTCGATTTCGATGATGCGCTTGACCACATCCAGCGTCAGCGGCTCGATATAGATTTTATCCGCCATGGCCTTGTCGGTCATGATGGTGGCGGGGTTGGAGTTGACCAGCACCACTTCCAGCCCCTCTTCCCGCAGGGCGCGGCAGGCCTGGGTGCCGGCATAGTCAAATTCCGCAGCCTGGCCGATGACGATGGGCCCGGAGCCGATCACCATCACTTTTTTGATATCGCTTCTCAGCGGCATAGGGACACAGCCTCCTTTATAATGCGATGGAACCGAGATAGGAGAGGATATCCTCCTTCATGGCGAGGGCGGCCTGGCGGGCGGCCTTGGCGTGGTCGCGCACGCCGTCGGGGGTCTTTTTCCAGGCGGTGATGATGCCCCGGGAGTTGTTGATGACAGCCCCCAGCCCCCGGCGGTCAAAGGCGCCCGCCACATCGGCGGCGCCGCCGCCCTGGGCGCCGTAGCCCGGCACCAGGAAGAAGGTGTGGGGCAGCTTTTCCCGCAGGGCGCGCAGCTGGTCGGGATAGGTGGCGCCCACCACAGCGCCCACGGCGCTGTAGCCATGGCGGCCCATGACCTCCTGGCCCCAGGCCTCGCACATGCCGCCCATGACCTCATAGACCGGCTTTGTGTCGATCAGGCGGTCCTGCAGCTCCCCGGAGGAGGGGTTGGAGGTTTTGACCAGCACAAAGATGCCCTTGTCGTATTCCCGGCAGATGGCCAGCAGCGGCTTGATGCCGTCGCTGCCCAGATAGCCGTTGACTGTCAGTGCGTCGGCGCCGAAGGGCTCGCATTCCTTCTGGCCGAGCTTCACCCGGCCCAGGTGGGCGGCGGCGTAGGCCTCCATGGTGGAGCCGATGTCGTTGCGCTTGCCGTCGGTGATGACATACATGCCCTTTTTGTGGGCGTAGGCGATGGTCTCATACAGGATGCGGACACCCTGCCAGCCCAGCCGCTCATAATAGGCGGCCTGGGGCTTCACAGCGGGGACGATGTCGCAGATGGCGTCGATGATCTCCGTATTAAAGCGCCATACCGCCTCGGCAGCGCCCGCCAGGCCCTCGCCCGCTTTGGCAAAGGCTTCGGAGACGATGTGCTCCGGGATGTATTCCAGCATCGGGTCCAGGCCCACTACCGTAGGGTTTTGGGTCTGTACAATGCGCTGAATCAGGGTATCCATAGACATGAATGATTCCACCTTTCAAATTATTGATCCTGATAGACGATCCGGCCGCCCAGAATCGTATATTTCACCTTGCCTTGGAGCCGCTTGCCCAGGAAGGGGGAATTTTTGGATTTGGAGCCCAGCATCGACTCGGTGAAGAGGTATTCCTCCTCCGGGTCGAAGAGGACCGCGTCGGCCTTGGCGCCGATTTTCAGGCTGCCCGCCGGCAGATGGAAGATCTCCGCCGGGCGGGTGGACATTTTGCGGATGATTTCGGAAAGGGTCAGCCGCCCGGTCTGATAAAAGGCCATCAGCGTCAGCGCCAGGGAGGTCTCCAGCCCCAGGATGCCGTTGGGCGCCTTGAGGAAGTCCGCCTTCTCCTCGGGGGCGTGGGGGGCATGGTCGGTGGCGACCACGTCGATGGTGCCGTCGGCCACCGCTTCCCAGATGGCCTGGCGGTCCGCCTCGGTGCGCAGCGGCGGGTTCATGCGCCAGTTGGCGTCGCGCCGCAGCAGCTCCTGCTCGGTGAGGGTGAAGTAGTGGGGCCCCGTCTCACAGGTGACCTGCACGCCCTCCTTTTTGGCCTGGCGCACCAGGTCCACCGAGCCGGTGGTGGAGACATGGCAGATGTGCACCGGCACCCCCAGGGTTTTGGCCAGGATGATCTCCCGGGCGGTGATGATATCCTCGCTGGAGCGGTGGATGCCCTTGACCCCCAGCTGGCGGGAGACCTCCCCCTCGTTGATGATGCCCCCATCCACGATGGAAAGCTCCTCGCAGTGGCTGGTGACCACCAGCCCCACCTCGGCGGCCTTTTCCAGCGCCTGGCGCATCAGCCTGCCGCTTGGTACCGGCTTGCCGTCGTCGCTGACCGCCACGGCGCCCGCCTGCTTTAAGGCGGCAAAATCCGTGAGGGCCTGGCCGTTCATCCCCTGGGAGATAGCCGCGCAGGGATACAGCCGGGCCGAGGCGGTTTTGGCCTTTTCCCTCAGGTAGCTGACCACCTGGGGGGTGTCACAGACCGGGTTGGTGTTGGGCATGGGCACCAGGGAGGTGACGCCCCCCACTGCGGCCGCCCGGCAGCCGGTGTAGACATCCTCTTTATAGGTGAAGCCCGGGTCGCGCAGGTGGACATGCACATCCACCAGCCCCGGCGCGCAGACCAGGCCGCGGCCGTCCAGCACGATGTCGTAGGGGATATCCTCCCGGCGGTAGGCGGAGACGATGCCGTTTTCCACCGAGAGGGCGGCTTCGGCATCCAGGTTCTGGCTGGGGTCGATCAGGCGCGTATGTTCGATCAGCAGGTTCATAGGTAATCCTCCTTTGTCAGAGCGTTCGGGCAGGCCCCGCAGGGCCGGTTTCTTTATGGATAATGACGACTTTATCCTCGCCGTCTTCTTCCTTCATGAGGACGCGCACCGCCTCCTCCCGGGAGGTGGGCAGGTTTTTGCCCACATAATCGGGGCGGATGGGCAGTTCCCGGTGGCCGCGGTCCACCAGCACCGCCAGCTGGATGCCGGCCGGCCGCCCCCGCTGCATCAACGCGTCAATGGCCGCCCGGATGCTGCGCCCGGTGTAGAGCACGTCATCCACCAGCACCACCTTGCGCCCGGTGATGCCGAAGGGAATCTGGGAGCGGTCTTTTCCCCCCGGGGCGGGGCGGTCATCCCGGAAGGGGGTGATATCCAGGATGCCCACCGGCACCTGGGCGCCCTCGATATCGCAGAGCTTGGCGGCGATGCGCCGGGCCAGATGGGCCCCCCGGGTGAGGATGCCCACCAGGCAGAGGCCTTCGCAGCCTTTGTTCTGCTCGAGGATCTCGTAGGAAATGCGGGCGACGGCGCGGCCGATGGCGCCGGAATCCAGAATTTGTTTTTCGGGCTGGGGCATGGGGCACCTCCTGACTGTGGCTGGGTTCTGCAATAAAAAAGCCTGTCCGCGCTCACAAACCGAGACGGACAGGCGAAAAACCTTGCACAAAATTGGCCCGGGCTTATCCGCCCGCGCGCAGTATTTTGATGTTCCAAGCACCTTGTCAGTCTCTCTGTACCAACTTAAAGGGTTCCTTAGGGTTTATTATAGACCGGCGGGCGGCTTTTGTCCAGAAAAAAGCGCCCAAATCGGCAATATGGATAAAAAACCGTGGGGGCCGCCGCCGCTTTTTGCCAGCGGCCCGGCTGCCGGCAGCAAAAAAGAGGGGAAGGGCTCCCCTCTTTTCCGGTGTGGTTACATGCTTTCCGGCGCGGTGATTTTTAAGAGCGCCAGATCGTTTTTGAGCACCTGGCGGGCGGCCAGGCAGAGGGCCAGGCGGGCCTGCATCAGGGGCTCGTCCTCGCATTTGACGCGGCAGGAATTGTAGTATTTGTGGAAATCCGCCGCCAGATCCATGGCGTAGCGGGTCATGCGGGCGGGGTCGTAATTTTTGGCGGCGGCGATGATCTCCCGCGGGTAGGCGGCGATGCGCCGGATCAGCGCCAGCTCCTCCGGCTGGGTCAGGCGGCAGAGCTCCCCGGCGGTGCAGGCGCGGGGGGAGATGCCCTCCGCCGCCAGGTTTTTGAGGATGCTGCAGATGCGGGCGTGGGCGTACTGCACATAGTAGACCGGGTTCTGGCTGGACTGTTCCACCGCCAGGTCCAGGTCAAAATCCAGAGTGGAGTTGGGCTCCCGCAGGTTGAAGAAGAAGCGGGCCGCATCCACCGGCACCTCTTCGATCAGGTCGCTTAAGGTGATGGCCTTGCCCGAGCGCTTGGACATTTTGTAGGGCTCGCCGTCCTTCATCAGGCGCACCAGCTGCATGAGCACAATATCCAGCTTGCTGCCGTCCAGGCCGATGGCGTCCATGGCGCCCTTGAGGCGGGCCACATGGCCGTGGTGGTCGGCGCCCCAGACGTTGATGCAGCGCGCAAAGCCCCGGATGGCGAATTTGTTGTAATGATAGGCGATATCCGCCGCAAAATAGGTGGGGCTGCCGCCCTGGCGCACCAGCACCTCGTCCTTTTCCGCCCCGAACTGGGTGGCCCGGTACCAGAGGGCGCCGTCCTTCTCATAGGTCAGGCCCTTATCCGCCAGCTTCTGGATGGCGGCCTGGACCTGGCCGGTTTCGTGCAGCTCGCTCTCATGGAACCACACGTCGTAGACGATGCGGTATTTTTCCAGGTCGGTGCGCAGCTTCTCGATATTCAGCGGCAGGGCGTAGGCCACCAGGGCGTCGGCCATCTCCTCTTCCGGCTTCTGCATCAGGCTGTCGCCGTACTGGCCGGCATACTGGCGGGCGCGCTCGGTGATATCCTCGCCGTGGTAGCCGTCCTCCGGGAAGGGGACCGCCTCCTCCCCCAGGTAGATCTGGCGGTAGCGGGCGGCCAGCGACCGGCCGAACTTGGCGATCTGGTTGCCGGCGTCGTTGATATAGAATTCCTTGGTCACGTCAAAGCCGGCCAGCTTCATGGTGTCGGCCAGCACGTCCCCGATGGAGCCGCCCCGGGCGTTGCCCATGTGCATGGGGCCGGTGGGGTTGGCAGAGACGAATTCCACCATCACCTTCTCGCCCCGGCCGTAATCGCTGCGGCCGTAGTCGGCGCCCCGGTCCAGGGCCTCCTTCACCACGCCGGCATACCAGCCCGGCGCCAGAAAGAAGTTGAGAAAGCCCGGCCCGGCGATCTCCCAGCGGTCAAAGCAGCTGCCGGCCAGCTCAAGCTGGGCGGCGACGGCCTCGGCAATCTTGCGGGGCGGCAGCTTCAGCGCGCGCGCCCAAACCATCGCCGCGTTGGCGGCAAAATCGCCGTGGCTGGGGTCGGCAGGGATTTCCACCGTGAAAGCGGGCAGCTCCGCCTCGGGCAGGGCGCCCTTCTGCATGGCGGACCGGGCGGCGCCGGCCACCAGCCCCTGGAGCTGCTCCTGGGCCTCTAAGAGTAAATTTGGCATGATAAACATCCTCCGTAATTTTTTCGTTCCTTCAGTTTTCCCCGCAGTGTACGCTGAAAAAGACCTGATGGCTGCTGATCAGCGAGGTGTTGAGATCCAGCGTGTAGGCCAGTTCCAGGCTGCCGCCGTCCTCCCGCAGCCGGCAGGCCACCAGCTGCCCCGTGACCCCCAGGGTCACCTGGCCGTAGCCGGTCTGGTAGCAGCACTGGTGCCGCACCCCCTGCTGGACGATCAGCTGGCTTTTGGCCGGGCCGCCCCGCAGGATGGCTGCGCAGCCGGGCTCCGCCTTGACGGTGACGGTGCAGCCGGCATAACCGGATCCCTCCGACTCCTCATAGATCAGGTAATATTTCCCGTTTTTTTCGGCATAGGTGCCGCTGGTCACCAGCTCCATCACGTCTTCCTCCCCGCCGGAGCGGACGACGCTTCTCAGGGTGATGGTCGCTTCCTGTTTCATGGCGCCTCCTCTTTGGAGAGGGCAGACAGCTCCTCCAGCTCCACCCTGGTGACCTGCGAGGCATCAAAGGAGCCGAAGAATTTTTCCGCCACCTCGGCGAAGCCCTCGGGCGAGTCGGTGCAGTAATACCGGCTGATGCCCTGATGGGCGGGGTCCTGCAGCATGCCGCGGGCCATAAGGTGGTTGAGGGTGTAGCGGGCCGTCTCGGCGCCGGGGTTGATCAGCCGGATGCCCGGCCCCAGCATTTTGCCGATCAGGCCGGCCAGCATGGGGTAGTGGGTGCAGCCCAGGATCAGCGTATCCACCGTGCTGCCGAGAAAGGGCGACAGATAAATCTTGGCCAGCTCCCGGGCCACGGGGTTGCCCTCTTCAAACATGCCCGCCTCCACCAGGGGGACGAACAGCGGGCAGGCGTGGCCGGTGACCTTGATATCCGAGCGCACATTGCGCATAGCGCGGCCATAGGCGCCGCTGCGCACCGTGGCGGGGGTGCCGATCACCCCCACGTTGCCGGTGCTGGTGGCCACCGCCGCCGCCTGGGCCGAGGGGATGATGACGCCGGTATAGGGCACCGGCAGGCGGTCGGTCTCCTTATTGGTGAGCACTGCGCTGGCGGTGCCGCAGGCGGCCACCACCATTTTCACCCCGTGGGAGAGCAGAAAGGCCATATCCTCGCTGGCGTATTTGAGGATAGTCTCCCGGCTGCGGGTTCCGTAGGGCACCCGGCCGGTATCGCCGAAGTAGATAAAATCCTCGTGGGGCATCAGGGCGTGCAGCTCCTTAAAAACCGTCAGCCCCCCCACGCCGGAATCAAAAATGCCAATGGGGCGCGTATCCATAACGATCCTCTCCCTTCCCTTGGTCGGATGCCCTGTTCCGGCCGGTCAGCGGGCGGCCCGTTCCAGCGCCAGGCCGATCAGCCGGTCGATCAGGCCGCTGTAGGGGATGCCGCAGGCCGCCATCATTTTGGGATACATGCTGATGGAGGTAAAGCCCGGCAGGGTGTTGATTTCGTTGACGACGACCTGCCCTTCTCCGGTGAGGAAGAAATCCACCCGGGCCAGGCCCTGGCAGCCCATGACCTGGAAGGCCCGGACAGCGGTGTCGCGGATGCGCTGCAGATTTTCTTCGCTGACGCGGGCGGGCAGATGGATGGTGGTGGAGTCATCCTCATATTTGCCGGCATAGTCATAAAACTCGTGGGCAGGGCAAATCTCCGCCGGGATGCCGGCGGTGGGTTCCTGCCCGCCCAGCACGGCGCACTCGATCTCCTGGCCGGAGATGGCGGCCTCCACGATCACCTTTTCGTCATAGCGGAAGGCCTCCTCCAGGCAGGCGCGCAGGGATTCCTTCCCCTTGGCCTTGCCTACCCCCACCGAGGAGCCGGCGTTGGCAGGCTTGACAAACATCGGATAGCCCAGCCGGGCGGCCAGGGCCTCCTCCACCCTGCCGAAAGAGGTCATCTGCCGGTGCAGCACCGTCCGCCAGGGGGCGGTGGCGATGCCGGCGGCATCCAGCAGGGTGTGGGTGACCGCCTTATCCATGCAGGCGGCGCTGGAAAGCACCCCGCAGCCCACATAGGGGATCCGGGCCATTTCCAACAGGCCCTGGATGGTGCCGTCCTCCCCGTTCTGGCCGTGCAGCACCGGGAACACCGCGTCCAGGGGGATCACCTCGCTGGTGCCGATGATGGCCAGCCCGCCGATGGAGCTGTCCGGCAGGATGGCGGCGGAACGGGTCCACTGGGGCTGTTCCCAGCGGTTTTCCAGAATCGCCTCCACCGGCCCGGTGTAGTGGAACCACCGGCCATCCTTGGTGATGCCGATGAGCACCTTGTCATAAAGCTCCTCCTTCATCTGCCCGATGACCGACGCAGCGGAGCGAAGGGAAATTTCATATTCGCTGGAGGCGCCGCCGAAGATGACGCCCACGCTTAATTTTGACACAGAAGGTCCCTCCTTTCCCGGCCTTTTCTGCCGGGTGCGGGCCGCCCCGGCAATGGGCCCGGGCAGCCGCTGTGATACATTATTAAATTTTACCACAACAGCCCCCGGCCTGTAAAGGCAGGCCAAAGGTAAAATTGCGGCGCCGCCCCCTGCCCCGGGCTATTGTATGGGGCGCGCTTCGGAAAAAGAAGAAGATCGAAAAATATTCCCCAAAACAGTTGACGGATTGCGCCAAGTATGATAATATGGTAAATACCTCTAAAAGGGTCTATTTTTTTATGCCCAAAAATTGAGGCAAAGAGGTCCCCTTTCACGAGGGAGGCAAAAAATTCCGTTATAATCAGGAGGTGCCGAAAGAATGAGAGTCAAGATCACCCTGGCCTGCACCGAGTGCAAGCAGAGAAACTACAACACCATGAAGAACAAGAAAAACGATCCGGACAGGCTGGAAATGAACAAGTACTGCAGATTCTGCAGAAAACACACTCTTCACCGGGAAACGAAGTAAAGTCGAAAGGCAGGAAGAATGATGGCAGAAAAAGTTAGCGGCGAAAAGCCGGCTAAGAAACCAGGCCTCTTCTCCAGAATCGGCCGCTTCTTCAAGGATTTGAGGGGCGAAAGCAAAAAGGTTGTCTGGCCCACCCGCAAGCAGATCATCAACAACACCCTGATTGTCATCGTGTTCATGATCATCGCTTCGCTGATCGTCAGCGGCTTTGATGCGATTCTCGGCGTGGTCCGCGCCCTCCTGCTGCAGATCTGAGCGGCCTGGCAGGACTGGCTGGCTCAGAAGAGGGAGGGTGACAAGAGATGTCCGATGCTGCAAGGTGGTATGTGATCCATACCTATTCCGGGTATGAGAACAAGGTGGCGACCAATATCGAAAAAGCGGTGGAAAACCGGCAGATCGAGGATTTGATCCAGGAAGTGCGGGTGCCCACCGAGACCGTCACCGAAATCAAGGACAATAAGAAAAAAGAAGTCGAGCGCAAGATCTTCCCCGGCTATGTGCTGGTGAAAATGGTCATGACCGACGACAGCTGGTATGTGGTCCGCAATATCCGCGGCGTGACCGGCTTTGTCGGGCCGGGCTCCAAGCCCGTGCCGCTGACGGAGGAAGAGGTGGACCGCCTGGGGGTCGAAACCCGCCATATCGAGGTCAATTTCGAGGTGGGGGATTCGGTCCAGGTCATCGACGGCTATCTGGACGGCTTTGTGGGCCGGGTGGACGCCATCGAGGCCGAGAAAAACCTGGTGCGGGTCACGGTATCCATGATGGGCAAGGATGTGCCCGTCGAGCTGGAGATCGATCAGGTCCAGCCCTTGGGCGATTGATCTTGAGAAGGAATTTCACGCGGGCCATCCGCCCGCTGGAAGAGCCCGGGCAATTCCCGGGCAAGGGGGCGGGCGCACCCGAGCAGTCGCCCGTGCCCCGTGGGAGGAGCCGGAAGGGCCGGCTCCGCCAGGAACCACATTATTTTGGAGGTGCAAACTATGGCTCAGAAGGTTGCAGGTTACATCAAACTGCAGATCCCCGCTGGTAAAGCAACACCAGCCCCGCCGGTCGGCCCCGCGCTTGGCCAGCACGGCGTTAACATCATGGCATTCACCAAGGATTTCAACGAGCGTACCAAAAACGAGATGGGCATGATCATCCCGGTGGTTATCACCGTGTATGCCGACCGTTCCTTTACGTTCGTCACCAAGACCCCCCCGGCCGCTGTTTTGATCAAGAAGGCCATCAATCTGGAGAGTGGCTCCGGTGTGCCCAACAAGACCAAGGTGGGCAAGATCACCAAGGAGCAGGTCAGAAAAATCGCTGAGACCAAGATGCCTGACCTGAACGCTGCCGATATCGACGCCGCCATGAGCATGATTGCCGGCACCTGCCGCAGCATGGGCGTCGAAGTCGTTGACTAATGCTCCCCGGGTGGGAGGACATTATCCGTTAGTTACCACTCACATGTTGGAGGAGATTGATTATGAAACACGGTAAAAAATATGTGGACAGCGCCAAGCTGGTAGATCTGTCCAAACTGTATGACAGCGCCGAGGCTCTGGACCTGTGCGTCAAGACCGCCAAGGCCAAATTTGACGAGACGGTGGAGGTGCACATCCGCCTGGGCGTCGACTCCCGCCATGCCGACCAGCAGGTCCGCGGCGCGGTGGTGCTGCCCAACGGCACCGGCAAAAAGGTGCGGGTGCTGTGCTTCTGCAAGGGCGACAACGTGGCTGCTGCCGAGGCTGCCGGCGCCGAGTATGTGGGCGGCGAAGAGCTGGTGCAGCGCGTGCAGGACGGCTTTATGGATTTCGACGTGGTCATCGCATCCCCGGATATGATGGGCATGGTCGGCCGCCTTGGTAAGCTGCTTGGCCCCCGCGGCCTGATGCCCAACCCCAAGGCCGGTACCGTTACCCCCGACGTGGCCAAGGCTGTCACCGAGGCCAAGGCCGGTAAGATCGAGTACCGCCTGGATAAGACCAACATCATCCACTGCCCCATCGGCAAGGCTTCCTT
>CAJFPC010000036.1 GCA_904398325.1 Candidatus Neoruminococcus faecicola | reverse complement strand
GAGAACCGGGAGTTTCCTCCATAGCGCGGGGGATCTTTTACCGCCCGCACCAGACTATAGCGCGAAGCGGCCCCAGGCCCTGCCTGGCGGGGGAAAACGCTGAAAATCTGGTTGAAAAGGCCGGGGGCCTTGTGGCAAACCACGATTTTTGTCCCCAGGCCGCAAAAAGGGGAAAATCCCTTGCATCCCAGGGGAAAGGGTGCTAAAATAGTAATAATATAGAAAAGAAACGTAAAGTTTTGTGAAGTTTGGCAGAGAGGAAGGAGAGAATCGGATGTTAAACACCAATTATCAGGAGAAATTTGTGAAAGAGGGCCTGACCTTTGACGATGTGCTGCTGATCCCGGCGGAATCCAATGTGCTGCCCAGCGATGTGGATATTTCCACCACGCTGGCGCGGGATATCAAGCTCAACGCCCCGCTGATGACCGCCGCCATGGATACGGTCACCGAATCACGCATGGCCATCGCCATCGCCCGGGAAGGGGGCATCGGCGTCATCCACAAGAACATGTCCATCGAGGAGCAGGCGGACGAGGTGGATATGGTCAAGCGCTCTGAAAACGGCGTCATCCTCAACCCGTTCTTTCTTTCCCCCGAGCATTATGTTTACGATGCGGATGAGCTGATGGGCAAATACCGCATCTCCGGCGTGCCCATCTGCGAAAACGGCCGCCTGGTGGGCATTCTCACCAACCGCGACCTGCGCTTCCTTCGGGATTTCAACATCAAGATCAAAGAGGTCATGACCAAGGATAACCTGATCACCGCCCCTCAGGGCACCACGCTGGATGAGGCGGAAAAAATCCTCAGCCGCCACAAGATCGAGAAGCTGCCCCTGGTGGATGAGCAGGGCCGGCTGAAGGGCCTCATCACCATCAAGGATATTGAGAAGGCCGTGCAGTATCCCAACTCTGCCCGGGATAAAAACGGCCGCCTGCTGTGCGCCGCCGCCATCGGCATCACCTCCGACGTGCTGGAGCGCGCCGCCGCCCTGGTCAAGAGCCAGGTGGATGTGCTGGTGCTGGATTCCGCCCACGGCCACAGCCATAATATTATGGAGTGCATCAAAAAGGTGAAGGCCGCCTTCCCGGATGTGGCGCTGGTGGCCGGCAATATCGCCACCGCCGAAGCTGCCGAGGCGCTGATCGCCGCCGGCGCGGACGCCATCAAGGTGGGCATCGGCCCCGGCTCCATCTGCACCACCCGCGTGGTGGCCGGCATCGGCGTGCCGCAGGTCACCGCCGTGTATGACGCCGCCTGTGTGGCCGTCAAGCACGGGATCCCCGTCATTGCGGACGGCGGCATCAAGTATTCCGGCGACGTGGTCAAGGCGCTGGCTGCCGGCGCCAATGTGGTCATGCTGGGTTCCATGCTGGCCGGCTGCGAGGAATCCCCCGGCGAGAGCGAAATCTATCAGGGACGGCAGTTCAAGGTGTACCGCGGCATGGGCAGCCTGGGCGCTATGGCCAACGGCTCCAAGGACCGGTACTTCCAGGAGAACAACAAAAAGCTGGTCCCCGAAGGGGTCGAGGGCCGTGTCCCCTACAAGGGGTCGGTTTCCGATTCCGTTTATCAGATCAACGGCGGCCTGAAGGCCGGTATGGGCTACTGCGGCTGCGCCACCATCGAGGAGCTGCATGAGAAGGCCCAGTTTGTGCGCATCACCGGCGCCGGCCTCAAGGAAAGCCATCCCCACGATATTTATATCACCAAAGAGGCGCCCAACTACACCATCAATCCCCAGTAAGCAAATAAAAAACCGGCCCCGGGAGGAATTTTCCCGGGGCCGTGATTTTTTTGTTGACAAACAGGGCAACTTAGGGTATAATAAACTTCGCCTTGATTGATATGGCGGCATAGCTCAGTTGGCTAGAGCATTCGGTTCATACCCGAAGTGTCGAAGGTTCAAATCCTTTTGCCGCTACCAGGCAAAAAATCCTGTCACCGCACATCCGGCAGGATTTTTTTATGGCCCGTTGGTCAAGAGGTTAAGACACCGCCCTTTCACGGCAGTAACGCGGGTTCGATTCCCGCACGGGTCACCACGTCGGAGCAAAGTTCGCTTTGCTCCGGCTATTTTTTTATCAAAAAACAGCCGTACGCCCGCTGCCTTGCTCCTCCTTTTCCCTGCAAAAGCTGCGCATTTGCAGGGGCTTTTTTGCAAAAATGCCGCTGCGCTCCTTCTGCTGCTCCT
>CAJFPC010000035.1 GCA_904398325.1 Candidatus Neoruminococcus faecicola | reverse complement strand
GCAACCACCCAAAAGCCGATGAAACTTTGTTTCATCGGCTTTTTCTTTGTGCTGGCGGTTACAAAATGTCATCATGGCAGCAAGCGCCCTGCTTGCTGTTTTTGGCTTTCTCGCCATGTTACCGCTCCTCTCTATTGTGTTTGGGCATAAAAAAAGAAGAGGGTTCCCAGTAGGGAACCCCCTTCACAAACATCCCACCGTGGTGGTGGGCGACACCAGATCATATTACATCACTCCTTGCAAAATCCTTAAACTGTTGTAAATATAAAAAGGGTACTTTACAAAAAGCACCCTTTTAGGCTAATTCCATTTAAGTTAAGCATTCGCATCCCAAAGAATAAATTCAAGAACCCAATAAAAAGTTCCGTCTTCTTCATAAACGCCTACGCCAAGACAGTTGCCATAATTAGAATAATCGGACAGCATAGCTGCTCTGTGCCCAGAAGATGCCATCCAATCACTGACAACTTCTTCAGGTGTATCCTGTCCCTTAGCAATATTTTCAGCGAAAGTATAATGGCTATACTCCATAATGGACCCATCTGGGCTTTCGTGAGAAAACTTTTCAGCGAGTTCTTCTGCTCTAATTTGGGCATATTCCATAGCGGTACTATCAGAAACACATTCAGCTACTCCAGCTTTCTTTCTTTCGTCATTCACAAGGCGAAATACCTCTTTGCGGTATTCCTCAATATCAACCTCCTTGGAACTAGATTCAGAGGATGTAGTGGAACTGGAGGAGTTAGAAG
This sequence comes from Candidatus Neoruminococcus faecicola, assembly GCA_904398325.1. Classification (GTDB taxonomy): domain Bacteria; phylum Bacillota; class Clostridia; order Oscillospirales; family Ruminococcaceae; genus Neoruminococcus; species Neoruminococcus faecicola. The sequence continues at coordinate 36,811 of CAJFPC010000035.1, read as the reverse complement.
TGACAGAACCACTCCCGCCCTCCAGGCCGCGCAGCACATTGAACTGCTCTACATACCAGGCCTTATGCTCTTCGTCCGTCTTCTGGATCATCTTGTAATCACGGTTGATCTGAGACACGACGTTGCTGGCAATATAGCCGAGGATGTCGCCATCCGCAGAATAGAAGTAATAGCCGCTCTTACCATCAATACTTCTTCCAGAAACGGAAACCGCCGGGGTACTGTTATCCTGAACGCTCACTGTGTAGTTGGCAAGCGGTCCTTTGCCACTGCTGGTATTGCTGGTCTGGGCAGTAGTAGGCGCCTGAGCCTGAGTTTGGCTGGAAGTATCCGTCTGGCTGCTGGTAGCCGGCTGCTGTGCCTGGCTGCTGCTCTGATCGGCTGCAGGCTGGCTGGCGGTAGAGCTGCCAGTATCGGCGGCGCTGCTGCTGGTGTTATTGGCAGCCGGATCAGAACTTTCTGCCTCGGTATCGCTGCTGGTGTCGTTCTCTACTTCCAGATCAGATGTTTCCGGTTCGCTGACCTGCTCGCTCACGCTGCTCTCAGGCTCGCTGGAACTGGTATCCTCGGCCGGTTCCTCGGAACAAGCGGTCATGCTCAGCGCCATTGCCATAGCCAGCATGGCGACCAGCATCCTCTTGTTGTTCTTTTTCATTCGTTACCCTTCCTTTCATCATCAAATGATTCAGCGGATTCTGCTGCAACGATGGCCCAATAATTCTGGCTGTCATGCTCCAGATAAGCTATCCCAATTTGGTCAAAGCCGCTCTCCGTGACAAAACTGCTGTTCCCGAGATTTTGCAGAACATCCTTTGCGAATTCAAAATTTCCATAACCGCTGTTTTTAACCTGGGCGGCAGAATACCCGTTTTCTTCCAGATAATGCTCAACCCCGCCGGCAGGATAACGCCCTTCACCGGCAGTGGCCAGCACATACCGTTTGGCTGCTTTCACCAGGGTGCTGTTGCTTGCCAAGGCGGAAAGGCCGTTGTCTGCCCGAAGCCTGTTGATTCCCTCCAAGAGCTGCTGCAGCTCCCCAAACTCATCCGGGCCCAGCGCCTGGGGGATATCCTCCTAGTCTGTAGATTTAGCCACATTGGCCTCCCAATAGAGCCGGTCGCCGTTGTCATAGCAGCCTACGCCGATGTCGGTGTAATCACCCGCCTGCAGGAAGGGGCTGTCGGGCGTTTGCAGGATGATTTCCATCACAGCGGAGGCATCCGTATAACCGACAAATCCCCAGCCCTTGATCTCATCGAAGTAATAGCCGCGTTCATTTAAAAATTCCTCCGCGCTCTGCCGGGGATAAGTGCCGTCCCCGGCGGTGCCCATAGCTGAATATTCCCCATATTCCATCAGTGCTGGCTGTAAAATCAGAGTGTTCAGGCCCCGTTCCCGGCGGGCGGCATTGATCAGCGCCACCAGCCCTTCCGGCCCTTCGGGTGCCGGCGCTTCCGGTTCCGGCTCGGGCTCGGGTTCCGGCTCGGGCACCGGCTCAGGTACGGGCACCGGCTCAGGTTCGGGCACCGGCTCGGGTTCGGGTTCCGGCTGCGGCTCTGCACAGGTCAGGGCAACCAGATAATTGGCAGCGGGTTCCTCCTGATAATAGGTTCCCAGGCCGATCCGCTGGGCCTGCTGCGAAAAAAGCTCCGGCGGCTGGGCCTCTACCCATTCTTCCAGGGCCTCGGCAATGCCATCTTCTTCCAGCCGCAGGATCGCCTGGGCCGCTTCGGGCGGGGTCCCCAGGCCGTTTTCTGCAAAAAGCGTCTCAAAGGAGGCTCCGTCCGGGCGGGCGCTGTCAAAGCGTTCGGCCAGCTCTTCGGCCCGCAGGCCGGCCAATTCGGCCAGCTGCGGGTCCACCTCCAGCGGCGGCAGGGATACTTCCTCCCGCTTGGCCTGGAGCTGCGCCAGCAGCTCCTCCAGCTCCGCCTGCGTCAGGGCGGGGAGCGGCTCCTCCACTTCTACAACAGCGGGTACGCTGGCGGCAGGTTCCGGCTCTGGCTCCTGGGCCTGGTGCAAAGCGACGGCGGCGCCCCCCGCCGCCACGGCTGCCGCTACCAGCCCGACGGCAGCCTTGGCCTGCAGCGAGGCAAAAAGCCCCCCTTTTGCCGCTGCGCCGGCTGCGCTGCCTAGGGCGGAGCCGGCAGCGGCCCCCGTCCCGGCGGAGGCGGCCCCGGCTCCCAGCGAGGCGGTAATGGCGGGCAGCAGCTGGGAAGCGCTCTGTGCAGCCAGCTGTGTGGTGCTTTCCTCCATTGCCCAGCGCAGGAAGGGGAACACCGGGAACGCAAAGAGCTTGGTGCCCTTGCGCTCCAGCTCCTGCACCTGCTTCTCGATTTTTTTCTTGGCGTAATAAAGGCGGCTTTTCACCGTGTTTTCCGGGATTTCCAGCAGATTGGCGATGTCGGCCAGCTTAAGCTCCTGAAAATAATGCAGCAGCACACAGGCGCGCTGCTCGTCGGGGAGGCTGTCCACAATCTCGCGGATCAGCCGCTTGTTCTCCTCATAATCCAAAGAGTCATCCGGTTTAAACTGAATGCTCTCATCCTCTTTTTCAAATTCCTCCCCCTCCTCGCCGGTGAGGGAGGTCTCATACCGCAGCGCCTTGGAGCGGCCGAGCAGGTTTTTGCAGCGGTTGGTGACAATGCGGTTGAGCCAGGCGGGGAAGCTCTCCGGCTTTTCCAGTTTTTCCAGCGAGCGGAAGGCCTGCAGGTAGCTGTCCTGCACAATATCCAGCGCATCCTGTTCCGAGCGCACCAGCGAGCGCGCCCGCCCCAGCGCGCTGCGGATGGTCAGCTGATAAAGCTGGGTGCAGGCGTCGTTGTCGCCCTGGCGTGCCGCCTCAATCAGTTTTGCAAATCCTTCCGACATTACGGTTCCTCCTTATTTTTGAGCAGGCTTAAAATTCTGTTCAGCAGCGCATCCAGGACCGCCCTCATCTCCGGGCCGATTTCGTATGCATGCCGGATGAGGTCGCACAAAGGCCGTGTGGATTTCATATGTTCGCCCCCTTCTGCCCATAAGACACAAAACAGCGGGAGAAGGTTTTACACGGCGCCGGAAAATATCCCGGCGCCGTGCGCGGCTGGAACTTTCTGCCTTTTAGTATAACATCTGAGGGGATTTTGTAAAGCGCCGCGCGCCGCTGCAAAAGAAATCCCCCGCCAGGGCTTTTCGCCTCTGACGGGGGTGTGCGGGAAGGTTATTCGGCGGCGGCAAAGGCTGCCAGCGCGGCCGCCGGGTCGGGGCAGGCCATAAGGCCGCTCATGACGCAGCCGCCTGCGGCCCCGGCTGCCAGCACCTGGGGCAGGTTTTCCGGCCGGATGCCGCCGATGGCCCAGACCGGGATTTCCACCGCCTGGCAGACCTCGCGCAGGAATTCCAGCCCGCGGGGGGCGAGGCCTTTTTTGCAGTCGGTGGCGAAGATGTGCCCGGCGGTCAGATAGGTGCAGCCCAGCGCCTGGGCCCGCAGGGCATCCTCGACGCTGTGGCAGGAGGCCCCCAGCGAGGAAAATTTCCCTCGGAGCGGAGCGGGCAGCGCCTCCAGAAGCGGCAGCGGCAGATGCAGGGCCGGCGCGCCCAGCTCTGCGGCGATTTCGGCGTGGCTGTGCAGGATGCAGGGCACCTGATGCGCCCGGCAGAGGGATAGAACCCGTTCTGCCAGCTCGCCGTACTGCCGGGGGGAGAGATCCTTTTCCCGCAGCAGGATGCCGGCACAGCCGGCGCGGGCGATTTTTTCCAGCCGGACGAAAAAATCCTCCCGGCAGAGGGACCGGCTGGTGACACAGAGCACCTTAGACATACAGATAATCGTTGAGCACCGGCTGCAGCCCTTCCGCCGAGATGTCGTCATACATTTTGGAGAAGCTGCGGCCGTCGTTGATCTCAAACTGCTCGTCGCCCTCGGCCTCGCCGCTGTCTTTGCCGGTGTATTTGCTCTCATGGTCGCCGATGCCGGTGGAAACCCCGGCGGAGACCTTGGTGGCGGCGATTTTTACGATGCCGTTGCGGAACTCGGCGCTCTCCCGCGAGGAGACGGTGATGCCGGCAAAGGGCAGGAAGATGCGGTAGGCGCACAGCACCTGGCAGAGCTGCCGCTCGTGGACATCCTGGGGGTTGATCTTGTCATTGTTGATGATGGGCCGCAGCCGCGGGCAGGAGAGGGACATTTCCGCATGGGGGTATTTGCGCTGCAGGTAATAGACATGCAGCCCGGTGGCCAGGGCATCCTTGCGGAAGTTGGCCAGCCCCAGCAGGGCGGAAAAACCCACCCCCCGCATGCCGCCCATGAGGGCGCGCTCCTGGGCGTCGAAGCGGTAGGGCCAGACCCGCTTGTGGCCCATCAGGTGCAGCGTCTCATATTTGGCGACGTCGTAGGTCTCTTGAAAGACGGTGACATAATCGGCGCCGCACTCCCGCAGGTAGCGGTATTCGTCGCTGTTGACGGGGTAGATCTCCAGCCCCACCATGCGGAAGTATTTGCGCGCCAGCTTGCAGGCCTCGCCGATATATGCGACGTCGCTCATGGAGCGGCTCTCGCCGGTGAGCAGCAGCACCTCCTCCATGCCGGAGTCGGCGACGATTTTCATCTCGTGCTCGATCTGTTCCATGTTCAGCTTCATGCGCTTGATGTGGTTGTAGCAGTTAAAGCCGCAGTAGATGCAGTAGTTTTCGCAGTAGTTGGCGATATACAGCGGGGTGAACAGGTAGACCGTGTTGCCGAAATGACGGCGGGTCTCCAGCCGGGCGCGCTGGGCCATCTGCTCCAGATAGGGCTCCGCCGCGGGGGAGAGCAGCGCCTTGAAATCCTCGATGGTGCAGGTTTCGTGCTGCAGGGCGGCCTCCACCTGGCGGGCGGTGTAGCGGTCAGGGTCATAGGCCTCCATCTGGGCGATGACCTTTTCCCGCACATCCGAATGGATCTGCTCCATTCCCGGCAGATAGGCCATGGGATCGGTGCGGCAGGAGGGGTCGTTTTCCAGCTGATGCTTGCGGGCCAGGGCCTCGGGGCTTAAAAATTCGGAATCGACAAAAAACTGGTTTTCCATCCCTTACCCCCCTTAATCCCTGAGAAACCCGGTCAGCGGGTCGGAGGCGGCGGCGCCGCGCACCAGCACCCGGCCCAGGCCGGAAAGATACGCCTGCCTGCCCGCCTCGATGGCCTTGCGGAAGGCGCTGGCCATCAGGGGCAGATCCCCGGCGGTGGCCAGCGCGGTGTTGGCCATAATGGCCGCGGCGCCCATCTCCATGGCCTCGCAGGCCTGAGAGGGACGGCCGATGCCGGCATCTACAATGATGGGCAGGTCGATCTCGTCGATGAGGATCTGGATGAAATCCCGGGTGGCCAGGCCCTTGTTGGAGCCGATGGGGGAGGCCAGCGGCATGACGGCGGCCGCGCCGGCGTTTGCCAGGTCGCGGGCGGCGTTCAGGTCGGGATACATATAGGGCAGGACGATAAAGCCCTCCTTGGCCAGAATTTCGGTGGCGCGGATGGTCTCATAGTTATCCGGCAGCAGGTATTTGGAATCGTGCATGATCTCGATTTTCACAAAATCGCCGCAGCCCAGCTCCCGGGCCAGCCGGGCGATGCGCACCGCCTCGTCGGCATTGCGGGCCCCGGAGGTGTTGGGCAGCAGCGTCACGCCCTTGGGGATGTAATCCAGGATATTTTCGTGTTCCTTGGTGTTGGCGCGGCGCACTGCCAGGGTGATGATCTCGGCCCCGGCGTCCCGCACAGCGGCCTCGATGAGGGAGAGGGAATATTTCCCCGAGCCCAGGATAAAGCGGGAGGAGAAGGTGTGCCCGCCGATCACCAGCGGGTCTTGCGTGGTTTGCATGGTTGACATGAAAATTCCTCGTTTCTTTGATCATTTCTTGGCGGAATGTTTAGGGATTTGTTTCTCCGGCCAGCAGCCGCAGGATCATATGGGCCTGGTGGGCGGCGCAGGCCATCACCCGGCTGGAGACCAGCCCCAGCCCTTCGCAGGAGTCGCTGGCCTCATCCCCGCACAGATAGAACCGCCCGAAGGCGCGGCGGGTGCGGATGGTGTTGGCGCTGCCCAGCCCCGCCATGCCGGAGGCGGCCACCAGGTATTTTTCCGGCAGCTGCTCCAGCACGCCGGAGACCAGCATGGCCTTGGCCTCCGGCTGGTCAAAGGCCTCGCAGATCAGGTCATCCTGCGCCAGCAGGGAAGCCAGGTTTTCCGCCGTGAGACGGACGGTATCCGTCCTGATTCGGCAGTAGGGGGCGATGTGGGATAGCGTCTCGGCCAGGGCCTGGGTCTTGTACTGGCCCAGCTGCTCGACAAAATACTGCTGGCGGTTCAGGTTGCTCAGATCCACCCGGTCGAAGTCGATCAGGTGCAGCTGCCCGACTCCCGCCCGGGCCAGGGCGATGGCCACATTGGAGCCAAGGCCCCCCAATCCGCACACCGCCACCTGCGCGCGGGTGAATTTTTCCTGCAGGGCGGCGCCGTGGCGGCAGATCAGCGCCTGCAGGAACTGCTCGCGGGAAACGGCCATCTCAGCCACCCCCCACAAAACCGACGATCTCCAGCGAGTCGCCCTCCGCCAGCAGGGTCTCGGCATAGAGGCGCCGGGGCACGATCTGCCCGTTTCGTTCCACTGCGACCCGGTCCGGGTCAAAGCCGGCTTCGCCCAAATAGGCGGCCAGGCTCCGGCCCGCCAGCGGCAGCGGGGTTCCGTTGACTTTGACCAATCCGCATCCTCCTTTCTGATGCAGCAAAAAAGGCCACACGAAGCAATACACCCGTGGTGGTGTACCCCTTCGTGCGGCCTTCGCTGCACTCTGCCCCTTATTATAGCAGCGGCCCGGGAGCGCTGTCAAGAGCCGGCGCGGCGGTGTGCCGGCGGGCGGTCATAGTTTCGCACAAAAGAAATACAATGAAGTAATGGAAAGTTAGCGGAAAATTCATTGACACTGAACAGAAAAAAGGCTATCATAGACTTGTGTAGACATAAAATTATTTTATGCTACTTTAACAAAATAAAAGCGGAAAATTCTGCAAAAACGATAATAAATCAGAGGTCCTTTTCAGCCGGATGGCTGACCAATGTTTGAGGTGAAAAAGATCAATATGACCAATCAGCTTTACCATGTGGGCCTGGATATCGGCTCCACCACAGTGAAAATCGCCGTTTTTACGGATGACGACCAGCTGGTGTATCAGAAATACCAGCGGCACTTTTCCGACATCCGCAAGACGCTGGCCCAGGTGCTCAGCGAAGCGATTGAACAGTTCCCCGACGGGCGCCTGACGGTGATGGTCACCGGCTCGGGCGGCATCTCGGTGGCCGGCTGGCTGGGGCTGCCCTTCATTCAGGAGGTGGTGGCCGGGGTCAAGGCGATCCATGCCCTGATCCCCCAGACGGACGTGGCCATTGAGCTGGGCGGCGAGGATGCGAAAATCACCTACCTGACCGGCGGCGTGGAGCAGCGAATGAACGGCACCTGCGCCGGCGGCACCGGCGCCTTTATCGATCAGATGGCGAGCCTGCTGGGCACGGATGTGGATGGGCTCAACGAGATGGCCGCCAAGGCCAAGACCATCTATCCCATCGCTTCCCGGTGCGGCGTGTTTGCCAAGAGCGACATCCAGCCGCTTATCAACGACGGCGCCGCCAAAACCGACCTGGCGGCCTCGGTGCTGCAGTCGGTGGTCAACCAGACCATTTCGGGCCTGGCCTGCGGCAAACCCATCCGGGGGCGGGTGGCCTTTTTGGGCGGGCCGCTGCACTTTTTGCCCCAGCTGCGGCAGCGCTTTATTGAGACGCTGCACCTGACCGGTGACCAGATCATCATTCCGGAAAATTCCCAGACCTTTGTGGCCCAGGGCGCGGCGCTGGCCTCCAAATCCGAGCAGGAGATCACCTTTGCCCAGCTGAAGGATTCCCTCAAGAATCTCGAAGGGGAGCACAAGGGGGAGATCAGCTACCTTGCGCCGCTGTTTTCCAGCGAGGAGGAGCTGGCCGCCTTCCGGGAGCGCCACGCCAGGGCAAAGATTCCTACCGCCCGGCTGGAGGATCAGCACGGCGGGCTGTTTTTGGGGCTGGATGCCGGCTCCACCACCACCAAGTGCACCCTCATCAACGAGAAATACGAGCTGCTTTATTCCTGGTACGGCTCCAACGGGGGCAACCCGCTGGAATCGGTCATCGGCATCCTGAAGGATCTTTACGCCAAAATGCCTGAGGATGCTTTCATCGCCCGGGCCACCGTCACCGGCTACGGCGAGCAGCTGATCAAAGCCGCCCTCAAGGTGGATGACGGCGAAATTGAGACCATTGCCCACTACACGGCGGCGGATTATATGCTGCCGGGGGTGGATTTCATCCTGGATATCGGCGGGCAGGATATGAAGTGCCTGCGCATCAAAAACGGCGCCATCGACAGCATCCTGCTCAACGAGGCCTGCTCCTCCGGCTGCGGCTCCTTCATCGAGACCTTTGCCAAGGCGCTGGGCCTTTCCGCCGCGGAGTTCGCCAAGATGGGCCTGCTGGCCCCCCATCCGGTGGAGCTGGGCTCCCGCTGCACGGTGTTTATGAACTCCCGCGTCAAGCAGGCCCAGAAGGAGGGCGCCACCGTCAGCGATATTTCCGCCGGGCTGAGCTACTCGGTGGTCAAAAACGCCCTTTACAAGGTCATCAAAATCCGCAACCCCAAGGATATGGGCCGCAAGATCATCGTGCAGGGCGGCACCTTCCTCAACGAGTCGGTGCTGCGCGCCTTTGAGCTGACCTGCGGCAGGGAGGTGGTCCGTCCCGACCAGAGCGGCCTGATGGGCGCTTATGGTGCGGCGATCCTCTCCGCCCAGCGGTATGAGGGCGGGCGCTCCGCCATTGCGCCGGCCGATCAGCTGGAAAATTTCTCCTACACCAAATCCACCGCCCGCTGCGGCCTGTGCGAGAACAACTGCCTGCTCACCATCACCAGGTTCAGCGACGGCAGCCGCTATATCACCAACAACCGCTGCGAGCGCGGCGCCGGCAACCAGAATAAAAAATCCCTGCTGCCCAACCTGTTTGAGTATAAGTACCACCGGCTGTTCGATTACGAATCCCTGCCGGAGGAGAAGGCCCCCCGCGGCACGGTGGGCATTCCCCGGGCGCTGGGCATGTATGAGAATTATCCCTTCTGGCATACCTTCTTCACCACGCTGGGCTACCGGGTGGTGCTTTCGCCCCATTCTTCCCGCAGCATCTACAACCAGGGCATCGAGACCATGCCCTCCGAGTCGGTGTGCTACCCTGCCAAGCTGGTGCACGGCCATATCGAGGCGCTGCTCAAGGAGGGGATCAAGTTTATCTTTATGCCCTGCCTGCCCTATGAGCGGGATGAGGGCCTGGGCGGCAACAATCATTACAACTGCCCGATCGTCGGCACCTACGCCGAGGTGATCCGCAACAATATGGATGCCCTCAAGGAGCCGGGCGTCACCTTCTTCTCGCCCTTTTTGCCTTTCAACAACCTCAAGCGGCTGAAGGCCCGCCTGACGGAGGAAATGGCCCCCATGGGCGTCAGCGCCCTGGAAATCAGCGACGCGGTGGATGCCGCCTTTGCGGAGGACCAGCGCTTCCATGAGGATATCCGCGCCAAGGGCAAAGAGGTGCTGGAGATGCTGGAAAAAACCGGCCAGCACGGCATTGTGCTGGCGGGCCGGCCTTACCATCTGGATCCGGAGATCAATCACGGGATTCCGGAGATGATCAACGGCTACGGCTTCGCAGTGCTCACAGAGGACAGCGTCGCCCATCTGGAGGCTGTCGACCGCCCGCTGCGGGTGGTGGACCAGTGGACTTATCATACCCGCCTGTACGCCGCCGCCAGCCTGGTGCGCAAGACGGCCAGCCTGGAGCTGGTGCAGCTGAATTCCTTCGGCTGCGGGCTGGACGCCATCACCACCGACCAGGTGCAGGAGCTTTTGGAGGCGGCCGGCAAGATTTATACCGTCTTAAAAATTGACGAGGTCAACAATCTGGGTGCGGCCAGAATCCGCATCCGTTCGCTGATTTCGGTGGTGCAGGACCGCGACCGCAAGGGCCGCCAGGCCTTCCACGAGCCGACCCCGCCGGCGCCCAGACGCCTGTTTACCGAAGAGATGAAGCGCACTCACACCATCCTGGTGCCGCAGATGTCGCCGATCCACTTCCAGTTCTTGGAGGAGGCTTTCCGCTACAGCGGCTACCATATGGTCCTGCTGTCGGATATGGACGCCGACACCATCAACACCGGCTTAAAATATGTCAACAACGACGCCTGCTATCCTTCTATCATCGTGATCGGCCAGCTGCTGCAGGCGCTGGAGAGCGGCAAGTACGACCTGGAGCACACCTCGGTGCTCATCACCCAGACCGGCGGCGGCTGCCGCGCCACCAACTATATCGCCATGCTGCGCAAGGCCCTCAAGGAAGCGGGCATGGAGCAGGTGCCGGTGATCTCCCTCAACTTTGCGGGGCTGGAGAAAAACCCCGGCTTCAAGCTCAACTATAACATCATCAAGCGGGCGCTGATGGCGGTGGTCTATGGCGACGCGATGATGCGCATGCTCTATCGGGTGCGCCCCTACGAGGTGGAAAAGGGCGCTGCCAACGCGCTGTATGAGCGCTGGGTGGCCAAGGCCAAGGCCTCGCTGGCGGAGGCGGACTGGGGCGAATACTGCCGGAACCTCAGCGACATGGTCCGGGAGTTTGACCAGCTGCCCCAGACCGGCGAGCGCAAGCCCCGTGTGGGCCTGGTGGGCGAGATTTTGGTGAAATTCCATCCGGATGCCAACAACTTTGCGGTGGATGTGGTGGAATCTGAGGGCGGCGAAGCTGTGATGCCCGACCTGGCGGATTTCCTGCTCTACTGCTGCTACAACGCCGCGGTGCGCCACCGCCTGCTGGATGGCAGCATGATGGCAAAGCTGGGCAACCAGGCGGCGATCCAGTTTATCGAGCATTACCGCGCCCCGCTGAAAAAGGCCCTCAAGGGCACCAAATTCGGCGCTCCCAGCGAGATCGCCCACCTGGCCATGCAGGCGGAGGAAGTGATCTCCACCGGCAACATGTGCGGCGAAGGCTGGTTCCTCACCGGCGAAATGCTGGAGCTGATGGAGGAAGGGGTCAACAACATCATCTGCATGCAGCCCTTTGCCTGCCTGCCCAACCATGTGACCGGCAAGGGCGTGATGCGCCGCATCAAGGAGCTTAACCCCGCTGCCAATATTGTCGCAGTGGATTATGACCCCGGCGCCAGCCAGGTCAACCAGCTCAACCGCATTAAATTGATGATGTCCGTCGCCTTTGAGAACGAGGGCATGACCCCGCCGCGGGCCAGCGTGCCGGAGCATGCCGCCAGCGAACGGGAAAGCGCCGCGCTGCCGCAGGGCACGGTAGCTGCCGCCAGCGCAAAGTAAAGCCAATCCATCATGCCAAATTTAAAAGCCGGGACCTGTGGGTCCCGGCTTTTTGTTATTTTGATTTTTTTGCCAATTCAAAAATGATCATGATCGGAAGCAGCAATATAAACAGCCAGAACATCACAATCCCACCTGAATTTAGGGTAGCAGATTCCCCCGGGCTTTGCAAGCCGTCATCGGCAGGCCAGCCAGACCAGCACCGCTGCGGCGGCCATGCCGCCCCAAAAGACGGCCGCCGGCTTCCCGGCGCCGGCGCCCCGGTGGGCCAGACGCTCCAGCCAGCAGCCGCAGGCAAGGCCGGCCAGGAAGATCCCGCACCAATAGGCCCAGCCGTAGTGATCCGCCTCGTAGGGCATGGCATCGGGATTTGGCCCCAGCACCATGCCCAGCAAAAGCCCTGCCAGGCTGTAGGCCGCCGCGGTGAGGGCAAAGCGTCTTTTGCCTGCCAGCGCCCCGGCGGCCGAGACCGCTATCGCCAGCCAGTAGAGCCGGCGTTCTGTCAGCCAGCCGAACAGATAGCTGCCCGCCCCCTGCGGCCGGCTGAGGAAGAGCATCCCCAGCAGGCTCTGCCCCTCTTCCCGGCACCAGAGCAGCCGCCCGGCCAGATATACCGCCAGAAAGCCGGCGATCAGCCCGGCGGTCAGGCCCAGCCGGCGTTTCAGTTCTTGGCGGCGGGCGGCGCGGCGTTTTTCCTCCTCTGCGCGCAGGATGGCCAAGGCCTCTTTGAGAGGGGCATCACCGGCGGGCGCGTCAGGCTCCAGCAGCTCCCCCGCCGGGAGGGAGAGCGCCTGGGCCAGCGCCATAAGGTGGGCGGTGCCGGGTGCGCTCTGGTCCTGTTCCCATTTTGTGACCGCCTGGCGGGAGACCCCTACGGCCTCGGCCAGCTGCTCCTGCGTCAGGCCCGCCTTGCGGCGGCAGGCGCGGATTTTTTCTCCCAAAGTCATGGCAGGGCCCCCTTTCCGGTTTTATTTTAGCAGGCGGGGGCGCCGGTGTCTACCAACCGGCAGGCAACCGGCGGTTGCATGGCCGGCAGAAGGGGCTTTGCGGCGGTCAGCCTTGCGGTTTTTCAGAAGTTATGATATATTTTTCCTATCAAGATAAGGAGATGGGACACGGTATGAAATTGTTCGTCTATACATACAAGGATTTCGATGAAGGAAAATATTTTGATTATTACTGCGGCAAATATGATGTTCAGCTGGGCAAGACGGCGCTGTCCCCTACGATGGAGACCGCTGAGCTGGCTCAGGGGTATGACGCGCTGAGCATTATCACCACTCCGATCGACGCCGCGCTCATGGAGCGCTTTGCCGGCATGGGAATCAAGATGATTTCCACCCGCACCGTCGGCTATGACCACATCGACCTGGAGGCAGCCGAACGCTTTGGCGTTGAGGTCGGCAACGTTCCCACTTCGCCCTACAGCGTGTCGGATTATACGGTCATGCTGATCCTCATGGCGATCCGCAAGCTCAAGCGGCTGATGCAGCGCTGCAGCATCAATGATTTTTCTGTGCGCGGTCTGCTGGGGATGGAGCTGCACAACTGCACCGTGGGTGTCGTCGGCACCGGGCATATCGGGCAGGCGGTGATCCGGGCGCTTTCCGGCTTTGGCTGCCGCATTTTGGCTTATGACCCCTTTGAATCCCTGGCGGTGAAGGAATATGCCCAGTATGTCCCGCTGGAGCAGCTTTACCGTGAATCGGATATCATTGACCTGCACGCCCCCATGAGCGAAGAAAACGAGCATATGATCTGCAAGGAAACCATTGCGCTGATGAAGCCGGGGGTGCTGATCGTCAACACGGCCCGCGGCGGGCTGATCCACACCGGCGACCTGATTGATGCGCTTATTTCCGGCAAAGTGGGCGGAGCCGCCTTGGATGTAATCGAACGGGAAGGGGCCATGTTCTATCACGATTTGAAGACGGAAATTTTGGACCACCGGGAACTGATGATCCTCAAAGAGCTGCCCAACGTGATTTTCACCCACCACATGGCGTATTATACCGACCAGGCGATGGAGGATCGGGTGCATTATTCGGTGGAAAGCTGCTGGCGGGTCTTAAACGGCATGGAAAACCCCTGGAAGGTCCGGGCCTCCCAATGATGGAAGCGGAGGAGGAAGCGGGATGATCGCAGTGCTTTCCCCCGCCAAGCGCATCGAGCCCACCCGGCGGGAAGGGCTGGCCCTCACCTTGCCGGCCGGGCAGCAGAAGGCCGGCCGTTTGGCGGCGCTGCTGCGGGAATACGCCCCCTGGCAGCTGGAAAGCGTGCTGCGCACCGGCCCTGCGCTGGCACTGGCGGCTTATGCCGATTACCAGCGCTTTGATGAGGGAGCCAGGACGGGCGCCGCCGCGCTCAGCTACCGGGGGCTGGCCTTTGGGCATCTGTCCGCCGGGACGCTGGACGACGGGACGCTGCAGTACGCCCAGGAGCATCTGCGGATTCTCAGCGCCCTGTATGGGCCGCTGCGCCCGCTGGATGAGATTGCACCCTACCGGCTGGATTTTCTGGCGCGGCTCAAGGTGCAGGGAGAGAGCCTTTACCGCTTTTGGGGGCGGGATTGCTACGAGGCGCTGTTTCGGCCGGGGCAGGTGGTCGTCAACCTGGCCTCTGCCGAGTATGCCAAGACCTTTTTGCCTTACCTCGCCGCGGGGGACCGGCTGGTGACCTGCGAATTCCTCACCTGCCGCCGGGGCAGGCTGCTCTGCCTTGCCACCGAGGCCAAAATGGCCCGGGGCGAGATGGCGCGCTTTTTGCTGCGGGAGCGGCTGGAGCGCCCGGATCAGCTGCAGGCTTTTGCGTGGGAGGGGTATACCTTTTCGCCGGAACATTCCAGCGGGGAGAAAATGGTCTTTCTGCGCTGAAAAATGGATGAGACTGCCGGCCGCTGCCGGGGAAAGGAAGAAAAATTATGCCGCAGATTATGATCAAGGGGACCACGCCGGAAATGATGGACCGCATCTGCCGGCCGATGATTCGGCAGCTGAGCGAAATTATCGGCTGCCCGGAGGATTGGCTGACCCTGGAATACTGCCCGTCGCAGTTTTATACGGCCCAGGGGGCGGCGCCTCACTATCCGGTGGTGCAGGTGTGGTGGTTCGAGCGGCCCGCCCCGGTGCGGGAGGCAACCGCCCGCGCCATCTCCCGCATTTTTCTGCAGGAGGGCTGCCCGATGGTGCAGGTTTCCTTCCACCTGTTTGAAAAGGAAGGCTATTATGAAATGGAACCGGAAGGACGCAGTGAATGAGTATCCGCTTACAGTTTGAGATGCGCCGGGAGGGGCTGGACGAGACCAATTTTTTAAGCTGCATCACCGCCCTGGCCCGGGAAAAGGGCTATCCCCTGGAATGGGACGGCGAAAGCGGCAGCGTGGAATTCTGCCGGCATGGGAGACTGGATTTTCTGGTGGAGCGGGACGCCGTGCGGGGCGGCTGCGACAGCAGCCTGGCGGGGCCGGGCTTTCATGCGGCGGCGGTGGATTTCATCGAGGAATTGGAGGACCGCAGCGGGCTGTGGGCCGAGATCCTGGATGAAGGCGGCTATGTGGAAGAGCAGGACTTTGAGGCGCTGCAGGATTGCTTTTACAGCTGGCTGTGGCAGCTATTGGAGCTGTTGGAGCTGCATAAAAACGACCCGGTGAGCCTGCACATCTGCTGGTCGGCGGAGGGGTATTCCCCCTGCGAGGTGCCGGGTACGGTCATTACCCCTATGGGGCGGTATTATGTGGATTTCCTGCTGGACTGGGTCAAAAGCGAGGGGATTGTCCCCTTTGCCAGGGAATTCTTCCTCTGGCACGACCGGCAGCAGGACGGCCGGTTTTATCGCAACAATGCGCTGAACCTGATGTGGGAGGAGTGCTGCTTCATGTTCTCCCGCCGCAGCGGGGAGGATGCGCGCGTCAACGGCGCCATTCTGGATCTGCTGGAGCGGGCCGCCGCCTGCGACCCGGCGCTGCCTTTTCCCAAGCAGGATTATCTGCTGCTCTGCAGGCTGGATGGCCGCCAGCCGGTGCCGTTGGAGCATCTGCCGGATTATCAGCTGTTTGACGAGATCGGCTACCGCAAAAGGCGGGTGAGCCACCGCTTCGGCAATATGGTGGTGCAGATCCCCGGCAGCTATCTGGAAAAATTCCGCCCCGAACCGGCGGGCCATGTCTTTTATGACGGGCTGGAGCATAACTGGCACCACATCGAGATCTATTCCTACCTCTACGCCCAGAAGCCCCAGTTCGACCAGGACCTGATGCGCCGGGACGACGTGCGGGACAGCATCACCTTCGATGTGGGCAAGGGGGTGTGCAAGGCGTCGGTCTTTTTTGGGGATGACCTGGCCGGCGGACGCATTGCCGCCCAGATCATCGGGGAAAACCAGATGAACCTGGTGGTCATCGCCTATGAGAATCCCTCTGAAGAGAAATGGGCCATCGGCCTGTTAAAAGAAATCCGCTGCTACCAGCTGCCGGTGCGCACCATCGGCCTGGAGGAAAACTGAGGAGGCAGGGTTGTGAAGCTGCTGGAAAAACTGAACCCGGAAGGGGATTTGAACGAATTTTTCACCAACCCGGCGTATTTTACGCTGCCATTGGGGGAATTGAGCCTGCCCACCGGCAAGCTGATCGCCTGCGACCCGCTGGGGACGCTGGGCTGGCCGGGGCGGCAGATCCCGCCCTTTGCGCCGCAGCTGCCAAAGGGGGTGTTTCCGGTGACGGTCAGCGTCGCCCAACAGCCGCAGCTGGGCCCTTGCCTGATGGCGGCACGGGTGGAGTTTTCCCGCAAAAAGGCGGTGCGCTACCAGCTGGCCATGCGCCCGGGGGAGGAGCCCGGCATGCTGGAGGAGGGGGAGGTGTTCGGCTTCCCGGTGGATTCCGGCCTGGCCTGCTTCTGCGACGCCAGCCTGGAGGAGGATGCGGGCCGCGCTATGGAGCGCTGGCGCACCGATCACCCGGAAAAGCTCTACGAGGAGTATTTTGCCCCGCTTTTTGAGCGCAGCTATCAGCGTGCCCCGGCCCATCAGCGCCCGGGCGGCGACTGGCTCAACTGGCGCATCCCCGGCGGAAGGGGCAATGCGGTGCTCTTTGCCAGCGGCTTTGGGGAGGGGTATTACCCGGTCTATTTCGGGCTGGACAGCGCCCGCAGCATCTGCTGCGCCGTGGCAGTGTTCATCTATCCGTCGGTGTTATCAGAAATGGAGGAAGAAGAATGAGCTACCTGTTTATCGAATATCCCAAATGCTCCACCTGCCAGAAGGCGAAAAAATGGCTGGAGGAGCACGGCGTCCCCTTCACCGACCGGCACATCGTGGAGGAGAACCCCACGGCGGAGGAGCTGGCCGGCTGGATTGCGCAAAGCGGCCTTGGCGTGCGGAAATTCTTTAACACCAGCGGCATGCTCTACCGCTCCCAAAAGCTCAGCGAGCGCCTGCCCGACATGACGGACGAGGAACAGATCGCCCTGCTGGCCACCAACGGCATGCTGGTCAAGCGCCCCCTGCTCATCGGGGAAGGGAAGGTGCTGGTGGGCTTTTCCCCCGCCAAATGGGAGGAAGCCCTGCTGGGATAAATCATGCAAGGCAGTAAAACACCGGCCCCCAAGCGGAGGCCGGTGCTGTTTTTTGGCAGGGATTCAGTTGTCTTTTTCCTCAAAATCGGCAATGGGCAGGTTGACCTGCCAGTACAGGCATGCCATGCGGATGAGGGTGATAAAGGCGGTGGCCAGCAGCATGCCGGCAATCTGCGGGATAAAAAGCTGCAGGGCGTAGTAGACGATCCCGCCTGCGATGGCGGCCAGGGCGTAAATTTCCCGCCGGAGGATCAGCGGGGTGCGCCCCGCCAGGATATCCCGCACCATGCCGCCGCCCACGCCGGTGATCACCCCGACGAATACCGCCAGAAACATATTCTCCCCATAGCCGGTGACGATAGCGGTGTTCATGCCCACCACGGTGAAAATCCCCAGGCCCACCGCGTCACAGAGGTTGAGATATTTCAGATAAGCCATCACCTTGCCGTTGGTCACAAAGTTGCCCAGCCGGTGCATCATCACCAGAATTA
Organism: Candidatus Neoruminococcus faecicola; assembly: GCA_904398325.1. Lineage (GTDB taxonomy): Bacteria > Bacillota > Clostridia > Oscillospirales > Ruminococcaceae > Neoruminococcus > Neoruminococcus faecicola. The sequence continues at coordinate 19,339 of CAJFPC010000035.1, read as the reverse complement.
CCGCCGCGGTGAAAAAGGCCACCACCACATAGATGGGGGAGCGGAAGGCCGCAGGCGGGGTGTTGCCCAGGATCAGGTCCCGCAGGATGCCGCCGCCCACCGCGGTGGTGACGGCCAGCACCACAATGCCGAAATAGTCCAGCTGGCGCTCCATCGCCACAAAAGCGCCGGAGAGCGCAAAGGCGACGGTGCCGATCAGCTCCAGGATCAGGATGATGGTGTTGGCGGTCATAGGGTGCCTCCTTCCCTGTGGGTGGCTTCTCTTTTTATTATATCCGAAACGGACAAAGGTGCAATTGATTTTGAGAAAAAATCGCGGGAAATGCGCCTTTTCCGGCCGGACAAAAACAAAAAGCCGGGAAATTCCCGGCTTTTGATTTGATGTGCGGTCAGCCAAGCAGCCCGGCACGCTCCATCACCTGGCGGATGCGCGCTTCCTGCTCCAGCGTTGCGGTTAAGAAAGGCGGCGTGCAGCGGTCGCTGATGGGCAGCCCTGCCAGCTGCATGGCCCGCTTCATAATAGGGATGAAGGGGGTGCCGATGTCATAAAGCTCCATCAGGCCGTCGATTTTTTTCTGCAGCTGGGCGCAGGCGGCAAAATCCTCCCGGCGGATGGCGGCGGAAAAATCAGCGCACAGCCGGGGAGCCAGGTTGCTCAGCCCGCCGATGCAGCCGTCGCCGCCGGCCAGGGCCACATGGGCCAGGTTCTCGTCGTAGCCGGAGTAGATGACAAAATCCGGGAATTCCGGGCGCATGGTCTCGATCAGGGCGCGGGTATGGCCCAGCTGGTTGACGGTATCCTTGTAGCCGACGATGTTTTTGTGGCGGCGGGCCAGCTGAAGCGTGATGGCGGGGGAAACGTCATAACCGGTGCGGTCGGGGAAATTGTAGATGTAAATATCCGCGCTGACGGCGCCGGCCACCCGGTCGTAGAACTCCAGGATGCTCGCCTCGCTTAAGGAGAAATAGTAGGGGCTGACGATCATCACCCCGTCGGCGCCCTCCCCATGGGCGAAGTTGGAAAGCTCGACGGTCTCCTCCACCGTCATGCAGCCGGTGCCGATGAGCACCCGGGTCCGGCCGGCGATATGCCGCACCGCCAGGGAGGCCAGCTTTTTCTTTTCTTCCATCGGCAGGGCGAAAAATTCGCCGGTGCTGCCCATGACGACGATGCCGTCCACGCCGCCGGCGATCAAATGGTCGTAGACCGCGCAGTTGCCCTTTTCGTCGATGCGGCCGTTTTCATCTAAGATGGTGACGACCGGGGTGAGGAATTCCGACTTCATGATGCTTCATCCTTTCTTGACAGAGGCGGGAACGCCTGCTATAATTCGTAATATCGAACAAAATTTGTTTTACCAAACAAAGTATAGCAAATGAGATGCTCCCTGTCAAGAAGGAGGAAGCGGCATGAAGGAACACGCCCCCACCCAGCGGGTGCTGGATATTCTGGAATTTCTCTCCAAGCAGGAGGCCCCCTGCACCCTGACGGAGATTGCGGCAGGCATCGGCGCCTCCAAGAGCACGGTGTTTGCGGTGCTGCACACCATGGCCCAGCGGCGTTTTCTGCACCTGGACCCGGCGACGGACCGGTATTCCCTGGGGATATCGGCCTTCTCGGTGGGCAGCGCTTATCTGGAACAGGCGGATTTTCTCACCCTGCTGCGGGGGGAGATGCGCTCCGTTGTGGAGGATTGCGGCGAAATCTGCCAGATGGGCATCCTGGAAGGGGGCGAGGTGCTTTATCTCATCAAAATAGATGCGCCGCAGCCCATCCGGATGGCTTCTTTCGTGGGCAAGCGGCTGCCGGCTTATGCCACCGCCCTGGGCAAGGCGATGCTGGCCGCCCTGCCTGCCGGTCAGCTGCGGGCGCTCTATCCCCGGGGGCTGGAGCCTCTTACGGCGCAGACGGTGACAGATTTTGACAAGCTGGAGGCCCAGCTGGAGGAGGTACGCCGCACCGGCATCGCCGCGGAACAGGAGGAGAGCAGCGAGATGATCTGCTGCTATGCGGTGGCCGTCGGCCGCCCGGGGGAACGGCCTGTCTGCTCGGTCAGCGTCAGCCTGCCGGTGTTCCGGCAGACGCCGGAGCGGGTGGAGGCGATCCGCCGCCGCCTTTTGGAGGCTAAGGCGCGCCTGGAACGGCTGACCAGCGCTTCCAGCTGGAGGATGGAACTGTAAATTTCCCGGCTCCCCTTTTGGGGGGCCGTTTTTTTGCAGTGAAGTGAAATTTTCAGCATTTTTCACCAAAAGGGGCTTGATTTTCCGGGCAGGGCGCGTTATAGTAGTATTAGCACTTAAGATATAAGAGTGCTAATATTTTTGATAACCTTCGGGCTAGACGATAAAAAGAGGGAACATGATTATGGCAAAAAAACAGTTTAAAGCGGAATCCAAGCGTCTGTTGGATTTGATGGTCAACTCCATTTACACGCATCGGGAGATCTTCCTGCGGGAGCTGATCTCCAACGCCAGCGACGCCATCGACAAGCTGTATTATCACGCGCTGACCGGCGGGGACACCGGCTTAAACCGGGATGACTTTTTCATCGCCATCGAGCCGGATGCGGCCGGCCGCAGGCTGGTGATCCGGGATAACGGCTGCGGCATGACCAGGGAGGAATTGGAAAACAACCTGGGCGTCATCGCCAAGAGCGGCTCCCTGGCCTTTAAGCAGGAGCAGCCGGGCAACGAAAACATCGACATTATCGGCCAGTTTGGCGTGGGGTTCTATTCTGCCTTTATGGTCAGCAGCACGGTGGAGGTGGTCAGCCGCGCCTACGGCAGCGAAGAGGCCTGGAAGTGGACCTCCTCCGGCGCCGACGGCTATACGGTGGAGCCCTGCCAGAAGGAGGACGGCCACGGCACCACCATCACCCTGACCATCAAGGAGAACACCGAGGAGGACCGCTACGACGAGTTTCTCGACCCGATGTACCTGCGGCAGCTGGTGAAGAAATATTCCGATTATATCCGCTATCCCATCCGGATGCCCATGCCCAAGCACCGGCTCAAAGAGGGCACCGAGAACGAGTTTGAGGACGTCACCGAGGTGGAGACCCTCAACAGCATGGTGCCCATCTGGCGCAAGAGCGCCTCGGAGGTGACCCAGGAGGAGCTGGACAGCTTTTACCGGGAGAAATTCATGGATTATGAGCCGCCCATGCGCACCATCCGCTCCAGCACCGAGGGCACGGCCACCTATCAGGCGCTGCTGTTCATCCCGGCGCACACCCCCTACGGCTACTACACCAAGGATTATGAAAAGGGCCTGCAGCTTTACGCCAGCGGCGTGCTGATTATGGAGCGCTGCGCCGACCTGCTGCCGGATTATTTCAGCTTTGTCAAGGGGCTGGTGGATTCCCAGGATCTGAGCCTTAACATCTCCCGCGAGATGCTCCAGCACGACCGGCAGCTGAAGCTTATCGCCGGCCGGCTGGAAAAGAAGATCCAGTCGGAGCTCAAATCCATGCTGGCCAACGACCGGGAAACGTATGAAAAGTTCTGGAAGAATTTCGGCCTGCAGCTTAAATACGGCGCTTATTCCGATTATGGCGCCCATAAGGAGCTGCTGCAGGATCTGCTGCTCTTTGCTTCCTCCCAGGAAGAGGGCGGGCTGACTACCCTGGCGGAATATGCCGGCCGCATGAAGGAGGGGCAGAAATATATCTACTACGCCTGCGCCGAAAACGCCGAGCGGGCCAGCCACCTGCCCCAGACCGAGGTGCTGCGGGATCAGGGGTATGAGATCCTCTACCTGAGCGACGACATTGACGAGTTTGCCCTCAAGATGATGCGGGATTACGGCGATAAGGAGTTCCGCTCCGTTTCCGACAGCGATCTGGGCGTGGAGGACGACGCCAAGCAGGAGGAGCTGAAAAAGGCTTCGGAGGAGCATAAGGACTTGTTGGAGGAGATGCAGAAGGCCCTGGAGGGCAAGGTGGCGGAGGTGAAGCTTTCCGGCCGGCTGAAGAGCCATCCGGTCTGCCTTTCCACCGAGGGGGCCCTTTCCCTGGAGATGGAAAAGGTGCTCAACGCCATGCCGGGCGACAGCCCGGTGAAGGCCAAGCTGGTCATGGAGCTTAACGCCGGCCACCCGGTGTTTGACACCCTGTGCCGCCTGATGGCCAGCGAGGAGGGCAGGAAAAAGGTGGATATCTACGCCCAGCTGCTGTACCAGCAGGCGCTGCTGATCGAGGGCATGCCGCTGGAGGACCCGGTGGAATTTTCCAACCAGATCTGCCAGCTGATGCAGGAGGATTGATTGGAAAAAAAGGGGGGCTGCGGTCTCCCTTTTCTTTTGCCCTGGGCTGGCAATGCGGGGGCAGATCCGATTCAATAGACTGATCGTCTGGAAAGGAGGCGCGCTGCCGTGGAGAAAGAAAAGGAATGCCTCATCGGGCAGCTGGAGCGGCTTTCCACCACAGAGATGGGCCTGCAGCGGCTCCAAAGGAACCTGGGGCGGCAGGAATCCGAGGATATAGTGGCCTATTGCCGGGAGCTTATTCTCCGGCCGGGCTGCCGGGTGAGCCGCCGGGGAAAAAACTGGTACTGCGAGACCAGTGGGGTGCGTATCACCATCCATGCCGGCAGCTGCACCATCATCACGGCGCACCGCATGCCTTAAGCTGCCGCAGGAGCGCGGCCGCTCTCGCCAGCGGCGGTTTTTTATGGGAAGAATGGCTTCATCAAGCCGGGTGTTTATACCATCGCAGCGGAAAGCACCGGCACCGGCGCTGCCAAGTGGGGCAAGCTGAAAAGCGGGGCCGGTTGAATTTCCCTTGACTATGCAAAACCGGTGTGATACCGTGTTATTAGTTTGTTACTACCGGCCCCGATTTTTCGGGGTTTCCGTGGGCTGAAAAGTTCAATATTCCGACGCCTCGGAGCGTTGCGGAGCATTGAAATTCATGGTAGAATAACAAAAATGCTGCCCGGCGTGGGCGGCCAAACCATCTGCCGAGGTGAAAGCATGTACCGCTACCTGATCTTTGATGTGGACGGCACCCTCATCGACACCGCCAGGGCCTTTATCGTCTCGCTGCAGCAGCTGCTGCGGGAGCGCTTTGGCTGGGAAAAGAGCGAGGAGGAGCTGCGATTTGTATTCGGCATCCCCAGTGTGGATGCCCTGGCCCGGCTGGGGCTCCGGGATGACGGCACCTTTATCCCCGCCTGGGAACAGCGGGTGGGGGAAAACCGCCGCCTGATGAAGCTTTATGACGGCATTCAGCCGGTTCTGGATGCCCTGAAGGCCCAGGGCTGGCCGATGGGGGTCATCACCTCCCGCACCCGGCCGGAGGTGGAGCGGGATTTCCCGTTTTTCGGGCTGGAGCGGTATTTTCCCACCGTGGTCACCTCCAGCGACACGGCTCTGCACAAGCCGGACCCGGCGCCCATGCGGCGGATGCTGGAGCTGCTGCAGGCCCGGCCGGAGGAATGCCTCTATTTGGGGGATACCCAATATGACTGCCTGTGCGCCCAGCGGGCCGGGGTGAAATTTGCCCTGGCGGGCTGGGGCGCCATGGACCGCAGCGGCTACCATCCCGACTATGTGCTAAGGCAGCCGGCGGAATATTTGACACTGTTAGAAAGGGAAGGGAAGCGCCCATGAAAGAGAAAGAGCCTCAGTCCCGTTATGCCAAGCCGCTCCAGGTCGGCAAAATGACCCGCGGGGATATTATCAAGCTGGTGGTGATCCTGGCGGCAGCTGCAGTGGCGGCAGTGCTGTTTTTTTATCTGCGTTCCGGCCAGGGGTACCATCTGGAGGATTGGCAGCAGGCCGCCTTGGAGGATACCGGCGTGACGCTGCTGGTGCCGGGGGAGGTGCGCTACGGCCAGCAGCCGGAAAGCCCCTTCGCCTACTCCAAGCAGGATGCGCTGGGGGTGCAGGTATGGCGTTATGAGATCCCCAGCGAGGATATGGAGGATCTGCAGGCGGTTTATGAGCAGTTTATCGGGGAGGTGAACACTCCCGGCAGCTACAACGCCAGCAGCGAGGAGGAGGGCTGGCAGTTTGCCCAGCCGGATTATGCCATCAGCCAGCGGACAGATTATCCCCATGTGGATGGCGTAGGCCTGGGGGATGACCGCAACTGCTTTTTCAGCGTGTTCCCGGTGGGGGAGGAGACCTGGGTGGTCTGGCTTTCCAGCGAGGGGAGCACCGGCTCGGTGTTTAAGACCATGCGCTTTATGGATATGGCGAAGGAGTATTTCGACCAGATCCAGGTGGCGGCATGAACGCTGGCAGCAGCTTGGAGGGCGGCTGCCGGCTGGTGCGCAGCCGCCGCAAGACCCTGGCGCTTCACATCGGCCGGGACGGCGTCCCGGAGATCCGTGCGCCGCTGCGGCTGGGGCTGCCGGTGATTGAGGCCTTTTGGCAGCAGCACCGGCAGTGGGCCTGGGAAAAACAGCAGCAGGCCGCCGCCCTGCGGGAGGAGCGGCGGCGCTTCCGGCTGGAGGACGGGCAGCGTCTAGTCTACCTGGGCGGCCAAGTCACGGTGGCTGCCGCCCCCGACGGCAAGGCCAGGCTGCAGCCGCAGAAGGAGCTGTTTTTGCTGCCGCAGGGGGATTTTTTGCTGCGGCGCGCCGCCGCGCTGGAGGAATATCGCCGGGCTGCCCGGGAGATCCTGCCGGAGCGGGTCGCCTACTGGCGGGAGCGGATGGGCGTCACGGCAGGGCGGGTCAGCATCCGTGCGGCCAGGACCCGGTGGGGCTCCTGCAGCGGGGCCGGCAATCTCAGCTTCAGCCTTTACCTGATGATGGCCGATCCCGAGGCGGTGGACTATGTGGTCATCCACGAGCTGGCCCACCGGCGGCAGATGAATCATTCCCCGGCCTTTTGGGCGGTGGTGGAAGAATACTGCCCCCATTGGCGGGCCTGCCGGGAGCGGCTGCGCGCCCTGGCCCGTCAGCTGGAGCGGCAGAACTGGTGGGAGGAGCCCCCCAGCCGTCAGCCATAGAATGAAAGCCTGTGCGGGCATGTGCCTGTGCAGGTTTTATTTTTTTCAAAAATTTAAGAAGACTGTTGACAATATGTCCGAAATCGGATACCATATTACATGTACGAAATCGTACATAGGGAGGAACACAGATGCACTATTTGCAAGCGGAGCAATACACCTATCTGGCCGGCGAGATCAACGCCCTTTACCATGAAGCGGCGGTAAAGATGGGCGTCTCGGACAGTGTCCAGAATATCCTGTATGTCCTTTGGGAGAAAGGCGGCCGCTGCCCGCAGAGCGAGATTGCCAGGCTGGCCGGCATCAGCCGCCAGACCATCCATTCGGCGGTCCACAAGCTGGAGCGGGAGGGCATTGTGCGTCTGGAACAGGGCAGGGGGCACAGCACCGTCGTCTGCCTGACCGGGAAAGGGGAGAAGTATGCACAGGAGAAAGTGGAGCCGCTGTTTCGGATCGAGAATCAAATCTGGAAGGAATGGAGCGCAGAGGAACAGCAGCAGTATCTGCTTTTGACGCAGAAATACCGGGACGCACTGAAAAAATACCTGTCTGCCATGCTGTGACCCTGCGCCAAGGGGGTATCACAACATGAACCGCGAAAACAAGAAAAAATCCTACGAAAAAGGCTATTATAAAACCCACCCCTGCCGCGAGCATTTCACCTGCAAGGTGTGCGGGCGCCCAGTGGTGCCTGCCGGCGCGGGCAGCGGGCACCGCAACCACTGCCCCAACTGTTTGTGCAGCCTGCACGTGGATGAGGAGCCGGGGGACCGCCAGGCGGACTGCGGCGGCATCATGGAGCCGGTGGGCGTCTGGGTGCGCAAAAACGGCGAATGGGCTATCATCCACCGTTGCCGGCGGTGCGGGCATTTCAGCTCCAACCGCATCGCCGCGGATGACAACCCCATGAAGCTGATGTCCATCGCTATGCGGCCGCTGTCGCAGCCGCCCTTCCCGCTGGAGCGCGTGGAGGAAATGACCGCCCTGATGGGCGGCGACGGCTGCCTGGGCCGCCGGGACTAACCTCGGGCGGAAAACAAAAACAGCATGCGCACAGCGCATGCTGTTTTGCTTTTCTTTAAATCAGCCTCTGCCGGTGAAGGCGAGCAGCTGGGCGGCTTTTTCTTTTGCATCCCGCAGGCCCATGCGGTAGACGGCCTCCAGCTTTTTCGGGTCCTTGTCAAAACGGCCCAGGGTCATGGGCTGGGTGGGAGCAATGACCAGGGCGCGCCCCTCCTTCTCCAGGCGGCGGATGGCCTTGAGGGCGGCGTTATAGACCAGGTGACGCCGGTCCAGGCAGGCGGCCATGGCAGGGGTATGGCGGAAGCAATGGTGGTAGATTTTCTTCCATTTTTCGGGGGCCTTGCGGTAATCCCGGTTGCGGGTCAGCACCACAACCACCCGGTCGCAGCCGTCGGCCAGGGCCTTTTTTACCGGGATGGGGTCGCTGGTGCCGCCATCCAGATACCGCCTGCCCCGGTAAAACACCGGCGGCGAAAAAATGGGGATGGAGGAGGACGCCATCAGCACGGTGGTGTCATGATCCAGGGCGCTTTTGTCAAAATAGGCGGGCCGGCCGGTGAGCAGATCGGTCACGCCGGTGACAAATTCGCAGGGATTGGAGAGGAAGGCGTCATAGTCAAAATATTCCATTTCCTCCGGGATGGTGTGGAAAATGAATTCCATCCCAAAGAGGGATCGGGTCTTCACATAATTGCTCAGGCTCAGATATCTGGGATCGCCAACGTGGTCCATAATCACCCGGCGGCCCCGGCCCCGCTGCCCGGCTGCATAGGAAACCCCGTTGCAGGCCCCCGCCGAGACGCCGATGATATAATCCGGCATGAAATGCGCATCCAGAAACGCATCCAGCACGCCGTTGGTGTACATGCCGCGAAGGCCGCCGCCTTCCAGCACCAGGCCGATTTTCATACTGCTGCCTCCTTGATGGCCCGGGATTCTGGGCCGGATGATAAAATCAGTATAGCATATTTTTCGCCGGGCGGCATACTTTTTTTGACGGGTATTCCACAAAAGAGGCGGACTGTGCTATAATAACGGGGTAGCGCCCCAGTGGTGCGATGAAACGACGGAAGAAAGCATGGTGGTCTTAGCATGGCGAATCCAAAGAAAAAATATCCCATTTGGCTGGCGTATGTGATCGCCGGCGTGGTGATTGTGCTGGCGTCGGTGCTCATCAACCGGTGGCTGCCGGGGGAGAGCGCCTCCAGCGCGGCAGCGGCGCCTTATGCCGCAGTGCAGCAGTTCTGAGCAGGGATCAAAAGAAAAGCCCTCGGATCCTCCGGGGGCTTTTTGCATGGCAGTTTTCGGCGGGAGCGGCGGTCAGAAGCGCTGCACCCCATCCCGGGTGACGCGGGCATAAAGGAGCGGCGCCAGGCGGGGAGCTTCACCAGAGAGCCGGATGGCGGCGCGCAGGTGTTCCTCGGCCTGGGGCAGCCGCGCGGCGTCGGAGGTATAGAGGATGGCCAGCGCCTCGCCCTTCTGCACCGGGTCCCCCGGCTTTTTAAGAAAGCGGATGCCCGCCCCGTAGTCGATGGGGTCCTCCTTTTTGGCGCGGCCCGCCCCCAGCAGCATGGAGGCGGTGCCGCAGTGCTGGGCGGCCATCTGCTCCACAAAGCCGTCCTGCCAGGCGGTCAGGGCTTTCTGCACCGGGGCCAGCGGCAGCAGGGAAGGATCCTCCGTCACGCGGCTGTCCCCGCCCTGGGCGGCGATCATCTGGCGCAGTTTTTCCAGGGCGCGGCCGCTTTTCAGCGCCTGCTCGGCCAGGAGACGGCAGTGGGCTTCCTCCCCCTTGCCCGCCAGATGCAGCATCCCGGCTGCCAGGGCGAGACAGACCTCGCGCAGGTCGGGGATTTCCTCCCCGCCCAACAGGCGGATGGCCTCTGCCACCTCCAGGGCGTTGCCCACCGCATAGCCCAGGGGACGATCCATCCCGGTGATGAGGGCGGCGGTGCGGCGGCCCACCGCTTCGCCGATGCCGACCATGCACCGGGCCAGGGCGACGGCTTCCTCCGGCGTTTTCATAAAGGCGCCGTCGCCGGTTTTCACATCCAGGAGGATGGCGTCCGCCCCCGAGGCGATTTTTTTGCTCATCACCGAACTGGCGATCAGCGGCAGGCTGCCGATGGTGGCGGTCACATCCCGCAGGGCGTAGAGCTTTTTATCCGCCGGGGCGATGTTGCCGCTCTGGCTGATGACCGCCAGGCCCACGGTGCGCACGATCTCAAAAAAGCGCTCCTTTTCCAGCTGGGTCTCAAAGCCGGGGATAGCGCACAGCTTGTCGATGGTGCCGCCGGTGTGGCCCAGCCCCGCGCCGGACATTTTCGCCACCGGCACGCCGCAGGCCGCCACAATGGGCCCCACGATCAGGGTGGTCTTGTCGCCTACGCCGCCGGTGCTGTGCTTATCCACCTTGACGCCGGGGATGGGGGAAAGATCCACCAGATCGCCGGAACGGGCCATAGCATCGGTGAGGGCGGCGGTCTCCTCATCGCTCATGCCGTTCAGGTAGATGGCCATGAGCATGGCGGAGAGCTGGTAATCGGGGATGGAGCCGTCGGCGGCGCCGCGGGCGAAAAATTCCAGCTCCTGCGGGGCGAGGGTGAGGCCATCCCGTTTTTTGGCCAGGATATCATACATTCTCATGCTTGGATTCCTCCCGGTTCAGATGAAATGCCAGGGGCAGCAGCTCCCCCAGGGTGCAGCGGCGCATATCGTCCTCACGTACCAGCAGGATGGGGAAATCCTCCCCGCAGAATTCCGCCAGCGCCTGCCGGCAGATGCCGCAGGGCGGGCAGAATTCCGTGACCGGCAGGCCGGCCCGGCCCCCGGCGATGGCGATGGCTGCAAAATGCCGGCAGCCTGCGCTGACAGCGGCGGCCAGAGCGGCGCGTTCCGCGCAGAGGGTGGCGCCGTAGGAGGCGTTTTCTAGATTGCAGCCGGTATAAAGGGCTCCGTCCTCCCCCAGCAGGGCGGCCCCCACCGCAAAGCCGGAATGGGGGCACCAGGCGTTCTGCCGGGCCAAGAGGGCGGCCTGGGCCAGCTGCCGGAGCTGTGCGTCTGTGAGCATCACAGTCCCTCCTTTTCCGCCAGTGCGGCCAGGATGGCGCTGCTGCCGATGCGCTCGCAGCCCGCCTGCAGGAACGCCTGAGCCTGTGCCAGGGTGCGGATGCCGCCGGCGGCCTTGATCTTTACCCCGTCCGCCAGGTGCTGCCGGAACAGGGCCACATCCTCCAGCACGGCGCCGCCGCTGCCGAATCCGGTGGAGGTTTTGATATAATCGGCGCCGGTTTCGCCGATCAGCCGGCACAGGCGGATTTTTTCCTCCCGGGTCAGATAACAGGCCTCCACAATCACTTTGAGGATATGCGCCCCGGCGGCGGCGCGCACCAGGCGCAGCTCCTGCTCCACCTGCTGCCAGCGGCTGTCCTTGACGTCGCCCAGGTTGACGACCAGATCGATTTCGTCAGCGCCGCCGGCGATGGCCTGGCGGGCTTCCTCCGCTTTGACGGCGGCGGTGTGATACCCCAGCGGGAAGCCGATCACCGTGCAGAGGGTCAGATGCGCAAACTGCGCCCGGCAGCGCTCCACAAAGGTGGGCGGGATGCAGGCGCTGGCGGCGCCGAAGTGCTCCGCCAGGCGGCAGGTGCGCTGAATCTGCTGCCAGCGGCAGTCCGCCTGCAGCAGGGTATGGTCAATATGGCAGAGGATTTCGCTTTGGTTCATAGGGCTCCTCCCGATACAGAACAGGAAAAAGCGCCGAGAGGCCCCGGCGCTTTCTGTTTTTTCTTACAGCTCGGTCTTCCACAGGCCGTGCAGGTTGCAGTAGGCATAGGCCGCTACTGGTTTGGCGCCGCCAAGGGCAAAGGCGGCCTCCGGCTTGTCGCCGGGCTTCAGGGCGTGGCGCTGGCCGCCGCAGTCCGTCTCCAGATAAATCCACTGGATGGAGTGCTCCTCCGTCATGGGATGGCCCACCGTGCTGACCGTAACCGTGACCAGGTCGCCGTCCACCTTGATGACGGGCAGGTGCTTTTCCTGAGCGGCATCGGTGGTGTTGGGCGTCAGCGGGGTCATGGGCTCGCCGCAGCAGATCATGGGTACGCCGGAATTGTGGATCATGCCTACCAGGTTGCCGCAGTGCTTGCAGATATAGAATTTCTCTTTCATTTGTCGGTTCCTCCTTTTTCTGGAGGCGCAGGCCCCCGTTTGAGTACTTATATTATACCATGGAACTCCAAAAAAGATATGGAAAAATTGTAAAATTCCGGCGGGCCAAATTTGTTAGCACTCTTAATGATAGAGTGCTAAAATTAACGGTTTTGACATAAAAAAAGCATACAATATCCGATTTCCGGGGATATACTAATACCAGAATCAAAAAGAAAGAAGATGATACAAATGAATCGGGGAAACCGGAAAGCCTAGCCGGAGCGCCGGGCGGGCCGCAGAGGGCGGCCGGATCATCTAGCTTTTTTAAAAATAAACTGATTTTGGAGGAATGATTTATGTTTGAACTGATGCCCTTTGTCCGCAGGAACAATGATATGATGCGGTATTTTGACCGGATGGAACGGGAAATGATGAAAGACTTTGCCGGCATCTCTGCCGGCGGCATGGATACCGACATTGTAGACCAGGGCGACCACTATCTGCTGCAGGCGGAGCTGCCCGGTTTTTCCAAAGAGGAGGTCAAGGTCCAGCTGGACGGCGACACGTTGACCATCAGCGCCGAACACAATGAGGAATCCGGCGCCGACAAGGACGACAAGCAGTACCTGCGCCGGGAGCGCCGCTACGGCTACTGCAGCCGGAGCTTCCAGATGGACGGCGTGGATACCTCGAAGATCTCCGCGCAGTATAAAGACGGCGTGCTGGAGCTGACCCTTCCGAAGAAAAACCAGCCCGAGCTGCCTGAAACCAAGCAGATTGCCATCGGGTAATCTGCCGCATGCCTCATCATCCTTTTGCAGAGAGGCCGGGATTTTCCCGGCCTCTTTTTTTGCCAGAAATTGATAAAAGGCGTTTTCCTTCTCGTCATATTTTATTCACACCTGCAGCTGTAAAATAAAGTATAATGAAACCCGTCAGAACAAAGGAAGAGGAGGGCATCCCATGGGGAAAAACGCCATTTTAACAGTCAGCTTCGGCACCAGCCACGCCGATACCAGAGAGAAAACCATCGGCGCCATCGAAGAGGAATTCCGCCGGGCTTATCCCGGCTGGGAGGTGCGGCGGGCCTTCACCAGCAGGATGATTATCCGCAGCCTGGCCGGGGAAGGCATCCAGGTGGATACGGTGCCCCAGGCGCTGGAAAAGCTGGCGGCACAGGGCTTCACCCGGGTGGCCTGCCAGCCCACCCATGTGATGAACGGGGAGGAATACGACCTCTTTTGCCGGGAGGCCGCGCCCTTCCAGACGCGCTTTGAACGGTTCGGCATCGGCACGCCGCTGCTCACCGAGCTGGAGGATTATCACCGGCTCATCCAGGCCATTGATGTGGAAGTGCCCGGCCTGGGCGGGGAAGATGCGCTGGTGCTTATGGGCCACGGCAGCAGCCATTTTGCCAATGCCGCCTACGGCACGCTGGACTACGCCTTTAAGGACAGCGGCCACCGGAATATTTTTGTGGGCACGGTGGAGGGCTACCCGGATCTGGAGGCCATCCGCCGGCGGATGCAGGAGTTTCGCCCCCGCACCGTCTGGCTGATGCCGCTGATGGTGGTGGCGGGCGACCATGCGGTCAACGATATGGCCGGTCCCGAAGAGGACAGCTGGCAGAGCGTCCTGACAGCGGACGGCTGGCAGGTGCGCAGCGTGCTGCAGGGGCTGGGGGAGCTGCCGGCGGTGCGCCGCATCTATTTGGACCATCTGGCCCGGGTAACCGAGCGGTTACAATAATTTGACAATCCCTTTACTTTCCTTGTCAGGGAAAGTGCGAGCGGCTATAATTAAACAGCCGTATCACCCAAAGAAAGGAGGAATCTGCTGTGAAGCAGTCTAAGGGCAGGCATTCGCCGGTGAGGCTTTTTCTGCTGGCGGTGTGCCTGGTGCTGTTCGCGGTCAGTGTCGGCTATCTGGGCTACAAGGCCTATCAGGGCTATCGGAACGAACAGCGCTATGACAATCTTGCGCGTCCCGGCCAATCGGAAAGCAGCAGCTCCTCCTCGCTGCCCAACGAGGGCAAGTTTGCCTCGCTGCTGGAGCAGAATCCCGACACAGTGGGCTGGCTGACCATCCCCGGCACCACGGTGGATTACCCGGTGGCGCAGACGGAGGACAACGACCACTACCTGCATTATGACTTTTTGGGGGAATCGAGCCCCTACGGCTCGCTGTTTGTGGATTGTCGGGACGACCTGGCCGACACCAAGGGGAATACCATCATCTATGGCCACAACCTGAACAATCCCCAGATGTTCGGCGCGCTGATGGATTATAAGAATCTGGAGTTTTACCAGCAGCATCCGGTGCTTCAGTTTGATACCCTGTACGGCGACGGCACTTATAAGATCGTCGCCATGTTCTTAATGGATGACAACGAGTCGGTGGATGTGTTCGACTATCACAACCGGCATAATTTTAATTCCGAGGCGGATGCGGTGGATTTCCTCACCCAGGTGGAGCGCCGCACCCTGATCCAGACGGGGGTGGATGTGCAGCCCGGCGACGAGCTGCTGACCCTTTCCACCTGCTCCTACGAGTTCACCGACGCCCGCTTTGTGGTGGTGGCCCGGGCGCTGCGCCCGGGGGAATCCGCTGAGGTGGATTCCTCCCAGGCGGTGAAAAACCCCGATCCGCTGATGCCCACCATCTGGTATGAGACCTATGGCGGGACCAAACCGGTTTTTTCCTGACCATCTGCATCAAAGGGCTGCTGCGGCGGCCCTTTTTCTTTTGGCGGGGATATGCTACAATAAAAACAGAATTCACGAGATGTCAGGAGGGATTTTGCCATGGAGGAAATCACCACGCTGCAGCGGTGGGTGGAGGAGAGCAGCCGCATTGTGGCGTTTACCGGCGCCGGGTGCAGCACCGAATCCGGCCTGCCGGATTTCCGCAGCCAGGATGGGCTTTACCGGCAGCAGTACGCCTACCCGCCGGAGGAGATCGTCAGCCACCACTTTTTTGTGGAAAACCCGGCGGAATTTTACCGCTTTTACCGGGAAAAGATGCTGATGCCCTCCGCCCAGCCCAACCCGGCCCATCGAAAGCTGGCTGAGCTGGAGGCGGCGGGCAGGCTGACGGCGGTCATCACCCAGAATATCGACGGCCTGCACCAGAAGGCGGGCAGCAAAAAGGTGCTGGAGCTGCACGGCTCGGTGCTGCGCAACTATTGCCAGAAATGCCTGAAAAGCTATGGGGTGGAAACCATCCTGGAAAGCGAGGGTATCCCCCGCTGCAGCTGCGGCGGCATCATCAAGCCCGACGTGGTGCTCTATGAGGAAAGCCTGGACAGCCGCACCCTGCAGGAGGCGGTGCGCCAGATTGCCGCGGCGGATCTTTTGATTGTCGGGGGGACCAGCCTGGCGGTGTATCCGGCAGCGGGGCTGGTGGATTACTTCCAGGGCAGGCATGTGGTGGTCATCAACCGCACCGCCACCCCGCTGGACCGTCGGGCGGACCTGGTGATCCAGGGCAGCATCGGGCAGGTGCTGGGGCAGATCCAGGTAGGGGAGGGCCGGGCATGAGCCTGCAGATTTTCACCAAGCCCAAATGCCAGGAAAGCCGCAAGGCGGAGCGGTATTTTAAGGAGAGGCGCATCCCCTATCAGCTGTGCGATCTTTCCCGCCGGGCCCTCAGCCGCCGGGAGTATGAGGCCATCCGGCAGGCGGCAGGGGGGATGTGGGCGCTGATCGATGAGAAAAGCAAGCTCTATGAGACGCTTTATCTCGCTTATCTTTCGGAAGAATCCGCAGTGGAGGAAAAGCTGCTGGAGCACCCGCTGCTGTTCCGTACCCCCATTGTGCGGCTGGGCCGCCTGGTGACTGTGGGTTACCAGCCGGAGATTTGGCGCACCTGGGAAAATTTTTGAGATGGAGAGGGGAAGATTGGAAAATGGGAAATCCGGGCCTGCAGCCGGGGCGTTACCGGCATTTTAAGGGCGGGCAGTACCGCCTGATCGCCCTGGCGACCCATTCGGAAACGGGGGAGCAGATGGTGGTTTATCAGGCGCTCTACGGCGAGCGCGGTCTCTGGGTGCGCCCCGCCGCCATGTGGCAGGAGCTGCTGGAGCGGGACGGCGTTTTGCGCCCCCGGTTTGAATATCTGGGCCCCTGGGAGGAGGACGGGGAGCAGCCGGATTCCCCCCGGGCAGAGGCCCAAGCCTGAAATAAAAAGAAAAGCCCGGCATTTAGCCGGGCTTTTCTTCAAAGCGCTTATTTCATATAATCTTCCAGGATCTTGCAGGCGCCCTGCACTACATCCAGGCAGCGGACGTCCTCCTTAAAGAATTTGGGTTTGATCTCGTCGCAGCGCTGGCTGCCGAATTTCTCGGTGCAGGCCGCGATAAAGGCGGGCAGCTTCTCATCCAGGGCGGGGCAGTGGTGGGCGTCCGTCTCGATGAATTTGGCGCCGATGGCGCCGGCGCCGCCGGCCAGCGCGCCGCACAGGCTGCCGCATTTGATGCCGCCGCCAAAGGCACCGATGGCCTTGATGGCGGTTTCATCCAGCTTCAGGCCGTATTCGTCATTGGCCGCCAGAATCACCGATTCGGCGCAGTTTTTCCCCTGGTTGATAAAATACTCATAGGCTCTCTCTTCGATCATGTTGTTTACCCCTTTCTGTGATTGCAAGGCTTAGACCAAGCCAAAAATAGTGCAGATCTGATGCACGGCGGAATCCCGCGAAATAAGGATGATCTCATCCTGCCGGTGCAGGCGGGTGTTGCCGTTTGGAATGAAAAATTCCCCCTGCCGGGTCACCGAGACGATAATGGCTTCTTCAGGCAGGCCCAGCTCCTGGATGGGCACGCTGCCCCATTGGTAGGTGTCGGGGATCACCAGCTGGTTGATGGAGGCTTCCCCCCGGCCCAGGCTCATCAGGTGCTTGACGCGGCTGGAGTCGATCTCCCGCTCCAACAGGCGGCTGATGTTGTCGGTGGTGGAAATGGGGATATCTACCCCCAGCTTGTACATCACCGAGACGTTTTTCGGGTCGTTGACCCGGGCGACGGTTTTGCAGCTGCGGAAGAGCTTTTTGCCCAGCTGGCAGGCCACCAGGTTTACCTCATCCAGGCCGGTGACAGCGGCAAAGGCGCTGATGTCGTCAAACAGGCTGTTCTGCAAAAGATCCACCGAGCTGCCGTCCCCGCAGAATACGGGAATGTCCAATTGGTTGGAAATCATGGCGCAGCGGTCGCGGTCCACCTCGATGATAAACGGGTCGTGGCCGTTTTCCAGGAGGGTCTTGGCGAGATAAAAGCCTACCTTGCCGCCGCCGACGATGACGATTTTCATAATGGAATCAGGCTCCTTTCCCGCTTAGTCGATTTTGCGCACCAGCACAAGACGGTCACTTTTTTTGAGGGTGACCGAGTCGCTGTTGTCGGTGAAATCCAGCCGGCCGTTGCTGTGCAGGATGCCGAAGACCTTCTCGTTGGGGTTCACCTGGAATTCCTTGATCTTGATTTTGGGATAGTTGCGGTGCAGCGGCTCGGTGCGGAACGCCACCGTGGTGGAATCGAAGATCAGCTCCGGGTCTTCGCTGCGGTTTTCCAGCACCCGGTGGATGGATTCCACCGTCAGGTTGGTTGGGCAGATGGTGTTGATGCCGAAGTGGGAGAACACCGCCTCCCGCCTGGGGTCGTAGACGCGGGCCAGCACCTTGGGCACCTGGAAGATTTCCTTGGCGATCTGGCAGACCATGATATTCTGGTTGTCGTTTTCCGACAGGGCCAGGGTAATGTCGCAGCCCTCGATGCCGGCGCTTTTGAGGATATCCTGGTCAATGCCAAGCCCGGTGATGGTCAGGCCGCTGAAGTCGTCATCCAGGTTGTGGAAGGCGTTCTGATCCGTGTCGATGATGGAGACATCGTGGCCGATGCGGCACAAGGCGCTGGCGATTCGGGAGCCGACCTTGCCGCAGCCGACGATTAGGATATTCATACTGACTTCCTTTCTCGTTAAAATAAAAGGGTGGGAAATACCTGATAGTATCTTAAGTCATTCCGGGATATTTGTCAATTTGAAATCCTGGACGGAGGGAGCGATTCGCACCATGGGAGAACGGGGCCGCCCCTCTGCCTGCTGCCCCGGCCGGAGAAGGGGAAAAACGCCTCGCTCGCGGAGCCGCAGGAATCCCCCAGGGCAGACGCAGGGCCTTCCCTTCCCCCGACAGAAGTTGACATTTTCAATCGGCATGGTATAGTAGAAAAGGAGCATATTGCTGAAAAGGGGGCATATTATGGGGAAGATCATCCGTTTTTTGACACAGCGGGTGGTGCTGGTGGCGGCGGCAATCCTGCTGCAGCTGCTGGTGCTGGCGGTTGCGATTTTTCGCTTCAGCGAGCATTTTATTTATTTTTACATCTTTAATGTTGTCATCAGCCTGCTGGTGGTGGTCCTGCTGGTTAACAACCGGAGCAACCCCAGCTTCAAAATTGCCTGGATCATTGTGGTGCTGCTGTTCCCGGTATTCGGCGGGCTGTTTTATCTCATGTTCGGCAACGACCATATGTCCCGCCGGGAGGGCAAGCGGATCGCCGGCGTGCAGGAGAGGCTGCACCGCGTCATGCCGCAGAGCCATCCGGCCTTGGAGGAGCTGCTGGCCGCCGACCGCAGGGCAGGGATGCAGGCGGTTTATTTGGAGGAGCATTCCGGCTTCCCGCTGTGCAAGAACACCTATACCGAATATCTGCCCAGCGGCGAGGTGAAATTCCAGCGGCTCCTGGAGGAGCTGGAAAAGGCGGAGCACTATATTTTCTTGGAATATTTCATCCTGCAGGAAGGCAAGATGTGGAATTCCGTCCTGGATATCCTGGTGCGCAAGGTGCAGCAGGGGGTGCAGGTGCGGGTCATTTATGACGACATGGGCTGCATCCTGACGCTGCCTCACCGGTATGATAAATATCTGGAATCTTTGGGCATCCGCTGCTGCGTTTTCAACCCGCTGGTGCCGCTGCTTTCCATCCGCATGAACAACCGTGACCACCGCAAAATCGTGGTGATCGACGGGCATACCGGCTTCACCGGCGGCATCAACCTGGCGGATGAATATATCAACGAATATCCCAAACATGGCCATTGGAAGGATACCGCCGTGCTGCTCAAGGGCGAGGCGGTCTGGAACCTGACGGTGATGTTCCTGTCGCTGTGGGACAGCCTGCGCAAGGAAGAGGAGGATTATGAGATCTTCCGCCCCAG
>CAJFPC010000034.1 GCA_904398325.1 Candidatus Neoruminococcus faecicola | reverse complement strand
TAAACCCGATAGCGCGGGGGAAAAGCTTTCCCCTTCCCGCCAGACTGCGGCGCGGGGTGGCACCGCGCCCCGCGCGGCTTACAGGCCAAAGGTGTGCTCGATAAAAATTTTCAGCCCGATGAAAACCAGCACGCAGCCGCCGAAAATCTCCGCCTTCTCTTTGAGCAGGGCGCCAAATTTTTTGCCGATCAGGCAGCCGCAGACGCAGAAGGCGCAGGTGGTGACGCCGATCATCAGGGCAGAAACCACGATATTCACCTGCATGGCCGCAAAGCTGATGCCCACGGCAAGCGCGTCAATGCTGGTGGCGATGGCCTGCATCAGCAGGGTCTTGCCGTCCAGCACCGCGCTGTGGCGGCCGCCCTCCTCTTCTTCGCCGCCGCGCAGCTCCTTGACCGCCTCCCAGATCATTTTGCCGCCGATATACCCCAGCAGGATGAGGGCGATCCAGTGGTCCAGCGCCTGGATCGGCCCGCTGAACATCTGCCCGGCAAAATAGCCGATCACCGGCATCAGGCCCTGGGCCAGGCCGAAGGCTACGCCCACCCGGACAGCGCCTGCGAGCTGGATGCGGTAGCTGATCCCGTTGGAAAGGGATACGGCGAAGGCGTCCATCGAGACGCCCACCGCCAGCATCAGCAGTGTGATAGTGCTCATAAAATTTTCTCCTCCCTTTGCTGCGCCCAACCCGAAGGGCGCGCGGTGTTTCTGTTACGATGGATATGCTGCCGCAGGGAGCATCTTGCCCGGCGCCTTTTTTGAAGGCGCAAGGCCGGCCGCCTGGCCTAGGGCATAAAAAAAACAAGGCCCGCGCACCCTGCCCTGCAGGATGCGTGAGTCTTGTTCTTCAAGACAAGCCAGGCCGCAGCCATTGTGTTGACTTGCCACATAAACAACATGCTTATGCAAACTACTCCCTCACACGGGTTAACTGCGGTTAACAGTTAACAGTTGTTAATTTTATCAGCCGGGCGGGAGGATTTCATGAAAGAATTTTGAATAATTTTAAAAGAAATCGTGAATACAGGCACTGGATGATCCCTTCAGCTCTTCAGCACCGGCAAGGTGCTGCCGCCGAAGGGCAGCAGGGCGGCAGGCATTTGATCCAGCGCATCGCCGCACAATTCCCTGGCAATGGCCAGAGCCTCCTCCAGGGTGGAGGCGCAGCGGATCTTGGTATGGGAAAGCTGCTCCTGAGGGATGCTGGTCACCAGGATCAGATTGTATTTTTCCGCCGTCTCGGCGAAGAGGAAGCCCACATATCCGCCGATGGAAAAATCTTTGCGCAGGGCCTCTTCCCGATGGTGCATGGTATCAAAATCCCGCAGCTGGCTCTCGCAGTCCCGGTCGCCGAAGCCCTCGGAGCATTCGCTGAGCAGGATCATGGTGCCGCCGTCGGCACACATGGCCAGGGCGTTGGCCAGCGTCTTGGAGGTCTGGTACAGGTTGATATCCTTGGGGTAGCCGCCTGCGCTGGCGAGCACCAGGGGGAGCTTCTTTTCGATGGGGACGCCGTCCATGGAGGCCACCAGCCGGCAGGCGGCCTCGTGGGCCTTGATCCAGTCGCCGGCGAAAGCACCCACGATCTCATAGTCGTCGTTGACCACCACGTTGAGCAGGTAGCAGGGTTTGGCGAAGGCAGCGCACTCCACCAGGTCGGCATGGAAGGGGTTGGTCTCGCTTAGGTTGCCGCTGCAGGCTAGCGGGTTGGAGCCATTGCCCAGCCCGGGGTTGAGGGCGTTGCAGTGGTTGGTGTTGATGGTTTTGCGGCCGGCGATGCCGGGCACAATGCTCTTGCGCCCGCCGCCGAACCCGGCCAGGAAGTGATAGACCACCCCGCCGGTGAGGATGATCTTGTCGCAGGCCATGGCGCGGCTGTCCAGCCAGACGGGGGTGCCGCGGCTGGTTTCGCCCAGATAGGTCAGGTGCTCCTCGTCGTCACATTGATGGTCTTCAAAGCGGATGCGCCGGTAAAGATCCTCCCCCACCAGGGAGATATGCTCCTCCTCGGTCTGGCGGCGGTGGGTGCCGGTGGCGCAGAGGATCAGGATATCCTCATCCCGGACGCCGATGGCGTTGAGCCGGTCCACCAGGATGGGCAGATACTCCTCCGGCTGCTGCCAGCGGCGGGTGACGTCCGAGATGATCAGGCAGACCGTATCCCCGGCGTGCACCACCTCGGAAAGAGGCCCCGCCCCGATGGGATGGTCCAGTGCATCGATGATGTGCTGGCGCACCGTCTTTTTGGGCAGATCCACCGGGTTGGAGTGCATTTCCAGAGCGATCTGGCTTTCCGGCAGGGGGACTTCAAATTCCGTATGGCTGTATTTGAGCAGATGTTTCAAAGCGGGTCACTCCTTTGGGTGAGAATTGCGGGCAGTTGCTGGCTCTATCTTAGTGCGTCATAGCTGAAATTTCAAGGGAAAAATCAGGGGATTTCCCTAAATTTTTTCTTTTTTGTGGAAAAGTTATCCCAAATTTCTGGGCAGAATATGGGTTTTTTATGCTTTTTTACGTCCGCTGGGGAGCCGGGAGGGGAATTGTTGACAAATCCTACAAAAGGGAGGCCTTTGCGGGGAGGAAAAAGAGACAAAAAAAGTATGGATTTTTTCCCGATTCCGGGTATAATGAAAAAGGAACATTCTTGGTCCGCTTTTGGCGGGCAGAAGGAACACATAGACCGAAGTTTAACACTCAAGAAAGGTGGAACCCAACTTGTTCAACACCCGTGAAGCTGTGAAAAACATCCACTGGGTCGGCGGCAGCGACCGGCGCCTGGCCCTGTTTGAGAACCTGTTCCCCGTGCCGCGGGGCGTTTCCTACAACTCCTTTTTGATTCTGGATGAAAAGACCGCCCTGATCGACACGGTGGATTCCTCCATCCGCCAGCAGTTCACCGACAATGTGAAGGGGGTGCTGGCCGGCCGCAAGCTGGATTATCTGGTCATTAACCACATGGAGCCGGACCACTGCGCCAGCATCGAGGATATTGTGCTGCGCTACCCCGAGGTGAAGATCGTCGGCAACGCCAAGACCTTCCAGTTCATCCGGCAGTTCTACGATTTTGACCTGGAGGGCCGCACCGTCGAGGTCAAGGAGGGCGACACCCTCCCCCTGGGCGAGCACACCCTGCAGTTTGTCTTTGCCCCCATGGTCCACTGGCCGGAGGTGATGATGACCTATGAGCAGAAGGAGAAGATCCTCTTCTCTGCCGACGCCTTCGGCACCTTCGGCGCCTTAAACGGCAACCTGTTTGCCGACGAGGTGCGCTATGAGCGGGAATGGCTGGACGACGCCCGCCGGTATTATTCCAACATCGTGGGCAAATACGGCGCCCAGGTGCAGGCGGTGCTCAAAAAGGCCGCCGGGCTGGAAATCTCCATGATCTGCCCGCTGCACGGCCCCATCTGGCGCCGGGATCTGGACTGGCTGCTGGGCAAATACGACCTGTGGAGCCGCTATGTGCCGGAGGAGAAGGCGGTGGCCATTTTCTACGGCTCCATGTACGGCAACACCGAGAACGCCGCCGAGCTGCTGGCCTCCAGGCTCTCCCAGGCGGGGGTGCAGAATGTGGCGATGTACGATGTTTCCAGCACCCATGTCTCCTACCTGATCTCGGAGATCTTCCGCTGCAGCACCCTGGTGTTTGCGGCGCCCACCTATAATATGGGCATCTACCCCGCCATGCACAACCTGCTGCACGACATGAAGGCCCTGGGCCTGGGCTGCCGCACCGCCGCCGTGCTGGAAAACGGCAGCTGGGCCTGCGCCAGCGGCAAGCTGATCCGCCAGCAGCTGGCGGAAATGAAAAACATGACGGTGCTGGAGCCGGGCCTCAAGCTGGCCAGCTCCCTCAAGGACTGCCAGGCCCCCGAGCTGGACGCGATGGTCCAGGCGGTGGCACAAAGCCTGCAGTAACCTCTGAAATCCTGAAATCCAGCAGAAAAGCACGGGTTTTGCCCGTGCTTTTTTTTGCGGTACAATCGCCTGCCCGGGGCGGGTTTTTGGTGCAAAAAACGGCAAAAAGCGGCTTCACCCTGCAAAAAAACTGGACAATTTCTCCAAAACCCTTTGCCATTTTCTCCCGGTTGTAGTATGATAGGGATAGAAATGATCGAAAAGCGGGTGATCCCCTATGGAAACATTGATGAAACTCAACCGCCGGCTGGAGAAGGTTATGCCCTTGCTCACGCCGCTGAGCCTGGCCATCGGCGTATTGTTTGCCGACCAGCTATCCGGGCTGCTGCCGGTGGTGCCGGTGGTGTTTGCCTTCATCACCTTCTCGGGGAGCTTAAACAGCAACTTCCGGGATGTGAGCCGCATCTTCATGCATCCGCTGCCGCTGGTTGTCATGCTGCTCTCGCTGCATGTGCTGGTGCCGGGCATTGCCAGCCTGGTGGGGCGGCTGCTCTTCCCCCAGGACCCCTATATTGTGGCGGGCATGGTGCTGCAGCTGGTGATCCCCTCGGCTATTGTCAGCATGATGTGGGTGACCATCTACCGGGGCAACTTCCCCATGAGCCTGGCGCTGGTGCTGGTGGATACCATCGCTGCGCCGGTGGTCATCCCCCTGAGCCTGCGGCTGTTTCTGGGCTCGGTGGTGGAGCTGGACCCCACCGAAATGATGATCGACCTGGCCTTTATGGTGGCGCTGCCCGCCCTGGCGGCTTTGACCATCAACCAGCTGACCCGCGGCAGGGTGAAAACCTCCGTCTCGCCGGCGCTGGCGCCTTTTTCCAAATTTGCGCTGATGTTTGTGGTGGCGGTCAATTCCACCAAGGTGGCCCCTTTCCTGCGCAACCTGAGCTGGAAGATGGTGGCCGTCACGGTGGTGATGTTCCTGCTGGCCGCCAGCGCCTATTCCATCGGCTGGCTGCTGGCCACCCTGCTGCGGCAGAAGCGGGATGTGGTCATCTCCATGACCTTCAACATCGGCATGCGCAACATCAGCACCGGCGCGGTGGTGGCGGGGGCTTATTTCCCGCCGGAGACCATGTTCCCGGTGATGATTACCACCCTGTTCCAGCAGATTCTGGCGGCGCTGTTCGGGTACCTGATCTCCCGGCGCTATCCCAACCCGGAGGAAGCCGCCCCGGCGGCCAACCCCC
>CAJFPC010000033.1 GCA_904398325.1 Candidatus Neoruminococcus faecicola | reverse complement strand
TGTGCAGATGCGCCCGGCGCTGGGCGGTTGACGAAGGCGGCGCGGGCACTTATAATAAAACAGAAGTCTTGTTTGCTTGCGAAGGAGAAGAATTCCATGAAAATATTAGCCATTGAAAGCTCCTGCGACGAAACAGCCGCCGCTGTAGTGGAGGATGGCCGCCGCACCCTCTCATCGGTGGTCTATTCCCAGGTGGAGGAGCATCGCCTATACGGCGGCGTGGTGCCGGAGATTGCCTCCCGCCGGCACATCGAGCAGATCAGCCCTGTGGTGCGCCGCGCCCTGGCCGACGCCGGCTGCACCCTGGAGGAAATCGACGCGGTGGCGGTCACCGCTGCGCCCGGGCTGATCGGCGCGCTGCTGGTGGGGGTCAACTATGCCAAGGGGCTGGCCGCCGCGGCGGGCAAACCGCTGATCCCGGTGCACCATCTGCGGGGGCATGTGGCCGCCAATTATCTGGCCCACCCGGAGCTGGAGCCGCCCTTTCTCTGCCTGGTGGTCTCCGGCGGGCACACCCATCTGATGGAGGTGACCGCCTACACCGGCTACCGGCTGATCGGCCGCACCCGGGATGACGCCGCCGGCGAGGCCTTTGACAAGGCCGCCCGGGCTATGGGCTTCCCCTACCCCGGCGGGGCCTATCTGGACCGTCAGGCGCAGCAGGGCACGCCCGGCCGCTACCGGCTGCCGGTGCCCCATGTGGAGGGCAGCGACCTAGATTTCAGCTTCTCCGGGCTGAAAACCGCCGTCATCAACCTGCTGCATACCGCCGCCCAGCGGGGCGAGGAGGTCTCCATCCCCGACCTGTGCGCCGATTTCCAGGAGCGGGTGGCGGGCATCCTGGCCGACAAGGTGATGCTGGCCGCCCAGCGCACCGGCTTAAAAACCATTGTGGCGGCGGGGGGCGTCTCGGCCAATTCCGGGCTGCGCGCCCAGCTGGAGCGCCGCTGCCGCCAGGCGGGCTGCCGGCTGTTTGTGCCGCCCCTTGCCCTCTGCGGGGATAACGCCGCCATGATCGGCAGCCAGGCCTATTATGAATATCAGGCGGGCTTTTTGGCAGACAGCTCCCTCAACGCCTGGGCCACCATGTCCATCGAGGATTCCTTTGAGGAGATGGCCCCGTAAGGGCGGCAATTTTACTGCTTGAAATTTGATTTTATTTTTACTATAATGAAAGCAGCAGAAAAACCCAATCACAGTCTATCATTCAGGAAAGGGGTCAGCATATGACGAAGAATCCCAATGTATTAAAATGGGTGGAGGAAATGACCGCCCTGGTCAAGCCCGACAAGGTGGTCTGGATCGACGGCAGCGAGGCCCAGCTGAAGGCCCTGCGGGACGAGGCCGTCTCCACCGGCGAGATGATCGCCCTCAACGAGGAAAAACTGCCCGGCTGCCTGCTGCACCGCACTGCGGTCAACGACGTGGCCCGGGTGGAGAACCGCACCTTCATCTGCTCCCGGGAGGAGAAGGACTGCGGCCCCACCAACAACTGGATGGAGCCCAAGGCCACCTATGAGAAGCTGGGCCGCCTCTTTGACGGGGTGATGAAGGGCCGCACCATGTATATCATCCCCTATTCCATGGGGCCCATCGGCTCCCCCTTCGCCAAGGTGGGGCTGGAGATCACCGATTCCATCTATGTGGTGCTCAACATGGATATCATGACCCGGGTGGGCGAGGACGCCCTGCGCCAGCTGGGCGACAGCTCCAATGATTTTGTGCGGGGGCTGCATTCCAAGGCCAGCCTGGATGAGGAGAACCGCTACATCTGCCACTTCCCGGAGGATAACACCATCTGGTCCATCAATTCCGGCTACGGCGGCAATGTGCTGCTGGGCAAAAAGTGCTTCGCGCTGCGCATCGCCTCCTATCAGGGCTACAAAGAGGGCTGGATGGCCGAGCATATGCTCATCCTGGGGCTGGAGGCCCCCGACGGCGAAATCACCTATGTGACCGGCGCTTTCCCCTCCGCCTGCGGCAAGACCAACCTGGCCATGCTCATCCCGCCGGAGATCTACCGCCAGAAGGGCTACAAGGTGTGGACGGTGGGCGACGACATCGCCTGGCTGCGCATCGGCCCCGATGGCCGGCTGTGGGCCATCAACCCGGAGAGCGGCTTCTTCGGCGTGGCCCCCGGCACCAATGTGAAATCCAACCCCAACGCCCTGGAGACCACCAAAAAGAACACCATCTTCACCAACGTGGTGCACAACCTGGAGGACAACACCGTCTGGTGGGAAGGGCTGGATAAAAATCCCCCCAAGCATGCCGTCGACTGGAAGGGCAATCCCTGGGATGCCGCCAGCGGCGAGAAGGGCGCCCATCCCAACAGCCGCTTTACGGCGCCGGCGGTCAACTGCCCCTGCATCAGCAAGGAGTTTGCCAATCCCCAGGGGGTGCCGATTTCCGCCATTATCTTCGGCGGGCGCCGGGCCAAGACCGCCCCGCTGGTCTATGAGGCCCGCAGCTGGGAGCACGGGGTGTTCATCGGCTCCATCATGGCCTCCGAGACCACGGCCGCTGCCGCCGGCGCGGTAGGCGTGGTGCGCCGCGACCCCATGGCCATGCTGCCTTTCTGCGGCTATCACATGGGGGATTATTTCGGCCACTGGCTGGAGATGGGCAAAAAGCTGGGCGATAAGGCCCCCAGAATCTTCAACGTCAACTGGTTCCGCACCGACGACGAAGGCCATTTCATCTGGCCGGGCTTCGGCGACAACATGCGGGTGCTCACCTGGATTGTGGACCGCTGCCACGGCCGTGCCGACGCGGTGGAGACCCCCATCGGCTATGAGCCCAAGGCGGAGGACATCAACCTGGAGGGGCTGGATCTTTCGCGGGATACCCTGCGCGGCCTGCTGGATGTGGACCGGGAGCTCTGGCGCAGGGAGGCCGACGGCATCGAGGAATTCTATGCCAAGTTCGGCAGCCGCCTGCCTCAGGCCCTGCGGGATCAGCTGGCGCAGCTGCGCGCCAACCTGGCCTGATCTTCCCCGCCGGGCGGCGCCGCGCAGGACGCGGAGCCACTTCGCGCCGCATCTGTGCGGAACGGCAAAATTCCCCCGCGTCCGGGGGTGGGCTCCCGAATTACAGCACAAGCGAATCATTATAGCAAAAGGCGCGGGTTTCCGCGCCTTTTTTCGCGCCGGGCAGTGCCCGGAACCACTTCGCGCCCGGGCGGCGCCCGGAGGCAATTCGCGCCGGGCTTGTGCGGAGCGGTGGTTTTTCCCTGCGCCCGCGGCTTAACTGCCGGATTTTTTTCCCACAAAAAAGAAAGAAAATGAGATATTTTTTTTCGCGCGGGCGGCGCCCGGAGCCGCTTCGCGCTGAAGTCTGATAAAGCGGGAAAAATTTTCCCCGCGCTGTTGGAAAAGCTCCCGCTTTTTCTCTCGAGCTGTGCCGCGCAGGACGCGGAGCCGCCTCGCGCCGGGCTTGTGCGGAACGATGGTTTTTCCCCCGCGCCAGGGGGTTGGCTCCCGGATTTCTTTTCCCACAAAAAAGAAAGAAAATAAGATATTTTTTCTTCGCGCCGGGCCTGTGCGGAGCGGTGGCTTTCCCCGCGTCAGGGGGCTTACTGCCGGATTTTTCCCACAAAAAAGAAAGAAAATAAGATATTTTTTTTCGCCCGGGCGGCGCCCGGAGCCGCTTCGCGCTGAAGTCTGATAAAGCGGGAAAAATTCTCCCCGCGCTGTTGGAAAAGCTCCCGCTTTTTCCCTCGGGCGGTGCCGCATAGGATGCGGAGCCGCTTCGCGCCGCGCCTGTGCGGAGCGGTGGCTTTCCCCGCGCCAGGGGACTTACTGCCGGGTTTCTTTTCCCACAAAAAAGAAAGAAAATGAGATATTTTTTCTTCTCGCCGGGCCTGTGCGGAGCGGTGGCTTTCCCCCGCGCCCGCGGCTTAACTGCCGGATTTCTTTTCCCACAAAAAAGAAAGAAAAATAGGATATTTTTTCTTCGCCCGGGCGGCGCCCGGAGGCAATTCGCGCCGGGCTTGTGCGGAGCGGTGGTTTTTCCCCTGCGCCCGCGGCTTAACTGCCGGATTTCTTTTCCCACAAAAAAGAAAGAAAAATGGAATTTTCCCCTTGCGCCCTGCCGGGAGAAGGGGGAGGGCGCCGGGAAAATGCGCACCTGCGCGGCTGGAAATTGTACCGCCCCTTTTCGGGGGGGAATGGCGGCGGCCGGGCAGCGGGGCGAGGAGCGATTTTTGGGATAACTATACCATTTTTGGGCACTTTTGATTTTTTCAATTTCCACAAGGAGGCCAGTTAATTTTTAGACAGATTGTCGATGGCTTTTTCCAATCTGCGGACTTTACAAGCCCCCCCAAAGGTGCTAAAATCATTAAGGTAAGTATCTTTCTCTGGGATGCTTTGCGCCCAAAATCAGAAAGTTTTTACATGCACCGATGTAAAAATCAATAAGGGAGGAAATTACACATGGCAAGAAAAATGAAAACCATGGACGGTAACAACGCCGCGGCGTACGTATCTTATGCGTTCACCGACGTTGCGACCATTTTCCCGATCACCCCGTCATCCGTGATGGCGGAAGTGACCGACGAATGGGCCGCCAATGGCAAGAAGAACCTGTTCGGTCAGGAAGTCCGGGTTGTGGAAATGCAGTCCGAGGCTGGCGCGGCCGGCGGTGTGCACGGCTCTCTGAGCGCCGGTGCGCTGACCACCACCTACACCGCTTCCCAGGGCCTGCTGCTGATGATCCCCGACATGTACAAGATCGCTGGTGAGATGCTGCCGAG
This sequence comes from Candidatus Neoruminococcus faecicola, assembly GCA_904398325.1. Lineage (GTDB taxonomy): Bacteria > Bacillota > Clostridia > Oscillospirales > Ruminococcaceae > Neoruminococcus > Neoruminococcus faecicola. Next base: position 3,324 of record CAJFPC010000033.1, on the reverse strand, counting down.
CGTGATCCACGTTTCCGCTCGTACCATCGCTTCCCATGCGCTGTCCATCTTCGGCGACCACAGCGACGTCATGGCCTGCCGCCAGACCGGTTATGCGATGATGTGCGCCGGCAATGTGCAGGAGGTTATGGACCTGGGCGCTGTTGCGCATCTGTCCACTCTGAAGAGCCGGATTCCCTTCCTGCATTTCTTCGATGGCTTCCGCACCTCTCACGAGATCCAGAAGATCGAGGTTTGGGACGATGCCGACCTGGCCGACATGATCGACTGGGATGCCGTGCAGGAATTCAAGAACCGCGCCCTGAACCCGGAGCACCCTGTGCTGCATGGTTCTGCTGAGAACTCCGACACCTTCTTCCAGGCCAGAGAGGCTTGCAACAAGTATTATGATGCGGTCCCCGGCATTGTGGAAGAGTATATGAACAAGGTCAACGCCAAGATCGGCACCAACTATGCCCTGTTCAACTATTACGGCGCCCCCGATGCCGAGCATATCGTCATCGCCATGGGTTCCGTCTGCGACACCATTCAGGAGACCCTGGATTACATCAACGCCAAAGGCGAGAAATACGGCCTGATCACCGTGAGACTGTATCGTCCGTTCTCCAGAGAGCACCTGCTGGCTGCCATCCCCGAGACCGCCAAGACCATCACCGTGCTGGATCGCACCAAGGAGCCCGGCTCCATCGGCGAGCCTCTGTACCTGGATGTGGTCATGGCCCTCAAGGATTCCAAGTACGAGAATCTGCCCATCTACGGCGGCCGTTACGGTCTGGCCTGCAAGGATACCACCCCCGGCTGCATCCTGGCCGTGTATGAGAACGCCAAGAACGGCGGCAAGAAGCGTTTCACCGTTGGCATCAACGACGATGTGACCCATCTGTCCCTGGATGTCAAGGAGAACCCCGTCACCACCCCTGCCGGCACCCACAGCTGCAAGTTCTGGGGCCTGGGCGCGGATGGTACCGTCGGCGCCAACAAGAACTCCATCAAGATCATCGGCGACCACACCGATATGTATGCGCAGGCCTATTTCGCCTACGACTCCAAGAAGTCTGGCGGCGTCACCACCTCTCACCTGCGTTTCGGCAAGACCCCGATCCGCTCCACCTACCTGGTCACCCAGGCCGACTTCGTTGCCTGCCACAACCCCTCTTATGTGGACAAGTATGACATGGTTTCCGAGGTCAAGCCCGGCGGCACCTTCCTGCTCAACTGCGGCTGGGATCTCAAGGAGCTGGAGGAGAGACTCCCCGGCGACGTGAAGGCCTATATCGCCAACAACAACATCAAGTTCTACACCATCGACGGTGTTTCCATCGCCAAGGAGATCGGCCTGGGCGGCCGCGTCAACACCATCCTGCAGGCTGCCTTCTTCAAGCTCGCCAACATCATCCCTGTGGATGACGCTGTCAAGTTCATGAAGGAAGCGGTTGTCAAGAGCTACGGCGCCAAGGGCGAGAAGATCGTCAACATGAACAACGCCGCCATCGACCGCGGTATCTCCGACGTGAAGGAAGTCCAGGTCCCCGAGTCCTGGAAGAGCGCCAAGGGCGGCATTGTCCATCCTGTGGCCACCGGCACCAGAAAAGACCTGGTCGATTTTGTCAACAACATCCTGACCCCTGTCAACGCGCAGAAGGGCGACACCCTGCCGGTTTCCGCCTTCCTGAAGGATGCCGACGGCACCCTGCCTCAGGGCTCTGCCGCTTATGAGAAGCGCGGCATCGCCGTGGATGTGCCCGTGTGGGATCCCACCAGCTGCATCCAGTGCAACTTCTGCTCTTATGTCTGCCCGCATGCGGTCATCCGTCCCATCGTCATGAACGCTGACCAGGCCGCCAAGGCCCCCGCCAACATGACCATGACCGACATGACCGGCCTGCCCGGCTACAAGGTTTCCATGACCGTTTCCGTGCTCGACTGCACCGGCTGCGGCAGCTGCGTCAACGTCTGCCCCGGCAAGGGCGGCGTGAAGGCCCTGACCATGAAGAGCCTGGATTCTCAGATGGATCAGCAGGAAGTCTACAACTACGGCCAGACCGTGGATACCGACGCCGCTGTGTTTGAGAAATTCAAAGAGACCACCGTCAAGGGCAGCCAGTACAAGCAGCCCCTGCTCGAGTTCTCCGGCGCCTGCGCCGGCTGCGGCGAGACCCCGTATGCCAAGCTGATCACCCAGCTGTTCGGCGACCGGATGTACATCGCCAACGCCACCGGCTGCTCCTCCATCTGGGGCGGTTCCTTCCCCTCCACTCCGTACACCGTCAACAAGTACGGCCGCGGTCCTGCGTGGGGCAACTCCCTGTTCGAGGATAACGCCGAGTTCGGTCTGGGTATGTATCTGGGCCAGAACGCCATCCGCAAGAGAGCCAAGGATAACGCCGCCGAGCTGGCCAAGACCACTTCTGACGCTGCCCTGAAGGCCGCTCTGGAAGCTTATCTGGCTGCTGCCGACGACGCTAAGGAAAGCAGAACCGCCACCGACGCCCTGCTCCCGCTGCTGGAGAAGGCTGCCGCTACCGACGCCCTGGCGAAGAAGGTCCTGGACGACAAGGACTTCCTGGCCAAGAAATCCATCTGGATCTTCGGCGGCGACGGCTGGGCCTACGATATCGGTTACGGCGGTCTGGATCATGTCATCGCCTCCGGCGAGGATGTGAACATCTTCGTCTTCGATACCGAGGTTTATTCCAACACCGGCGGCCAGTCCTCCAAGGCCACCCAGGTCGGCGCCACCGCCCAGTTCGCTGCGGCTGGTAAGGCTGTCAAGAAGAAAGACCTGGCCGGCATCGCCATGACCTATGGCTATGTGTATGTGGCTCATGTTGGTATGGGCGCTGACTACAACCAGACCATCAAGGCCATCACCGAGGCGGAAAGCTATCATGGTCCTTCCCTGGTGATTGCCTATGCGCCTTGCATCAACCACGGCATCAAGGGCGGTATGAGCATTGCTCAGACCGAGATCAAGAGAGCTGTGGAGAGCGGCTACTGGCATCTGTACCGCTTCGATCCTCGCCGCACCGCCGAGGGCAAGAACCCGTTCCAGCTGGATTCCAAGGCTCCTACCGCGAGCTATGAGGAGTTCATCAAGAACGAGGTCCGTTACAGCTCTCTGATGCGTGCCTTCCCCGAGAGAGCGGAGAAGCTGTTCGAGGAAGCTGTCGAGAATTCCAAGGCCCGCTATGAGCATCTGCTCAAGATGAGCAAGCTGTACGAATAATTCTCGCAGAAGCTGCAAATTGAACCAATCAAAAAGGGCTGTGCCGTCAGGCACAGCCCTTTTTTGCATCTCTGAAGGCCGAAATTTGGCCCGCAGGC
>CAJFPC010000032.1 GCA_904398325.1 Candidatus Neoruminococcus faecicola | reverse complement strand
TCTGCTGCTGCTGGCCTGCAACATCCTCATCCTGCTGTGGCCCTTCTTCGGCGATATCAAGAAAAAACTCGGTATCGGCAAGAACAAGAAAAACGATTCCACCCCGACTCCGGAAGTCTAAGGTTTCGGATCACTTTCAAAAGAAAAGCACCTGCCTTGCGCGGGTGCTTTTTTTACGCTAAAAAACAGGCTTTGCCGGGTTGAAAGCTTTCCAGAGGCCCTTTTACTGGGATAGGGAGTACGGCAGGCGTATCTTCTTTGCTGCGGCAGCTGCTTTTTGCAGAAAATTCGCTCTAGGCCAAGAGGCCTAACAGAAGAGATTTCTTCGCTGATACTGCCTTGAAATCGGTTCTACTGAAGCGGCGTGGCACGCGCAGGACGGCAGAGAATATCCGTTCCCAGGGAAGGGGAGGTCCGCTTAAAGGAAGAAAAGTGCCCGCACAGTAAGCGTTGGTGCGTTTTTAAGGTGCGCGCACACAGCACATACATTTTGCGGTGCCCAGTGTCTGAGCGGCTCCGGGAGAGCTGCCCTTTGCAGCAGAGGGTGCGGGTCAGCCTGTTTTCCTGGGAAATTCACAGCACGAAGAAAGCGGCACAGGCAAAAGCCTGTGCCGCAATGTTTTGGCGTGTTTTTAAGGCGCGGAGGGGGCGGCTTCGCTGCCTGCAGGGGCGTCGCCGTGGTACCAGTAATGCTCCGCCAGGTGGAAGGGCTGCGGCTGCGCAATGGCAGGACCCTGCAGCAGCGGAAAGCCCATAGCGCGGCAAAGGTCGATTTCCGATACCGTGCGGATGCCGGCTACCACAACGCCGCCGGGCAAATTCATCTGAAATTCCCGCAGGGCGGGGGCGATTTCTCCCGACAGGAGCGGCTTCACCAGCGCGCTGCCCAGATAATAACATTCACAGCCGTAATCACTCAGCAGCTCGAGATAGCGCGCATCCAGCGGCAGGCTGCCCACCATGGCGCAGTAGCGGCCGCGGCGGATCCGCCGCAGCGTGCGCCGCAGCACAGGCGGCTTGCTGGTGAAGGCCCGCCCCGAAACCAGCAGGCAGATACATTCATGGGGCAGGTGATATCGCGCCAGATAGCGGCGCAGCAGCTCGTCGGTGTCGTGATATTGGTGCAGATTCATGGGCAGCGGGATTTCAAACAGCAGCTTGGCCCGGTACATATTTTCCTGGCGAAGCAGCTCAGAAAACTCCCGAATGCCGTTTTTGAAGATCCACTGGGTCAGATAAGGGACCGCTTCTTCCGGCATACAGCCGCTGAAGAGATTCTCTGAAGTGAGCAGACCCTTTTCCGGATGCTGCCACACCGCAGAAATCTGCAGATACGCCACCTCGCCGGTTTCAATATTGACTACCGGCTGGTAGCAAAGGTGGAACTGCCGATCCTCCAGGGCGAAGATAATCCCTTCGGAGCTGCGCAGCAGCCGGTTGTTTTGCCGGCGCTGCCACAAAAACGCTGTCAGCGTCAGCATCAGCACCAATGCGCAGAAGGTGACAAACGCATAAAAGGCTCCCTGGGTGTGGAACACCGCCATCATGGCGCTCCAGCTGAGGGCGTCGTCCAGATAATACCGGTCAGAAAGATGCTCCCGGTACTGGCTGTTTTCCGAGAGGATTTCCGTTATCGCTGCATCGATCTGCGCCTGCAGCTCGGGACGGGACTGGCTGACCGCAAAATAAAAGGGGTCCATTTCAAAGCGGTATACCATCCTGGCGCCGCCGGGAATTTTTTGCGGGGTATTGGTGATGACCACATCAATTTCGCCGTCGCGCATACTGCCAAGCAGGGCGCCTAAATCCCGGTTAATCACCGGCTGGACGCTGACGCCGTGGTTGGCGGCCATCTGAAGGAAGCTGTCCGCGTTGAAGTCGAAGCTGTCCATCCCCACCCGGAGGCCCTCAAAGTCAGAGAAATCGGTGAAATCCGGCAGATCCTCCCGATAGGTGAAAACCGCGCCGAGATCCTGCCCTTCATACTCCGCAGAATACAGGAGGAATTCGTCCCGCGCCCCGCCGGGGATCATGCCGCCCATCAGGTCGATCCGGCCGTCCTGGAGCATCTGCAGGCAGCGGTCAAAGCTGTCGACCACATATTCGCAGTCCCAGCCGTTTTTGCGGGCAATTTCTTCGATGAATTCATATCCATAGCCGGAATACCGCCCCTCCAGATCCACCTCCTGAAAAGCATCCTGCTGATAAAAACCTACTCGAATCCGCTGGGTGGAGGCTTCGGGCGGCTGGCGGTTGAACAAAGCGATGGAGCCCAGCACAATCAGCAGGATCAGCGCCCCGGTCAAAATCATCATCAGCCGAATATGTTTTAACTTCACCTTGTTCATGGACATTCTCCTTTGGCCCAGCGGATGCCGGTTTCTGTTTTCATTATATCGGATTTTGGGGGCAATTTCAATTTTTTCCGGAATTTGACGCCGCGTGTCCCCTTTGCTATAATGAGAAGACAGTAAGGAGGTTTTATCATGACAATCCGTCCCTTTCAAGACGGCGATCTGGCCGACTATCTGCGCATGGCGGGTGTGTTTTACGCCTCAGACGCCACCATCACCCAGGTCGATCCCAAGCAGTTTATCCGCACCTACGAAAAGACGCTGGAGCAGTCTCCCTTTGTCAAGGGCCTGATGCTGCTGGAGGAGGATGGCCGCCCGGTGGGCTACTGCATCGTGACCTATGGCTGGTATAATGAATTCGGCGGCATGGTGGTCACCATCGAGGAGCTTTATCTGGAGGAGGACTGCCGCAGCAAGGGCTATGGCAGCCAGGTGCTGGAGTGGATCCGGCAGGAGCACCGGAAGGATTTTATCGCCTTGAAGCTGGAGGTCTGCCGCAAAAACCCCCGTGCGATGGCGCTGTATGAGCGCCTGGGCTATCAGCCGCTGGATTATCTGCAGATGTACCTGCCTTTGCAGGAGGCCTGAAAGCGCCCGGGAGCGTCCCT
>CAJFPC010000031.1 GCA_904398325.1 Candidatus Neoruminococcus faecicola | reverse complement strand
AAGGGCTGCTGCTTTTCTTTTTCCGCGGCTTTCAGTTGCCGGTCAGCTGCACCGACACCTGCACGGTGATCTGCGCGCCGGCCAGCCGCCGGAGGATCTCCTCCCGGTGGGCTTCATAATAGGCGTTCTGATATTTGCGTACATAGCGCTCCAATCCAAAAACGTCGCAGCCCTCCTCCAGGCGGCGGCGCAGGGTGTTCTCGATCATCCCCTGCAGCACCTGGGCTGCCTGCTGTGCAAGGCCGGGATGGTATTCCCCCGGCGGCAGCCCCCGCAGCTTGCCGTTCACCGTCAGGCCGATCTGCACAGAAAGCTCCTCCCCCCGGCAGCTGACCTGCACCTGCGGGCGGCGGCTGACCACCTCCAGCACCCCCTCTTTTGAGAGGGGAATCTGCATCCTCTCATGGCCGGTGAAGGAAAGCAGGTTCACCGCCTGGGCCTCCCGGCGGGAAAGGGTGCCCTCAAACTGCCCGCCGGTATATAGAATGACATCCTCCGCCTGTACAAACAATTCCCCTTCGCTTTCCGGCCGGGAGCGCAGCATCAGGCAGGGCGCCAGAATCATCCCTCCGGTGCTGACCTGGCTTTTCAGCTGAAAAATCGGGCAGCTGATCAGCCCGCCCTGGGCCTCCCCTTCCTGGATCGCGCTTTCCAGCTGCTTGCCCAGGTTTTCTTCGCTGGCCGCAATCTGCGGGGCCACCGGCAAGGGGCTGAAAGCCACCTGGGTCTTGGGGCGCAGGGGCATCATCTCCTCAAAATAGAGGCAGATTTCGTCCAGCTCCTCATAGCGCACCCCGCTGCCCAAAAAGAGCACCGGCAAATCCCCGCTGAAAATCTGTTTCCCGGCCACCCTACCCAATTCGTCGGCTGCCTGCCGCAGGCTTTGGCCGCCGGCGGTATAGCAGATCACCTGATCTTTTTCCTCCCGGATATCCATCACCTGAACCGTCATCTGATACTCCTTCTGTATGGGGGAATAATCGATCCCCATGCAGAGCACTATCGCCTGCTGGCTGAGAGGCGTGCTAGGCAGACAGCCGGTCAGGCACAACAGGGCCGCCAGCAGGCAGCCAGCCACCGCCCGCCTCATGCCGGCACCTCCTTCTTGCCAAGCAGCAAAACCACCGCCGGCAGCACCACCAGAAAGCACAAAAACAATAGCCCCGTCTGTACCAGATGGTTCCAGTCCATCATCACAAACAGATGATCGCTGATAAAATAGGCTGCCAGTGCGGCCAGCAGCGCCGAAATCACCCGGAAGCGCGGCCGCGACCGGGGCTGCATCAGGTGGCTCGCCGCCATAGAGGCCGCCTGCAAAAACACCAGCGTGCGCAGAAAGGCGGCAAAAATCCACACCATCAGGTACACCGCATCCAGCCGCCGCAGCACCGAGAGCTCGGTCATGGAAAGCAGCGCCAGAAACGGATAATTCTGCAGCGCGCCATATCCGCCCATCACCCCGGTCAGATAAACGGTGGTGACCTCGTAAAAAACAAGGCAGATCGCCCAGAACCAGAAGACGCCCTTCCTCCAGCTGCCCTTTGCCAGCGGCGCCAGGAACAAAAAGGCCGCCGCCTCGCTCCAGCGGGAGAAGAGCAGGGGGGTATTTTCCAGCACCTGCCCCGGGCCCAGGGAGGCCGGCATGACAAAATTGAGCATATCCACCTCGTCGGCCATGCTCAGATACACCGCCCCCAGCGCCACCCCGGCGATAATTACCACTAAAAAGGACATGCGGGACACCGCCTCCACCCCCAGCATGACGGAATAGAGGATTGCCGCCCCCATAATCACCAGGAACACCAGCGTCCCCGCCTGGGGATAAAACTCCGTTTTAACCAGGTAGGTGAAGGTGGCCAGCGTATCCGCTGCCCACACCAGGAAAAACGCCGCATACAGCGCCGCCACCAGCCCGGCCAGCAGGCGGCTGCGGCGGGCCAGCTGGTCATAAAGGTCGCCCCTTTTGGCCAGGGCGCAGCAGAGAATCCACACGGCGCCTTCCATTCCCGCCGCCGCCAGGATGGAGAGCACCGCCTCCCCGCCGCTGACCACCTTCCAGGGGCCGGCAGCAATGGCGGCAAACAGCCGCGAAAGCAGCAGCATCGCCATCAACTGGGATAGACTGATCTGTCTTGCCACAAATTCTACCTCATTTCAGTTTCTCGCCGGGGAGGTCTTCCACATTCAGCTGTTTTTTCTCCAAAGTCTTCCACCCGGCGCGGATAAAGATATCCCGCATGCTGTACGGCACAAAGGGCGCCGCCCCCGCCGTATCGCTGACCCCCAGCGACACCAGCGAGCACAGGTTGAGGATCACCACCGCCAGCCCCACCGTGATGCCGAACAGCCCTGTCATCCCCCCGATGAGGATAAAGGCAAAGCGCAGCACCGTCACCGGCTCATACAGGCTGGGCACCACAAAGGAGCTGATGGCCGTCAGCGCCACAATCATCACCATCGGCGCGCCGATGATGCCGGCTGTCACCGCCGCATCCCCGATGACCAGCGCCCCCACAATGCTCACCGCATGGCCCACCGGCCGGGGCAGCCTGAGGCCGGCCTCCCGCATGATTTCATAGATAAAAAAGATAATAACCGCCTCCATCATCAGGGGGAAAGGGGTTTTCAGCTCATTGCGGGCCACGTTGTATAAAAGCACCTCGGGGAACAGCTCCGGGTGGAAGTTGGCCATCGCCACATAGCCCCCCGGCAGCAGGATGGTGAAAAGGAAGGAGATATACTTGAGCAGCCGGATAAAAGAGGCATAATAAGGCCGGTGGGCATAATCGTCAAAGCTTTGGAAATGCTCGGTGAACAGATAGGGCACCACCAGCACAAAGGGGGTGCCGTCCAGCATGATGCCCACCCGCCCCTCGCTGAGCTTGCCGCAGAGGGTATCCGGCCGCTCGGTGCTGCCCACGCCGGAAAAAATGGAAAGAGGCCCCTGCTCCAGATAGGGGGAAAGGTAGCCCGTCTCCAGCACTACGTCCATATTCACCTGGGAAAGACGGGAGCGGATCTGCCTCAGCAGCCGGCCGGATACCATATCGCTCAGATAAATGAGGGCGGCGTCCGTTTTCACCTTGCCGCCCACCTGGATGAACTCAAAACACAGGTTGGGGGATTTCATCCGGCGGCGCACCATGGTCAGGTTGATGCGCAGCGGCTCTACAAAACCCTCGCGGGAACCCCGCTCGTTGACCTCGGAGTTAGGCTCGCCGATACCGCGGAAGCTGAAACCCTGCATGCCCAGGTTGATCCCGACGGCGCAGCCGTCCACCAGCAGGAGGACAAAGCCGCTCATCATCAGCCGGAACACCTCCTCCCGGGTGCGCACCTCCCCCTGGTCCGCCCCCAGGATGGAGTAGCGCCGCACCCATTCCAACACCTCCTCGGGACCGCTGCAGTCCTTTAAATTCGGCAGCGTCTGAGCCAGGAGCAGCGCGAAGGCGGTCAGGCTGAACATCCCCTCCGTCATCAGCAGCGCTACCTCGGTGCCGGCGGTGACCAGCCGTTTGATGACCAGATCCCCCGAATTGGCCGCTGCCTGCCGGATGGCGATGATATTCTCCTCCAGGCTGGCCGAAAGAGGCGTCATCCCCTCCGGCGGGGCAGGGTCCTCATAGCTTTCCCGCGCGCTGCGGCGCCATTTTTTCGCCAGGCTGTCCAGCATGGCCTCACGCCTCCTTTTGCAATCAAAAGCTGCCTTTAGTTTGGGCAAAAAAGCAAAAAAAATCCCCCGGGAAGAATATATTTTCTCCGCCGGTCCATGCTAGGAGCAGAAAACCATTGCAAGGAGGCCGGGCATGCTCATCGTTCTCATCCGAACCATTATTTTATATTTCATCATCGTGCTGGGCACCCGCATCATGGGCAAGCGGCAGCTGGGGGAGCTGCAGCCCTCTGATCTGGTGATCACCATCCTGATCTCCAATATCGCCACCCTGCCCATCGAGGAGACGGAAATCCCGCTGGTCACCGGCATTATCCCCATCCTGACGCTGGTGTGCTTCGAGGTGTTTTCCTCCGCGCTCTCGCTCAAATCCCCCCTGGCCCGGCGGCTGATCTCAGGGCGGCCCATCGTCATCATTCAAAACGGCCGCCTTAACCAGAAGGAAATGCGCGACCTGCGCTTTTCCCTGGACGACCTGATGGAGCAGCTGCGGGGCAGCGGCATTTTTGACTTAAGCGAGGTGCAGCTGGCCATTGTGGAGACCACCGGCAAGCTTTCCATTTATCAAAAATTCCCCTATCGGCCCGCCACCGCCCAGACCCTGCAGATCCCGCCGCCCCCAGGGCAGGATAATCCGCCCCGGGTCATCATCAGCGACGGTGTGCTGCAGAAAAAGGCCCTGGCCGCCTGCAACCTGAGCGAGCGCTGGCTGGCCGGCTTGCTGCAGGCGGAAGGCTGCACCGTCCAGGAGGTCTTTCTGCTCAGCGCGGGCAGCGGCGCCGACTATCTGCTGGTGAAAAAGGAGCGGTGACATGAAGCGTTTTTGGATCGCCCTGGCCATCATGCTGGCGCTGGTAACATTTTCCTGCTACTCTATGCTGCGGGTACGGTATGTTTCCCATCAGCTCAGCGACCGGCTGGATACCCTCATCATCCTGGCGGAGGAGGATCACACCGCCGCCCTTTTAGAAAGTGCCGCCTTCGTCAAGGAATGGGACCAGGCGCAACAAACCCTCATCCGCCTGGTAGGCCACGCGCAGCTGGGGGAAATCAGCGGCCTGGTGGCCCGTCTGACCGCCCTGGCCAGCCACGACACCCAGGAATCCGGCGAATTTTTAGCGGAGCTGTATCATATCCGCTCCATGGTGGATCATATCTGGGAGGCGGAAGCCCCCACGCTGCGCAATCTCTTCTGACCGGCAGCATGGCCATAAAAAATACACCCCATCCGGATTCGGATGGGGTGCTTTTTTTGCTGTCACAAAGAAAAATAGGCCTCAATCTCCTGCCGGCTGGCGCTGGTGCGGCCCTGCACCAGTTCGGGACGGCCGCCGCCCCGGCCCCGCAGCGCCTCGTTCATCCCCTTGCCAAAGGGGCGCACATCCGCGTCCCGCTGGCAAAGGGCATACTGAAAACCCTCCCCCGCCGGGGAGAACACCGCCACCGGCCCGCTGGTGCGGGCGCTGAAGGCCAGCGCACAGCGGCGCAGGTCATCGGGAGAAAGCCCCTCCTCAAAGAAAGCCTGCGCCCGCCCGGTATCCGGCAGCGCGGCAGCCGCCAGGGCCAAATACCGCTGAAAGTTCCCGTCCGCCCGCAGCTTGACGGCGGCCAGCTCTTCCTCCAGCTTTTCCACCGCGCAGGCGGCCTCATAGGGCTTCACCGAGAAGCGCTGGGCAATACCGGTAAGCAGGCTGTGCTTTTTCGCATAATCCTCCAGTGCCCAGCGCCCGCACAGCAGCTCCAGGCGCACGCCGCCCTTGTAGTTTTGGGCGCTGATGATCTTGACCAGGCCTACCTCCCCGGTGCGGGCGGCATGCAGCCCGCAGCAGGCACAGCAGTCGCACCCGGGGATCGTCAGGATGCGCACCGGGCCCTCCAGCTCCTTTTTGCTGCGGTAATCCAGCCCGGCCAATTCTGCGGCGTCGGGATAATACCCCCGCACCGGCAGATCCGCCCAGATGGCGCGGTTGACCTCCTCTTCCAGAAACTGCAGCTGGCCGCTGTCCAGCGGGCGGTCAAAATCCACCCGCACGCTCTCCTGCCCGATGTGAAAACCCACGTTATTACACCCGAAATGCCGGTAGGCCAGCCCGGAGAGCATATGCTCCCCCGTGTGCTGCTGGGTCATCAGCTGCCGCCAAAGCTCATCCACCCGGCCGGTGACGGTGCTGCCCGCCGCCAGCGGGGATGCCAGCCGGTGGCGCACCTCGCCGTCCCGCTCCTGCACATCCAGCACCGGCAGCCCTTCCAGGGTGCCCCGGTCGGCGGGCTGGCCGCCTCCCTCAGGATAAAAGGCGGTGCGGTCCAGCACCACCCAGCAGCCTTCCTTTTCCTGCCGGCAGCTGAGCACCTGCGCAGTGAAGGCAAACAGGCGGCCGTCTGCATAATAAAGCTTTTCTGTCTGCATAGGGCGCCTCACATTTTCTGTTCCAGGATATTCTGCAATTCCGCCAAAAAGGAATTGATATCCTTGAACTGCCGGTAGACCGAGGCAAAGCGCACATAAGAGATTTCATCCACCTCTTTGAGCTTGGCCATGGCCAGCTCCCCAATCTGCTCCGAGGGCACCTCCCGCTCCAGCGAATTGGAGATGCTGGCCTCGATTTCGTTTACAATACCCTCCAAAACGCTCACCGGCACCGGGCGCTTCTCGCAGGCGCGCAATAGGCCTCGCAGCAGCTTGCTGCGGTCAAAAGCCTCCCGCGAGAGGTCTTTTTTAATCACCATGATGGGGGTGGTCTCCACCACCTCGTAGGTGGTAAAACGCTTGCCGCAGCTCAGGCATTCCCGGCGGCGGCGGATACGCTCCCCCTCATCCGTTGGGCGGGAATCCACCACTTTGCTTTCGGTATAGCCGCAATAGGGGCATTTCATTGCACGTCCCTCCTGTCAGATTCGGTTCCTGCTGCCGGCGCAAAACCGGCGCTCTGCAAAAAGCCGCCGCCTGCCGCCGCGCTCCCGGGCGGATCGGGCACCGAGCTTATTTTCAATTATATTATAGCATATTCTTCCGGCATCTTCCAGTGGGAAAGCGGCCGCAGGGCATCGGCGGTCAGCGGGCCAGAAAATCATCCAGCAGGTCTTCCAGATGCACTTCCGACACGCCCAGCCGGTTGCAGAGCCGGATCCATTCTTCCAGCTCCGCCCGTTCTGCACTGACACTGGGCCAGCATCTCCTGCATCCACGGCTGACGGCGCAGACGCCATAGAACTGATCTGCATCCGGGCCCGTCAATTCCAGCAAAACATCACCTTCCATTCGGTTCACTCCTTTTCACCTGTCAATGATACACTATTTGTAAAATTTTTCAAGGCCTTCTATTTCGACATAATACGACTTTATTGTCGCTTTTACTTCGAAAATGCCCTAAATTATGTGTTTAAATATTAAAAAATCCTGTTTATTTATAAAAAATAAACAGGATTTAATCAAAATTTTCTCACTCTGCGCACTGCTCTTCCAGCAGCAGATAGCTCTTTTTCAGCTCCCGGATCCGGTGAAAATTCTCCCGGTACAGCTCGATCATCGCCGCCCCCTGGTATCCCAGCGCCTTTACCTGGCTGAGAAAATCCCCCAGCGGGAAAGTCCCCTCCCCCGGCGGCAGGCAGTCGCGGGTGCGGTCGTGGTCGCTGATATGCAGGTGGGCCAGCCCCGGCCCCATCGCCCGCAGCATCTCAAAAGGGTCCACCCCCGAGCGGACGCACTGCTTAATATCCAGCGTGAAGGCAAAATCCCCGCTCAAACGGCGCATCCCCTCAAAAAAGCGGGGGTCCCACCCCACACAGCGGGCCACATTCTCATGAGCCAGCAGAATCCCTTCCCGGCGGGCGGCATCGTGCACCAGATAATAGCGCTCGGCATACTCCTCCAGCGGCAGCTTGCAGCCCTTAAAGGCCCCGTGGAACACCAAAAGCTTCGCACCGTATCCCAGCGCCGCCTGGCAGATGCGCCGGTAAGAATCCAGCCCCTCGGCAAAGCGCCGGTCGTAATTGGAGAAAAACAGATAATGCTCCAGTGCGGAAAGATGGGAATGTGCGCTGACAAATTCCAGCCCGAACTCCTCGGCGCTCCGGCGCACCTGACGGACATAATCCGGCTGCGTTTCGTAATCGCAGTTGATAAAAAGCTCTGCATACGGGATGCCCATCAGCCCCAGGATGGTGACTGCCTGTTCTGTCACTTCGGGATAAAAGCACGCACTGGATACCCCTGCAAACATGGAAAAATCCTCCTCAACCGGTAAAATTTCTGCCTTGCGCCCACCGGGCCGCTTTTGTTATGATAAAGCCAGCAAATGCGAAAGGAGCCGCAGCCATGCGAACCTCTCTGAACCCCTGCTCCCGGTGGATTCTGCGCATCGGGCTGCTGGTGACTGTTCTCTACTATTTTGTGGCGGTGCTGGCCATGTATCTGGCCGGCCAGGGCGGGGATCTATCGGAACTGCTGGCCCTGCGGGCCGGCTGCCTGGAGGCCGCCCCCGCCGCCCTGGCAGCAGCGGCCATCGCCGCACTGCTGGGGGATATCATCCTGAAGAACCGGTAAAAGCCGCCACCATCAGTATAGCACATTCCGCCCAAAATAGTTAGCTTTTGTAAACCAAAAACCGCCCCGATGGGGCGGTTTTTTTCTGCAGAAGATTAAGCCTTTTTCTTTTTGCCGGATGCATGCGCCTGCCACATGGTCCACAGGGGGCCCACCAGGCATACCGAAGAAAACAGCCCTGCCGTCAGGCCAACCAGCAGCGGGATGCAGAAGGTGAGGATGGAGCTGACCTGATAGATGCCCGCCATCACGCACATGACCACCAGCGTCAGCATAGTGGAAACGGTAGTGCGCACCGACCGCTTGAGCGTCTGATTGATCGAATCGTTGACCAGCTGCTCCAGCGGCATCGACCGGCCATAGAGGCGCCGGTTCTCACGGATGCGGTCATAAATGACAATCGTGTTGTTGATGGAGTAGCCCAGAATGGTCAGCACCGCCGCCACAAAATTATCATCCAGCGGGATACGCAGGAACACGAAGGTGGCAAACACCATGATGGAATCATGCAGCAGCGCCAGCACCGCCATGCAGCCGGCTGACCAGCCGCCGATGCGGCGGAAGCGGAAGGCGATATACACAATCATCACCACCGCGGCAAAGGCCATGGCCACCAGGGATTTCTGGAAGAATTCGCCGCCGATGGTCGGGTCCACCGTATTGGCAGAGAGCAGCTGCAGGTTATTTTCCGCAAACTGCTGCTGCAGCGCCGCATTGGCTGCCGACTGCACCTCGGAATCGATGCCCTGATCCTCCGCCAGGGTCGCCATGATGATCCGGCTGCCGCTGACGTTGTCCTCCGCGCCCTGCAGGCTCACCTGGCCGCCCAGCTGCTCCTCCAGCGCGCGCTCAAAGGCGCCCTCGTCCAGTTCTCCCTCATAGCTGTAGGTGAGGATGGCGCCGCCCTTAAACTGGATATCCAGCTCCACGCCGCCGATGACCGCATACAGGAAGGTAGCGCAAATAAGCACCAGCGAAATGGAAAAATATATCCTGCGGTTTTTGCAGAAATTGATGTGGGAAAGCTTGTTCTCCTGGCCTTCTCTCAACCCGCCGTACAAAACCGGATTGCGCAGCGCCTTGAATTTGGAAAGGCCCTTGAGCATCACACGGGAGGCAAACACCCCCATGATAAAGTTGAAGATCAGCCCCACCAGCAGGGTATAGCCGAAAGAGTAAACCGCCCCCGCGGTGGAGGGGCCAAACCAGCGGAAAACGGGGCTCAGCAGCTTGGCGAAGATGCTGTCCGGCGGGCCGAAGGAGCCCATGAGGATGATCGCCACGAAAATCGCAGTCAGGTTGCCGTCAAAGATGGCGGTAAAAGCCCGCTGATAGCCGGTTTTGAGGGCGGAATCCAGGGACTTGCCGGAGCGGATCTCCTCCTTGATGCGCTCGGCGGTGATGATGTTGGCATCCACGCCCACACCCATAGAAAGGATGATGCCCGCAATGCCGGGCAGCGTCAGGGTGAAGGAGGGGATGCTGCCGAAAAAGCCGCTGACCGCCGCAATAGAAAGGCTGACCTGCCCCAGCAGGGCGATCACCGCCACGCAGCCGGGCAGCCGGTAAAGCACCACGATATAAACCGCCACCAGCACAAAGGCAATGGCCCCGGCCACCACCATCAGGTCGCGGGCACCCAGGCCCAGGGTGGGCGAGATGGTGTTGTAATTTTCCGTCTCCAGCTTAAAGGGCAGGGCGCCGCCGTTAATGCGGTCCGCCAGGGCCTTGGCGCTCTCCGCCGTGAAGGGAGAAGAAGAGCTGCCCTCGATGGTGGCCTCGCCGCCGGTGATGACGGCATTGACCTGCGGCGCCGAGATCATAGTGTCATCCATCCAGATGGAGATCACCTGGCCGTACAGCTCCTCCGTCGCCTGGGCGAATTTCTCCGTCCCCTCCGGCGAGAAGGTCAGCAGCACCACATACTGCCCGTTGGAATAAGCCCGCTGGGCGCTTTCCACATCCGTGCCCTGCAGGATGATATTTTCCGCCGTGACGCCGGCGGGGGCGCCGGAGGCATCCGTCTCCGCCCCCTCGCGGAAGGTGAGGATGGCAGTCTCACCCAGCTCCTGAATGGCGCGCTCCGGGTCAAAATCCGTCTCGCCCTCCTGCCAGGGGAAGCGCACAATAATGCGGTCATTATCCGTATCGGTATAAAGCTCATAGTCGGTGATGTTCTGTGAAACCAGGCGGGTCTCCATAATGGCGGAGGCCGCCTCCATCTGCTCGGGGGTGGCGTCCATCCCGTCGGCGGGGCTGAAGGTCACATCCACGCCGCCGCGGATATCGATGCCCCAGCGGATGTCATCCGCCCCTTTGATCCAGGTGGTGGTCACGTCGCCATAGGTGGTGGAAATTCCAAAAAAGGAAAGGTACGTGATGGCCAGGATCAGCACCAACATGAGAAAAAAGCTTAGTTTCCCTGCTCTTTTTTTCATCCGGTTATCCTCCAAACTGTCTTGTTCTCTTCAGAAAGGCAAAAAGCCACCAGCGGCGGCTTTTTGTCATCCTGCAAAAAATCCTTTTGTTATTATAGTGGCCTTTGGCCAAAAAGTCAATTCGGAGGCGTCAAACCTTCAGGGCGGCCTTCTCCCCCAGGATGCCCGCGTTGGCCGCAAGGATGGGGTCGATATATTCCGTCAGGAATTCCTCCACCTGCTGGCTGCTGCGGCCGGTGAATTTGGCCGGGTCAAGGATCTCGCTGATCTCATCCCGCTCCAGCTTAAAGTCCGGGTCGGCCAGCAGGCGGTCGATCAGGTCGTTTTTGCCGCCCTCCTCCTTGACCACCCGGGCCGCCGCCTGGGAGTGGACCCGCAGTTTCTCATGCAGCTCCTGGCGGTTGCCGCCTTTTTTGACAGCGTTCATCATGATATTCTCGGTGGCCATGAAGGGCAGCTCGTTCATGATGCGCTGATGGATCACCTTGGGGTAGACCACCAGCCCGTCGCAGATATTGAGCATAATGCCCAGAATGGCATCCACACCCAAAAAGGCCTCTGCCACCGCGATGCGCTTGTTGGCGGAATCATCCAACGTACGCTCAAACCACTGGGTGGCGGCGGTGAAGGCGGGGTTGAGGGTATCCACCATCACATACCGCGCCAGGGCGGTGATGCGCTCGCTGCGCATGGGGTTGCGCTTATAGGGCATGGCGGAAGAGCCGATCTGATGCTTCTCAAAGGGCTCCTCCATCTCCTTGAAATTCTGCAGAAGGCGCATATCGTTGGAAAACTTGCTGGCGGACTGGGCGATCATCCCCAGGCAGCAAAGCACCTGGTAATCGATCTTGCGGGAATAGGTCTGGCCGGAAACCGGCACCACCCTCTCAAAGCCCATCTCACCGGCGATAAGGCGCTCCAGCTCCTTGACCTTGGCGCTGTCCCCTTCAAACAATTCCATAAAGCTGGCCTGGGTACCGGTGGTGCCCTTCTGCCCCAGCAGGGCCAGATGGCCGATGCGGTGCTCCACCTCTTCCAGGTCCATGCGCAGCTCGTTGATCCACAGCGTGGCGCGCTTGCCCACGGTGGTCAGCTGCGCCGGCTGCAGATGGGTATAGGCCAGCGCAGGCATCTCCTTATACTGCCGGGCAAACTTGGCCAGCAGGGCGATGACATTGATCAGCTTGCGGCGCACCACGCCCAAAGCCTCCCGCATGACGATGATGTCGGTGTTGTCCCCCACATAGCAGCTGGTGGCCCCCAGATGGATGATGCCCGCCGCCTTGGGGCACTGCAGGCCATAGGCATACACATGGCTCATCACATCGTGGCGGGTCTCCCGCTCGCGGCGCTCGGCATCCTCATAGTTGATATCGTCCTTGTGGGCTTCCAGCTCCGCAATCTGTTCTTCGGTAATCGGCAGCCCCAGCTGATGCTCCGCCCTGGCCAGGGCGATCCACAGCCGGCGCCAGGTTTTGAACTTCTTATCCTCCGAGAAGAGATACTGCATCTCCTCGCTGGCGTACCGGGTGGAAAAGGGGCTGATATAGCGGTCCTTCATGTTTCGTTCCTCCTGCCTGATAAAATACCGCATTTATTATACTGTATTTCTGCCGCTTCCTGCAATGCTTTTCTTAAGAAAAGAGGCAAAAGAAATTCCCGCCCGGTGACAGAAAGCGCCTGCCTGTGATATAATAGCTCAAATAGGAGCAGGAGGAAATGCCGGAATGTATACGCTTACGCCCGCCCGGATGGAGGAGCTGGAGCGCTGCCTCCAAATCATAGAGGATGGCCGGGCCTTCCAGCAGGAACAGGGCTTTACCCAGTGGACCGGGGACTACCCCAACCGGGAGATCCTGCGGCAGGATATCGAGAGTGGAAAAGGCTATGCGGTACGCCAGGGCCAGAAGATCACCGGATATTTATGCCTTGATTTTGACGGCGAGCCGGCTTATCGGGAAATCCAGGGGCAGTGGCGCAGCGGCGAGCCCTACGCCGTCGTCCACCGGATGGCGTTTTCCCGTGAATTCCGCGGCAAAGGGCTCACCGGCACCGCCTTTGGCCTGATCGAACAGCTGTGCCGGGAGGCTCAAATCCGCTTTATCCGGGTGGATACGGACTTCCCCAACCGCCGCATGCAGCACCTGCTGGTTAAAAACGGCTTTGTGAAGTGCGGGATGGTTGTTTTTCAGGGCAACGGCAAGCTGGCCTACGACAAGATCCTCGCCCCATAATAATCACCGCCTGTGATCCCGGTTGCGCTGCTGTTGGTGGACGCAACCGGTATTTTTTGTTAGGATTGCAAAAAAGGAGGCCTTGTTCCATGCAGATTTCCACTTTATTTTTACTCTTCAACCTGGTTCTCTGGGCGGCCCTTCTGGGAGGGATCCTGTTTCTCTGCGTGCTGGCGGCGCGGGTGATGCTCCGCTGGCTGCACAGCCAGCCGCAGCGCCGGCAAAGCGCCGAGGTGTGCCGCTCGCTGGGGCAGGCCATCCGCGCCCAGCGCACCCGCTGCCGCATGACCCAGGAATTCGTCGCGGAAGCCCTGGGGGTCAGCCGCCAGGCCGTCTCGAAATGGGAAACCGGCCAGAGCGACCCCAGCACCGCCAACCTGATCGCTCTGGCAGAGCTTTTCGGCCTGCAGCCGGAAGAGCTGCTGCGGCAGGCGGATTCCGCCTCCGGCCGGCAGCCGTAAATGCAAAACGCCCCCGGTTTTTGATGCCGGGGGCGCGTTTTTATGCGGTCAGGTTCAGTTTTCCAGCAGCTTTTCCGCGGCGGCCAGCTTCACTGCCAGGCAGAACAGCTGCATGGCCTGCGTCAGCTCCTCCACCGGGGGATAAGAGGGGGCCAGCCGGATGTTGGCGTCCTGCGGGTCCTTCTGATAGGGGAAGGAAGCCCCGGCGCCGGTGAGCACCACGCCCGCCTCCTTGCACAGGGCGACTACCCGCTTGGCACAGCCGGGCAGCACATCCACCGAGACGAAATACCCGCCTTTGGGCTCGGTCCAGCGGGCGATTTCCAGCGGGGCCAATTCGCCGCGCAGCAGCCCCAGCACCGCCTCAAACTTGGGCCGCATGATGGCGGCATGCTTTTTCATATGGGCCAGAATGCCCTCTTTATTCTGGAAATATTTGACCAGCATGGCCTGCTTGACCTTGTCATGGCCGATGGTCTGGATGGTGAGGATAGAAGAAATGGACTGGATGTTCCGCTCTGAGGCCGCCATCGCCGCCACACCGGCGCCGGCAAAGGTGATCTTGGAGGTAGAGGTGAACAGGTAGGCCATATCCTCTTTGCCGTTTTTCTTCAGCTCCTCATAAAGGCCCAGCAGCTTGTCGCCGCCCTCCTCATACAGATCGTGCACCGCGTAGGCGTCATCCCAGTAGATGCGGAAATCCGGCGCCGCAGGCGTCAGGGCCGCAAACCGGCGGACCACCTCATCGGAGTAGGTGATGCCGCTGGGGTTGGAGTATTTGGGCACGCACCAGATGCCCTTGACCGCCGGATCGGTGTTCACCAGCTGCTCCACCAGGTCCATGTCCGGGCCGTCCTCCCGCATGGGGATGTTGACCATCTCAATGCCCATCTGCTCGCAGATGGCAAAATGCCGGTCATAGCCGGGCACCGGGCAGAGGAACTTCACCCGGCCCTGCTTCATCCAGGGGGTGCCGCCGCACACACCCAGAATCATGGAGCGCGCCACCGCATCATACATCAGGTTGAGGCTGGAATTGCCCCCCACAATGACGTTTTCCGGCTGCACGCCCAAAAGCTGGGCAAAGAGAGCGCGGCATTTGGGCAGCCCCTCCAGCATACCGTAATTGCGGATATCCACACCGTCGTCGGTGAAATAATCCTCATACTGCATCCCGGTGATCATATCCATGGAAAGATCCAGCTGGACTGTGCTGGGCTTGCCGCGGGACATATCCAGCTTCAGGCCCTTGGCCTTCCACGCGTCGTATTCCTTTTTCCATCCCTCATAAGCCTTTCGCAGCTCTTCGCGGGAATATTCTCTCAGCCCCATGACAAAGACCCCCTAGCAAACATTCAGAACTGTAATTGCAACGGCTCTATTTTACTCCGTTTCCCCTAATTTTGCAAGTTAAAATTGATATTCCTGCAAATTCTGTGGAATTGACACAGACTTCCAGCCCAAAGGCGCCGTTCCTTGTGGCTTTTGCCGACAAGATACTTCCTTTTTTGCGGGAAAACTGCTATACTCAAGGAAAAGGGGGAATCCGCCGTGCAGAAACGCGCTCTGTGGCCCCTCTGGCTGCTGTTGGGCGGCGTGATATACTATCTCTGGGTTTCTGCCACCGGTATTGGCATCCCCTGCCTGTGGCGGATGGCCACCGGCCTGAAATGCCCCGGCTGCGGCATCACCTCTGCGCTGATCGCGCTGAGCCGCGGGCAGTTTGGGCTGGCCTTCTCTTATAATATGGGCCTGTGGCTGCTTTCGCCCCTGCTGGCCGGATACCTGGGGTACTATGCCCTGTGCCGCATCCGCGGATGGGAGCCCAGCCCGCGGATCGTTAGCACCGGCGGCGCGCTGCTGCTGGCCGCACTGATTCTCTGGGGCATCATCCGAAATCTGCTGTGCCTGTGAGCCGGGCCCCATCCCCGCCGCGGCCGCCAAGGAGGCTTTCTTGTGAGAAAAAGCATTGTCGTCTGCATTATTTTGAGCATCGTCACCTGCGGCATCTATGCCTTATACTGGATGACCTGCATCAACAACATCGCCTGCCGCCTCAATCCGAAGGAGTGGAACACCGACGGCTTTCTGGTGGTGCTGTTTTCCATCATCACCTGCGGCATCTATACGGTTTTCTGGAATTATAAAATGGGCCGGGCGCTGATGGTGATCTCCCGCACCGACCGCAGCGTCCTGTATGTGCTGCTTTCCCTGTTCGGGCTTGCCATTGTCTCCATGGCCATCATGCAGGATGACCTCAACCAGATGGAGCTGCCGCCCCATCTCTACTGACAGGAGGCGCCGCCATGACCCGGGAAGAAGTGCTCCGCCATGTGCGGGAGCAATACGGCACCCAGCCGGATAACCCCTGGGGGGAAGCGCTGCCCGGCGCCGCCGTATTGCGCCAGCGGGAAAACCGCAAATGGTACGCCCTGATCCTGCCGGTGCAGCGGGAAAAGCTGGGCCTTGCAGGCAGCGGCACAGCCGACCTGCTGGAGGTAAAATGCGACCCGCTGCTTGCCAGCGGGCTGCGCCGCACGCCGGGCATCCTGCCGGCCTACCATATGAATAAAGAGCACTGGCTCGGCATCCTGCTGGGTGGCCCGCTGCCGGAGGAAACCATCCGCCAGCTGATCGGCCTGAGCTACGAGCTGACCCGGCAGAAGGCAGGCAAAAAGCCCTCTGCCGCCCCTAAAAGGAGAGAGACATGAAACTGGAGCAGGGAGAAAACCGTCTGTTCCTGCTGGATGAAACCGGCCGGCTGGCGGCGGAAATCACCTTCCCCCAGGTGGAGCCGGGGGGCTGGTGCATCGATCACACGTTCGTCTCCCCCGCCCTGCGGGGTCAGGGTGTGGCCGGGCGCCTGGTCGAGGCCGCCCTCAAGGAGATCCGCCGGCGCGGCGGCACCGCAGCCGCCACCTGCCCCTACGCCGCCGCCTGGATAAAAAACCATGGGAAATAAAACAAAAAGAGGCCGGGAGCTTTCCCGGCCTTTTTTAGCGCCCGCATCCCGGCAAAACAAAATGCCGGGGGAACGCCCCGGCATTGCATTTGGTTTTCCTTTGCCGCGTCCGGCAGGATCAATACTCGGCGCTGCCAGTGGTACGGGGGAAGGGCAGCACATCCCGGATGTTGGAAATGCCGGTGATGTACATAATCAGCCGCTCAAAGCCCAGGCCGTAGCCCGCGTGCTTGGCCCCGCCATAACGGCGCAGATCCAGGTACCAGCTGTAATCCTCCTCCCGCAGGCCCAGCTCCTGCATGCGGGCGGTGAGCACATCCAGCCGCTCTTCACGCTGGCTGCCGCCGATGATCTCCCCAATGCCGGGCACCAGCAGATCCATCGCCGCCACCGTCTTGCCGTCGTCGTTCAGGCGCATATAAAAGGCCTTGATCTCCTTGGGGTAATCGATGACAAACACCGGCCGCTGGAAAACCTGCTCGGTGAGATAGCGCTCATGCTCCGTCTGCAGGTCGCAGCCCCAGTAAACCGGGTATTCAAACTGATCCTTGTGCTCCTCCAGCAGCTTGACCGCCTCGGTATAGGTCACCCGGGCAAAGTCAGAGCGGACAATGTGCTCCAGCCGCTCCCGCAGACCCTTGTCAAAGAAATTGTTAAAGAAATCGATCTCCTGGGGGCAATGCTCCATCACATAAGCCAATACATACTGAATCATGGCCTGGGCCAGCTCCATGTCGTCCTCCAGGTCGGCGAAGGCGATCTCCGGCTCGATCATCCAGAATTCCGCCGCATGCCGCGGGGTGTTGGAATTTTCCGCCCGGAAGGTGGGCCCGAAGGTGTAGATTTTGCCGAAGGCCATGGCCATGCACTCGCCTTCCAGCTGGCCGGAGACGGTCAGGCTGGTCATCTTGCCAAAGAAATCCTGGCTGAAATCCACCGTGCCGTCCTCCCGCAGGGGCGGGTTGGCCGGATCCAGCGTGGTGACCCGGAACATCTCGCCGGCGCCCTCGCAGTCGCTGCCGGTAATCAGCGGAGTGTGCGCATAGACAAAGCCCCGCTCATTAAAAAACTTGTGGATGGCATAGGCTGCCACCGACCGCACCCGGAATACGGCGCTGAAGGTGTTGGTGCGGGGGCGCAGATGGGCGATGGTGCGCAGAAATTCCATGGAGTGGCGTTTTTTCTGCAGCGGGTAATCGGGGGTGGATTCCCCTTCCACCACAATGCTGGCAGCGTGCAGCTCATAGGGCTGTTTCATCTGCGGGGTGAGGACCACCTCTCCCTGCACGGACAGGGCCGCACCGACATTCAGCTTCGCCACCGCCGCAAAATTTTCCAGCCGGGACTCCTCCGCCACCACCTGCAGGTTGGCAAAGGAGCTGCCGTCATTGAGCTCGATAAAGCCGATGCTTTTGGAAATGCGGATATTGCGGACCCAGCCGCAGACGGTAATAGTCCCGCCGGTGTAGGCGCCGGGGTCGGCAGAAAGCGTTTTGATCTCGATGCGTTTCATCTTGGTTCCCTCCGTATATCGTTCAGGATAATTCTTTTCTATTATAATACAGGATGCCAGGCCAGACAAGGCAGTTTAAAAAAATACTGTCCCCATAAAAAATGTGGTTGACTTTTCGCTCAAACACGGTTATAATAATTAAGCGTCAGTGATACGCTGTGGAAAGATGGCTGAGCTGGTCTAAGGCGCACGACTGGAAATCGTGTGAGCGTTAATAGCGCTCCGAGGGTTCGAATCCCTCTCTTTCCGCCAAATAAAAAAGCACCCGTACGGGTGCTTTTTTATTTGACAGAAACCGGCCTCCAGCGCGGGCCCGTTCTCTGCGGCGGGATATGCCTGCCAGCGCTTCGCCCGGCATGCGGCAAGGCCCTGCCGCGCAACCCCTCTTTTCCTTTTTGCAAAGCCGCTGCCCGCGTCAACCCCAGCCGGCCGGCTCAGCCAGATAGCGCGAGCTCACTGCGCAAAAAATAAGCCCAAGAAACGCGATGAATATGCAGATTCTTGGGCTTTTTCTTTTCAATTATAATTTCAATATTTTGGAAAAACAGTGTATTCACGGGCAAAATTAGCATCACAACTACACAGAAAATACACTGTTAATTTTCAGGTAATGATAAAAGTTGAATAGCTTGTCCGTTCCAGCCCCTGGATCAAAAAAGGAGCCCTTGCGGGCTCCTTTTTTTGATCCAAAGCTTCACATGGGCAGCACAACCTGCAGCACGAAATTGAGCAAAAACAGCCCTGTGGCGACCCACAAAACCGGGTGGACCTTGCCGGCCTCTTTTTTGCAGACCTTGGTGATGCAGTAGAAAATAAAGCCCGCGGCGATACCGTAGGAAATGCTGTAGCAGAGCGCCATGAACACCCCGGCGAAAAAGGCCGGCACCGCCTCCACAAAGTCGTCCCAGTGGATTTCGCGGAAGGCGGAAAGCATCATCACGCCGACCACCACCAGCGCAGGCGCTGTGGCCGCAAAGGGGATGGCGCTGACAAAGGACGCCAGAAACGCGCTGGCAGCAAAGCAGAGGGCGACCACCACGCTGGTCAGGCCGGTGCGGCCGCCGGCGCCGATACCGGCGGTGCTTTCCACATAAGTGGTGGTATTGGAGGTGCCGAAAATCGCACCGATGGAGGTGGCGGTGGCATCCGCAAAGAGAGCCCTGTCCATCTTGGAGTGGAAGCCGGGAGTGGAAACCATCGCCTCTTCATCCGTCTCGCTGAAGATGCCGGTGCGGCGCCCGGTACCGATAAAGGTGCCGATGGTATCGAAGGTATCCGACAGCGCAAAGGAGAAAATCGTGGTCAGCACCAGCGGCAGACGGGAAAGATCCCCAAACAGAGAGGGCAGCCCCTCGCTGGTGAAAATGGCGCAGAAGGTGGCGGGCAGCTGCTGGCAGGCCTCAAAAAATCCGATGGTCTCACTGGTCACCGTGACATCCATAGGGATGCCCAGCAGCGTGGTGATCACAATGCCGATCAGGATAGCTCCCTTGACCTGCAGCACCAGCAGCACCACCGTCAGCACCAGGCCGATGAGGAACAGCTGCAGCGCCGCACTGTCAAAGACCGCCAGCGCCGGCACCCCGGAATCAAAGGTGAGTGCCCCCACGTTGAGCAGCCCCAGATAGGCTACAAAGATGCCGATGCCGCCGCTGATGGCGTTCTGCAGGCTGGAGGGGATGGCGCGGATAATCACCTTGCGGATCTTGGTGACGGTAATCAGGATATTGAACAGCCCGCAGATGAACACCATCGAGAGGCCCTCCTGCCAGGTGAAGCCCATGGAATAACAGACGGTATAGACGAAAAAGGCGTTGAGCCCCATACCCGGCGCCAGCGCATAGGGCACATTGGCCACCAGCCCCATGACCAGGGTGCCGATCACCGCCGAAATAATGGTCGCCAGAAATACCGCGCCCCATTCCATGCCGGTCTCACTGAGCAGCGTGGGGTTGACCACAATGATGTATGCCATGGCAAAAAAGGTGGTCAGGCCCGCCACTACCTCCCGGCCGGGGGTTGTACCGTTTTCCCGAAACTTGAAAAATTTCTCCATACTCTCTCTTTCCTTTCCTGTTGCGTTAGACCGGCAGCACCGCCTGCTCCGTCAGCGGCTGCGGGTCAAAAAATCCTCCAGCTCCGTCCGGGTGGGCAGGCCTTCGTTGTCGCCCTGGACGCTCACCTGCATGGCGCCGATGGCATTGCCCCGGCACACCGCCTGCGGCAGGGGCAGCCCTTCCAGCCAGGCGCTGAGCACCCCCACGGCAAAGCCGTCCCCGGCGCCGACGGTATCCACCACCCGATCCACGGCAAAGCCGGGCACCCGCCCGGACTGGCCCTTGGCGCTGAAATAAGCCCCTTCCCTGCCGGTTTTGATGATGACGGCCCCCGGCCCCAGCCGGTGGTAAAAATCCGCCATCTCTTCCAGTGTCCCGCAGCCGGAAAGCTCCTTGGCCTCCTCCTCGCCGGGCAAAAACAGATCCGCCAGCCGCGCCATGCGGTGGATGGTCTCCCGCATAGCCTCCCTGCTCTCCCACAAGGCCGGGCGCAGGTTGGGGTCCAGGCTGACAAAAATGCCCTGCTCCCGTGCACGCTCCATCAGCCGCAGGGAGGCGCCGCGGCATTCCGGCGACAGCGCCGGCGGGATGCCGGTCACATGGACCAGACGCACCCCCTCCAGCGGGAGCCGGTCGATATCCTCCGCTGTCAGATGGCTGAAGGCCGACCCCTTGCGGTAATAGGCTGTCTGCGGGTCTCCCCGGCTGGTGCGGCCCTTGAGCTGCAGCCCGGTGCGCCAGACCGGGTCCCGGCTGAGCAGCTGCGTGCCGATTCCTTCCCGCTCCAGGGCACCGGCAATATACTCCCCCAAGGGGTCATCCCCTACCCGGGTGGCATAGGCCACACTGTGGCCCAGGCGCCGCAGCCCGATGGCCACATTGACCTCGGCCCCCGCCAGGGAACGGGTAAACCGCTCCGCCTGGGCCAGAGGCCCCTCCTCCACCGCGGTAAACAGGGCCATCGGCTCACCAAACAGCAGCACTTGCGGCATGATATCTCCCTCCTTCTCCTTAAGCCTGCCAGGCCGCCAGCAGCAGCCGGCAGCGCTCATCCAGGTCCGGCAGGGTCTCCCAGGTGATGCCGCCGGTCAAATAACCGCCCAGCCCCACCGCAAAGGCGCCGGCCTTTTTCCAGGCGGGCAGGTTTTCCGGATTGACCCCGCCGGTGGGAACCAGGTCCAAAAAGGGCATCGGCGCCCGGATGGCCTTGACCGCCGCAGGGGAAAGGCACTCCCCCGGGAACAGCTTGACCGGGTCGCTGCCCAGCTGGTGGGCCCGCCAGGCCTCGGTGGGGGTAGCAGCCCCCAGGCAGAAGCACACCCCCGCCTCGCGGCAGCAGGCGGCCACCTCCTCTGATACGCAGGGTGACACCACAAACTGCGCCCCTGCCTGCAGGGCAAGGCGGGCCTCTTCTGCTGTCAGCACCGTACCGGCCCCCACCAGGGCGCCGGGCAGCTGGCGGCGCAGCCGGGCGATCAGCTCCGGGGCATGCGGCACCGAAAAGGTCACCTCCAGCACCGTGATGCCATGGTCATACAGCCGGCGGCAGGCCGCCTCGGCCAGCTTCTCCTCTTCCAAGCGCAGCACCGCGATCAGCTGGCCGCGCATCTGTTCCTTCACCTGCACGTTTGTCATAGTGCGCCCCCTTCAGCGGCCCAGCCAGCCGCCATCCACCGCCAGGGTGAAGCCGGTCATATAATCCGAGGCCGGGCTGGCGAGAAATACCACCGGCCCCATCAGATCCTGCGGGGTGCCCCAGCGCCCGGCCGGGATGCGCGCCAGAATATCCCTGCTGCGGGTCTCATCCTGCCGCAGCTGCTCGGTCAGGTCGGTAGCGATATAGCCGGGGGCGATGGCGTTGACCTGGATGCCGTATTTGGCCCATTCGTTGGCCAGCGTCATCGTCAGGCCCTTGACGGCGCTCTTGGCAGAGGTGTAGGCCGGCGTCAGGATGCCGCCCTGAAAGGAGAGCACCGACGCCACGCTGATGATTTTGCCGCCCCCGCCCTGGCGGACAAACTGCTTGGCCGCCGCCTGAGAGAGGAAGAACAGGGTCTTGAGATCCAGATTCATCACATCGTCCCAGTCCTGCTCGGTATAGGTGAGGGATTCCCCGCGGCGGATCATGCCGGCGTTATTGACCAGAATATGGATTTCGCCGCAGGCAGCCACCGCTTCCTCCACCACCTTCCGGGCGTTGGCAGGGTCCCTCAGATCCGCCTGAAGGCCCACAAACCGGCGCCCGGCCTCCTGCACCAGGCGGGGGGTATCGTCAAAGCCTCGGTCGCCCACGCCCACAATATCGGCACCCGCCTGGGCCAGCGCTACCGCCATGCCCTGGCCGATACCGGTACGGCAGCCGGTAACGACAGCTGTTTTTCCCTGCAGGGAGAATTGCTCCAAAATCATCGTAAAAACCTCCTTACCCAAAAAAAAGGGGCTGGCCAAAGGCCGCCCCTTTTCATCGTTCTTGCAAATAGCTGCGGAACCATCATTCAGCCTTGGCCACTTTATCCTT
>CAJFPC010000030.1 GCA_904398325.1 Candidatus Neoruminococcus faecicola | reverse complement strand
GGTCATAAAAACAGCAGCAGACTCACCGCCATGACCACCATGCCGGAAATCAGCCCGTACAGCGACAGATGATGCTCACCGTATTCCCGGGCGGCGGGCAACAGCTCGTCGAAGGAAATAAACACCATGATCCCTGCCACCGCTGCAAAAATCAGCCCATATAAAGTGTCGCTCATCAACGGCATAAGAATCAGCCAGCCGATCAGAGCGCCTGCCGGTTCCGCCAGGCCGGAAAGAAAGGACAGCCGGAACGCTTTGAGCTTAGAGCCGGTGGCATGATAAATCGGCACCGAAACGGCGATCCCCTCCGGGATGTTGTGGATGGCAATGGCTGCCACAATGGGTATGGCGATGCTGGGCTCCTGCAAGGCGGAAACAAAGGTGGCCAACCCCTCCGGGAAATTGTGGATGGCGATAGCCAGCGCCGTAAAGACACCCATGCGCATCAGTTTGCGGGGCTGGTGATCCTCTTCCTCTTCCACCAAGCGGATCTCATGGGGATTTTCCTCCGAAGGGATCAGCTTGTCGATTACAGCGACCAGCAGCATACCGCCAAAAAAGGCCCCGGCCGCCGCCCAGTTTCCCAAGCGCTGCCCCAGCCCTGCGCTTAGGGAGGCGTTGGCCTCAGCAAGGATCTCCACCAAGGAAACGTAAATCATCACCCCGGCGGAAAAGCCCAGGCTCACCGATAAGAACCGCCTGTTGGTGTGCTTGGTCAAAAAGGCGATGCAGCTGCCGATGCCGGTGGAAAGGCCTGCCAGCAGCGTCAGCGCAAAAGCTAGAAAATATTGCTGCAATTTTATCACTCCTAAAAATAAAATTAGATATACCTAATTTATTGCAGTGTAGCATATCCTGTTCCTGCTGTCAAGAAAAAGGTCTCCCTGCTCATCCTATGCCTCAGGCAAAGGCGCAGCTGCAGGAACTTTTGCCGCGTCCAGGGCATAGAATAACGCGGCCGGCGGCAATCCCCTCTTGCCTGCCGCCGGGAAATATGCTATATTGTTAGCGCAGGCTAATTAGCTTAAGCTAATCAGCCTGCGCATGGGACATCAAACTGCAAGGAGGAATCTGAAATGGAAAACGCCTACCCCAAAATGCCCCTGATCGGCGATGACGCCCCCGCTTTTGAGGCGGTCACCACCCAGGGCAATATCAAGTTTCCGGAGGATTATAAGGGCAAATGGGTGATCCTATTTTCCCATCCGGCGGATTTCACCCCCGTCTGCACCACGGAATTTATGACCTTTGGCTCCATGATCGAGGAATTCAGGGCGCTCAACACCGAGCTGCTGGGCCTGTCGGTGGATTCCATCTACTCCCACATCGCCTGGCTGAGAAAAATCCAGGAGCTGGAGTGGAACGGCAAAAAGAACATTGACATCACCTTCCCGCTGATCGAGGATATCCGCATGGAAATTGCCAATCAATACGGCATGATCCAGCCCGGCCAGTCCAACACCCAGGCGGTGCGGGCGGTGTTTATCATCGATCCCGAGGCCAAGATCCGCACCATCCTTTACTATCCGCTGACCACCGGCCGCAATTTTGACGAAATTAAGCGCATCATCCTGGCCCTGCAGAAGGCCGACGCCGAAAATGTGGCCACACCCGCCGACTGGCGCCCCGGCGATGATGTGCTGGTGCCCACGGCCGGCAGCTGCGGCACCGCCAAAGAGCGCATGGAGAACCAGACCGGCGAGCAGTATTGCCTGGATTGGTTCCTCTGCCTGCGCAAAGATAAGAAATAAGCCCCGGCAAAAGGAGGTTTGACCGATGGAACAGAAGCTCAACCATCTGCTGGCCAACCTGGCGGTAGAAGCCCACAAGCTGCAGCACTTTCACTGGTATGTAAAAGGCCGCGGTTTTTTCACCCTGCATGCCAAGCTGGAGGAATATTATGATTTCATCAGCGAAGCCGTTGATGCTGTGGCCGAAAATATCCTGATGCTGGGCGGCCAGCCTCTCTCCACCATGAAGGAGCTCTTGGCCGCGAGCGATATCCCCGAGCCCTCTCCCGGCTTTGCAGAGCCGGAGGCCATGATGCCTGTGCTGATTGAGGATTATGAGGCGCTGCTGGCCCAGGCCAGGGAAATCAAAAAAGCTGCCGATGAGGAATCTTTCTACAGCATCTCCGCTTTGATGGATGACTATATCGCGGAATTTTATAAAACCCTGTGGATGATGAAGCAATGGTCCGCCTGATTGCTGGCATGGACTGATTTTGCAGGCGCCGGTGATCCCGGCGCCTTTTCTTTTCTGTTTTATATTGTGAAAGATGCCCGCCGCCGCCTTTGGAAGTATGCTGAAAAATGGCCTGAAAACGACAAACAGAATCGGTATTTTACATAAAAAAATCAAGTTTCGGTAAAAACAGGGTACATTTCCCATAATTTATAGTATAATAATGAGGTAATTTGGGTTGTTGGCTGCACCATGGATTTTGCCGCCAACAACAACCCCATGAGGAGGAAACAAAGCATGAAAAAATTTTTAAGCCTGATGCTGGCAGTCATGATGACAGCCGGCGTCTTTGCCGGGTGCTCCGGGGAGGAGACTTCTTCCGCCGCGTCTGGCACGGATTCCACTGCTTCCGCTGACAGCACAGCCCCCAGCGGCGCTGCCTTTAAGATTGGCGGCACCGGTCCGCTGACCGGCAGCGCAGCCATTTACGGCACCGCCGTGCAGAACGGCGCTCAGATCGCCGTAGATGAGATCAACGCCATGGGCGGTATCCAGTTTGAACTCAGATACGCCGACGATGAAAACGACCCCGAAAAGGCCGTCAACGCCTACAACTCCCTGAAAGACTGGGGCATGCAGCTTTCCATGGGTTCGGTGACCACCGTCCCCGGCGAGGCCACCTCGGTGGAATGCTATAACGACCGCATCTTTACGCTGACCCCCTCCGCCTCCGGCCCGTCGGTCATCGCGGATAAGGACAACGTGTTCCAGATGTGCTTCTCCGACCCCAACCAGGGCACCGCTGCCGCCCAGTATATTGCCGACAAAGGCCTGGGCACCAAGATCGCCGTGATCTACAAAAACGACGACTCCTACTCCAAGGGGATTTTTGACAAATTCAAGGCCGAAGCCGAGACCCGCGGCCTGGAGATTGTCAGCGAATCCACCTTCACCACCTCCAGCGAGAACGACTTTACCGTCCAGCTGGGCGAGGCCAAGAACGCCGGGGCCGACCTGGTGTTCCTGCCCATCTACTACACCCCCGCTTCCCTGATTCTGACCCAGGCCAACAACATGGACTATCATCCCGCCTTCTTCGGCGTGGACGGCATGGACGGCATCCTGACGGTGGAAGGCTTTGACACCTCCCTGGCTGAAGGCGTCATGCTGCTGACCCCCTTCAATGCGGACGCCGAAGATGAGATGACTCAAAACTTTGTCACCACCTATCAGGAAAAATACGGCTCTGTTCCCAACCAGTTTGCGGCGGATGCTTATGACTGCATCTACGCCTACAAGGCCGCTCTGGAAGCTGCCGGCTGCACCCCGGATATGACGGCGGAGGAGCTGTGCGAAAAGATGATGGAGACTTTCCCCACCATCACCATGGACGGTCTGACCGGCACCGGCATCACCTGGGACAGCACCGGCGCTGTCTCCAAGGAGCCGAAGGGCATGGTCATCCAGAACGGCGCCTACGTGGGACTGGATTAACCTGTTGAAACAGAAGGAGGGCGCATGCACTGAGCCCTCCTTTTTTGCTTTTCCCGCCCTGCGGCGGGAATGAGCTTTGAGGGCCTGTCTCTCCCGCGCGGCGGGACAGGCTTTCAAAGGTCATGGGCGGCGCCTGTTATGCCAGGCGCCATGATCTAAAACTTGAACTGAGGTGTGTGGCATGAACTTTCTATTCAATCTGATCAACGGGATCAGCCTGGGCAGCGTTTATGCAATCATCGCCCTGGGCTACACGATGGTCTACGGCATTGCCAAAATGCTCAATTTCGCCCACGGGGACGTGATCATGGTGGGGGCGTATGTTTCCTTTTGCGCCACCTCATATTTGGGCGTCTCACCATTTCTTTCGGTCGGGATGGCCATTGTCATCTGTGCCGTACTGGGCGTCGCCATCGAGCGCCTTGCCTATAAACCGCTGCGCAGCGCTTCCTCTCTGGCGGTGCTGATCACCGCCATCGGCGTCAGCTATTTTTTGCAGAATGCCGCGCTGCTGATCTGGGGCTCCAACCCCAAAAACTTCAGCTCCATTGTCGGCAATGCCAGCATCAAGCTGTTCGGCGGGCAGCTCTCCATCCCGGTGATCACCATTGTCACGGTTGTCACCTGCATAGTAGTAATGGCAGCGCTGACGATCTTCACCTCTAAAAGCAAGCTGGGCACCGCTATGCGCGCCGTCAGCGAAGATAAAGGCGCCGCCCAGCTGATGGGCATCAACGTCAATACCACCATTTCCCTCACCTTTGCCATCGGCTCCGGTCTGGCGGCGGTGGCCGGCGTGCTGCTGTGCTCCGCTTACCCCGTCATGACCCCGACCCTGGGCGCCATGCCCGGCATTAAAGCTTTCACCGCAGCGGTATTCGGCGGCATCGGTTCGATTCCCGGCGCTATGATCGGCGGTATTCTGCTGGGCATCATTGAGAATTTCAGCAAGGCTTACATCGACACCCAGCTCTCGGACGCTATTGTGTTTTTAGTGCTGATTGTCGTGCTGCTGATCAAGCCGGACGGCCTGATGGGCAAAAAGCAGAGCGAGAAAGTGTGAGGTGGCAGCCATGAAAACAAAACTGAAAAAGCCTCTCTCCCCCGCCGCCAAAAACAGCGCCATCTGCTATGGCCTGGTCATTGTGTTTTATCTGGTGATGCAGGTGCTGGTCTACACGGACCACATCTCCAGCAGCCTGAACGGGCAGCTGATCCCCATCTGCGTCTATATCGTCATGGCCGTCTCGCTGAATCTGACGGTGGGCATCCTGGGCGAGCTTTCGCTGGGCCACGCCGGCTTTATGAGCGTGGGGGCCTTTTCCGGCGCGGTGGCTGCCTACTGCCTGCAGGATGTCATCGCCTTCTCCCCCCTGCGGCTGTTTCTGGCCATGATTGTGGGCGGCATTTTTGCGGCGGTGGCCGGCGTCATTGTCGGCGTGCCGGTGCTGCGGCTGAAAGGCGACTATCTGGCCATCGTCACCCTGGCTTTTGGGGAAATCATCCGCAACCTGGTGACCATCATGTATCTGGGCAAGGATGAGAACGGCCTGCACTTCAGCATGCTCGAGCAGAATTTCGAGCTGGCCGAGGGCGGCAAAATGATCATCAACGGCCCCATGGGCTTAAGCGGCAACAGCCGGATCTCCACCTTCACCATGGGCTTTATCCTGATTCTGATCACGCTGTTCGTCGTGCTCAACCTGATCAACAGCCGGGCGGGCCGCGCCATCATGGCGGTGCGGGATAACCGCATCGCGGCGGAAAGCGTGGGCATCTCCACCACCGGCTACAAGCTGATGGCCTTTGTGATCTCGGCGGCGCTGGCCGGCATGGCCGGCACGCTCTATTCCATGAATTCCTCCACGCTGGTGGCGGCCAAATTCGATTTCAACACCTCCATTTTGGTCCTGGTCTTTGTGGTGTTGGGCGGCCTGGGCAACATCTGGGGCTCCATTATCGCGGCTGCACTGCTCACCGTGCTGCCCGAGATGCTGCGCGCTGTGGATGACTACCGCATGCTGCTGTACGCCATCCTGCTGATTGCCATGATGCTCTTCAACAACTCCAAATTCAAGCAGCGCCTGATCGAAAAACGCGGCCTGCGCCAACAGGCCAAACTGGAAAAAGCACAGGAAGGGGGCAGATAACCATGGCCAACATGCTGGAAGTCACCTCCCTGGGCATCTCCTTCGGGGGCCTGCGGGCGGTGGACGAACTGAACCTCTCCATCCCCAAAGGGGCGCTGGTGGGACTGATCGGCCCCAATGGCGCCGGTAAAACCACCGTCTTCAACATGCTCACCGGCGTTTACCGCCCCACCGACGGCGGCATCCGCCTGGATGGGGAAAATATCATCGGCAAAACGCCTCATGAAATTTCCAAAATGGGCATCGCCCGCACCTTTCAGAACATCCGCCTTTTCCCCGGCATGACGGTGCTGGATAATGTAAAGGTGGGCCTGCACAACCAGATGCCCTACACCCTGGCAGAAAGCGTCTTCCACCTGGGCAGCTACCGCAAAAAGGAACGCGGGATGGATGCCCGCGCCCTGGAGATCCTCTCGGTCTTCGGGCTGGAGGAGGCAGCCGCCTATCGGGCTTCCAACCTGCCCTACGGCCGCCAGCGCAAATTGGAAATTGCCCGCGCCCTGGCCACCAACCCCAAGCTGCTCTTGCTGGATGAGCCTGCCGCCGGCATGAACCCGCAGGAAACCGGCGAATTGATGGAAACCATCCAGCTGGTGCGCCAGCGCTTCGGGGTGACCATCCTGCTCATCGAACATGATATGAAGCTGGTCTCCGGCATCTGCGAATACCTGTACGTACTGAACTTCGGCCGCCTCTTGGCGGAAGGAACGCCCGGCGAGGTGCTCCACAACCCGGATGTTGTGGTCGCCTACCTGGGCGAATAAGGAGGGGACGCTTATGGCAATGCTGGAAGCTCACGGCTTAAATGTATATTACGGCATGATCCATGCCATCCGGGATGTCTCCTTCGAGGTCAACGAGGGGGAAGTGGTCGCCCTGATCGGCGCCAACGGCGCCGGCAAGACCACCATCCTGCACACCCTGACCGGCCTGCTCTCTGCCAAGAGCGGCAAGGTGATCTTTGAGGGCAGGGATATCACCAGGCTGCCGGGCCATGCCATCGTGCGCCTGGGGATGGGCCATGTGCCGGAGGGGCGCCGGGTTTTCGCCGGGCTCACGGTGCTGGAAAACCTGAAGATGGGCGCCTATACCCGCAAAAAAGAGGAAGCAGCCGAGACGCTCCAAAAGGTCTATGAGCGCTTCCCCCGGCTGGAGGAACGCAAAAACCAGCTGGCAGGCACCCTTTCCGGCGGCGAGCAGCAGATGCTGGCCATGGGCCGCGCTTTGATGGCCAAGCCCAAGATTCTGCTGCTGGATGAGCCCTCCATGGGGCTTTCACCGCTGTTTGTCAGCGAAATTTTTAAAATCATTGAATCGGTCAGCGCCGCCGGCACCACCGTGCTGCTGGTGGAGCAGAACGCAAAAAAGGCCCTCTCCATCGCCAGCCGGGCCTATGTGCTGGAAACCGGCGTCATCGTCAAGACCGGGGACGCGCACCAGCTGATGGATGACGAGGACATCAAAAAAGCCTATCTGGGGGAATGACCCCCGCCAGCCGAAGGAGGCGCAGTCATCATGAAACCTTTTCTCATCACCATAGCCCGGCAGTACGGTTCCGGCGGCAAAACCATCGGCCGCATGCTGGCCGCGGAGCTGGGCATCCCCTGCTATGACCGGGAGATCATCACCCTCGCCTCGGAGGACAGCGGCATCAACGCCCGGCTGTTCTCGGATGAGCGGCTCAAGCCGGATTTTTGGCAGCGCATCCGCGGGGGGCGTCCGGGCACGGTGGTCCCGCCGGAAAGCGCCGGTTTTGTCAGCAACGACAACCTGTTTGAATACCAGGCCCGCATCATCCGCCGCCTGGCCGACGAAGGGCCCTGCATCATCATCGGCCGCTGCGCGGATTATGTCCTGCGCCAGCGGGAGGACTTGGTGCGGCTGTTCATCTACGCGGACGGGGACTTCTGCCTGAAGGAGGCCATGAAGATCAACTCCCTGCCCCAGCAGGAGGTGGAGCGCCTGATCGCCAAAACCGACGAATACCGGGCAAAATATTACCGCTACTACACCGGCCAGGAGTGGAAAAACGCCATGAATTACGACCTGTGCCTCAATACCCGCCGGCTGGGCTTTGAGGGGGCGGCCAGGGCTGTCAAGGCCTATCTGGCAATCCGCTTCGGCGAAACAGAGGACTGAAGCTTCCCGGCAGGGAGGGGCGGCGCAGCTGCCCGTTCCCTGCCGTGGATTTTTTCTTCTGCACCGTGGTAAAGAGCGGCGCCGCCGCTCCAAAAAGGAGGCTTTGGGCTGTTGAAGGCGCTCATGCAAAAATATCTGCCGCTCATGCGGGAATTATTTCTATACGGCATTGTGGGGGTGACCACCACCCTGGTCAATCTGGCGCTGTACTGGGTATTCACCCGCAGTATGGGCATGCCCTATCTGGCCGCCACCTTCCTGGCCTTTGCCCTTTCCACCGTGTACGCCTTTTTTACCAACAAAATCTTCGTTTTTGAGAGCAAAAGCTGGCGCCCCGCTGTGCTGCGGCGGGAGGCGGTCTCCTTTTTCTCCGCCAGGGCGGTATCCTGCGTGCTGGATTTCGCCGTGATGGCGGTGGGGGTCCACTTCTTCCCCGCTTGGGATTTTCTCATTAAAGTGCTGGATAATATCCTGGTGATTATCCTCAATTACCTGTTCAGCAAATTTCTGGTGTTCCGCAAAGAAAGCAGCGGCGCCTGACGCCAATCGAAAGAGGAAAGGAGCATGATTCCATGAAAGTGAACCTGCAGCGCGCCCAGGAGGAGGTCCTCCTCTATCATCTGGAAGAGTCCACAGAAAAAGGGCAGCTGGTGCGCCGGGTGTTCGCCAAAATGCGTGTCCCGGTGCGGACCATCACCGACGAGATGCTCGGAGAAACCCTGGGCTATGCCGCCGGACTGGTGGGCTTCGGCCCCAGCGGGGAGGCATACACCGGCCCCGGGGTGGAATCTGAGGTGCTGATTATGAATTCCTTCACCGAGAAGCGGATGAACGAGATGTTCCGCCTCTTCCGGGAGCATCAGGTGCCGCCCATCCCCCTCAAGGCCGTCATCACGGAAAACAACAAAAAATGGCGCCTGATCGACCTGTTCAGCGAGCTGGATCAGGAGCGCGTCATGATCGCCGGTTACCGCAAGCTGCAGGATATGATCGGCCAAGCGGCTAAGCGCAAAGCAAAGGACGCCGACCCGGAGACCTGGTCCCGGCTGGAGGCCGCCGTGGAACGCGCCGGGCAGCTGCTCACCGGCAAGGCGGAGCCCAGCCTCGCCTATCTGGAGGAAACCATCGCCCAGCTGACCGATGCCCTGGCTGCAGTCCCGGCCGCCGAGTGAATGTTCCCCGCGTTTTGGAAAATGAGGTGATTTGCGTTGAACATCAAAGGACTCTTCTTTACCGTGACGTCGGCGCTGCTGTTCGGCTTCACCCCAGTGCTGGCAAGCTACACCTATGAGATGGGCGCCACCCCGGAGACGCTGACCTTTTACCGGGATTTCATGGCGCTGCCTGCGCTGCTGCTGATTCTGGCCTTCCAGCGGCAAAGCCTGCGCCTGCCAGCCAAAACGCTGGGGGCTATTTTGCTCATCGGCCTGTTCGGCCGGGGCACCACCTCCCTGATGCTTTATCTGGCCTATCCGCTGATCGGCATCGGCACCACCACGACACTGCATTTTTTATACCCGGTGTGCGTGGCGCTGATTTGCCGGATCTTCTTCCGCGAGCGGCTGGGCGGGCGCAAGCTGATCGCCCTGACGCTGGCCATCATCGGCGTCTGCTGCTTTTTGGATTTCAGCCATGCAGCCGCTGCCGCCGGGCTGCTCATTGCCGGCGGCTCCGGGCTGACCTATGCGTTCTATCTGGTGGGGATCGAAAAATTCGGCTTAAAGGACCTGCCGCCCTTCCAGCTCTCCTTTTATCTGTCGCTGACCGTGTCGATGGGGATGCTGCTCTACAACATTCCCACCCGTTCCATCCGCTTTGTGCTGCCCGCGCGGGCCATGCTGATCCTGTTCCTTATCTCCCTGTGCATCGCGGTGCTGGCCATGACCTTCCTGCAACTGGGAATCAAATATCTGGGGGCCTCCAACGCGGCGATCTTCAGCCTGCTGGAACCCATCAGCTGCGAGTTTTTCGGCTGGCTTCTATTGGGGGAGCATATTTCCCCCGCAAAGCTGGCGGGCTGCGCGATCATTTTGACTGCCGCCGGCATCATGTCCCGCGCCAAGGCGGCACCGGCTGAAGATAGCCGCCAAACCGCTGCCCCCTGCCCCGCCGCCAAACAGGAATAAAAGGAGGAACTCCCCGTGCCCGCCAACTGTGAGAACTGCGTCAACTATGTGTATGACGACGAATGTGAATGCTACTGCTGCCTGGTCAATCTGGATGAGGATGAAATGGAGCGCTTTCTGCGCGGCACCAACTGGGACTGCCCCTATTTCAGGCTGGACGATGAATACGCCGTCGTCAAAAAACAGATGTGAGATCCCGCCTCCGCTGCCGTGGGCCGCGGAGGTTTTCTTTTGCAAAATTCCCGCCAAAGGATTTCCCGGGAAAAGCAGGAGGTTGACAAGAGCTTTTGAATGTGATATATTTCTATCATAAAGATATAAATTTATCACATCAGGAGGGGTTTTCATGCTGTCAACTCGGATCAAATACGCCCTGCCCGGGCTGGTTTCCCTGCTGGGGCTGATCGGAATTTTCACGCCGGAGCGGATATTTTTATGCTTTTTTGGGTTTGCGGCGCATTTTCAGTATTTGTTTGTGCCCAGCGACGAGATGATGGAAGAAAACATGTCCCGTTCCGCCGCATGGGGGTTCTACTGCGGCATGGTATTCACCGCCCTGGGCACCCTGGTCAGCCTTACAGCTGGCGGCAATGCGCCGGCGGCCGCCCTGCTGGACGGCATCCTGGCCGGATGGGTGGCCAGTGTGCTGGGGTATTCCGCTGTCAGCGCCTGGAGAGGCTTTCGGGAAAGATGGGGGATGGAGCATGATTCATAACCGCATCCGGGAATACCGGGCCCGCTTTGACCTCAAGCAGGAGGATCTGGCCGCCCGGGTAGGGGTCCGGCGGGAAACCATCGGCAATCTGGAAAAAGGCCGCTACAACCCCTCCCTGGTGCTGGCCTGGCGGATCGCCAAAGTGTTCGGCGTGACCATCGAGGAGGTCTTCACTGTGGAGGAGGACGCATAGACTGCATCACTTCATCCAGGTTTTGTGCAATAAAAGAGCGGCCGCGCAGCCGCTCTTTTTTCTATCCGAACCCGATCTCTAAGTCACAGCCGGATATGCTTCCAGCCGCCGCGGCAGAAATGCGCATAGTTGAGCGCACACCGCAGGTAAAAATCCACCATAAAGGCAATCCACGGGCCGATCAGCCCCATCCCCATCGGATAACACAGCACATAAGAGAGAATCGGCCGCACTACGGTGGTGCTGATCAGGGAGAAAAACGCCACAAAGCGGGTGTCCCCTGCGCCGCGCAAAGCGCCGGCATAAATGATGGTGTTGGCCATGGCATGGGCGCTAAACCCCAGCATGAGCAAAATCCTTGCCCCGTAGGTGACAACCACTTCCTCCTCGCTGAACAGGTGCATCATCGGGTAGCGCAGGAAGAGGAACATCGCCATCACCGCCGTGGCAAACACCATGGACTGCCGCTGGGCGCTGCGGGCATAAACCTCCGCGTCATCCGGATGCCCCGCCCCCAAACTGCGGCCCACCATGGCGGCCGCGGCCACCGCATAACCGTCAAAGCAGGTAAAGGTCAGGTTGGCGATATTCATGCAGATCTGGTGGGTGGCAAACATGGTGGTGCCCAGGTTGGCCACAATCAGTGCATAGATGAAAAAGCCAATGCGCAGGCAGGCCTGTTCCAAAAACGCGCTGGAAGAAACCTGCGCGATGCCGTGGACCATCTCCCGCTCTGGCAGCCAACGCCCCCGGCGGCGCAGGCGAAGCACGCTTTTGCCGCTGAGAATCGATTGCAGCGCCATCCCAAAGGAGACCAGGCTGCCCAGGCTGGTGGCCACCGCTGCGCCGGCCACGCCCCATTGGGGAAAACCAAAATGCCCGCCGATGAGCAGATAATTGAAAATGATATTGACCACATTGGCCGCAATATTGGTGCGCATGGAAAGCTTGCTGTTGCCCACGCAGCGCTGGGCCGTATTGATGGTGAGCCCGATGCCCTGGAAGATCTGCCCGATGATCACGATGCGAAAATACACCACCGCCATATCGATGGTATCCTCTTTGGCGCCGGCCGCCAAAATATAGGGCCGGGCAAACACAAAGGAAAGCAGACAGACCACCACAGAGATCACTGCGGAAAGAAACAGCGCCTGCCTGAGGCAGTTGTTGGCTTCCTTGAGGCGTTTTTCGCCGATGCGCCGGGCTATGATAGCCGTGACGCCCACATTGAGCGACTGGATAAACGCCAGCGCGATAAATTTCGGCTGGTTGGTCAGGCCCACCGCCGCCACTGCCGTGGTGCCCAGCCCGCTGACCATAATGGTATCCACCAGGCCCACCAGGCCCACAAAAATGGATTCCACCGTGGCGGGCCAGGCAATTTTATAGATTTCCCCATGCATTTGGCGGGAACGCTCCACCGTGGGGCGTTTTTCCCCCGATGCCCTGGGATAAATCAGTGCTGTAAGCAGGTTTTTCAAATTCATTGTTGCCGCAATCCTCTCTTATACCGCCCGATTTCTCTAAAAGATAGTTTTATCATACCGCTTTTTACAAATGATGTCA
This sequence comes from Candidatus Neoruminococcus faecicola, assembly GCA_904398325.1. GTDB lineage: Bacteria > Bacillota > Clostridia > Oscillospirales > Ruminococcaceae > Neoruminococcus > Neoruminococcus faecicola. The sequence continues at coordinate 17,204 of CAJFPC010000030.1, read as the reverse complement.
AAAATGCAGAATCCGCGCAATTCTTTATAAAATTATGCAAATCCATCTTAATTTGCCGCAAATGGGTGAAAGCGGGAATTTTTTATGCTAAAATAAACAGGTAGATCCTGGCCGCCTTCAAGCCGGCCGGTGTTGAGAGGATGAGTAATCACCATGAAACATTCCACAACGACCTTTGAGGCGCTCCGGCGCATGCGCAGCTTCCGCTACCAGCTGGTGCTGCAGGGCATCGCCGTAGGCGCACTGGCCAGCTTAGTGTCGGTGCTCTACCGCATCGTCATTGAAGAGGCCGGCGTCTTTATGAACTGGATGCTCTCCCTGGGGCGGCAAAGCCTGGGATGGGCCGCCTTCTGGTTCCTGCTGCTGGCGGCGGCAGCCTTTGCGGTGGCCAAGCTGGTGGAATATGAGCCGATGATCAGCGGCAGCGGCATCCCCCAGGTGGAGGGGGAGCTGCACGGCCTGTTTAACCCCCGCTGGCTGCGGGTGATTGCCGCCAAATTCATCGGCGGCGCCATCGCCATCGGGGCGGGGCTTTCCCTGGGGCGGGAAGGGCCCTCCATCCAGCTGGGCGCCATGGCGGGCAAGGGCTTTTCAAAGAAAATGGGCCGCGGCCGCACCGAAGAAAAAATGCTCATCACCTGCGGCGCCGGGGCTGGCCTGGCCGCCGCCTTCAACGCGCCCTTTGCCGGGGTGCTCTTCACCCTGGAGGAGATGCACAAAAATTTCTCGGTGGACGTGATGCTCTCCACCATGACCGCCTGCGTCACCTCGGATTTTATCTCCCGCAATGTGTTCGGGCTTGACCCGGTTTTTACCTTCCACAACGTGCAGAAGCTGCCCCTCTATCACTACTGGATGATCCTTTTGCTGGGGGTCATTCTGGGGGCGGCGGGGGCCTTTTACAACTTCTGCATCGCCAAAAGCCAGCAGTTTTATGGCAAAGTAAAGTGGAAAAACACCTTTGTGAAGATGCTGCTGCCTTTCTTTGCCGCTGGGGTGCTGGGCTTTACCCTGCCGCAGGTGCTGGGCGGCGGCCATCAGCTGGTGGGGGCAATCTCCGGCTATCAGTTCGGCCTGGGGATGCTGGCGGTGATTCTGGCGGTAAAATTTCTCTTTTCCATGCTCAGCTTCGGCAGCGGGGCGCCGGGCGGCATTTTTCTGCCGCTCTTAGTGATCGGCGCGCTCATCGGCGGCTGCTTCGGCATGGTGGTGCTGCCGCTGGCAGGGCTGGATGCCGGCTATCTGCAGAATTTCGTCATGCTGGCGATGGCGGGGTATTTTTCCGCCATTGTGCGGGCGCCCATCACCGGCATCATCCTCATCAATGAGATGACCGGCTCCTTTACCGAGCTGCTCTCCATCTCGGTGGTGTCGCTGACCGCCTACATCGTGGCGGACCTGCTCAAATCCGTCCCGGTTTACGATCAGCTGCTGGCCAGGCTGATCAAGCAGAACGGCGGCGCGGCCTCGGGGGATGTTTCCGACACCGCCAAGCTGCTTTTTGAGCTGCCGGTCTATCGCGGCGCTGCAGCAGAAGGGGCCAAAATCAAGGATATCCCCTGGCCTAAGGACTGCCTGATCGTCTCCATCCGCCGGCAGGAAAAAGAAATCATCCCCAACGGCTCCGCCCAGCTGATGGGCGGGGATATGCTCACCGTGCTCTGCTCGGAGCAATCCGCCTATTTTATCCGAGAAGAAATCATCCAGACCTGTCAACAATACGGAGGGAACCCCCATGCATGAGAAAAAAAGCTGTGTAGACTGCGGCGCGGTGCAATGCAGCCGTCACAACAGCGCCTATCCCGATTTTTGCCTGACCACCGCCCTCAGCGAAGAGGAGCTGGACGCCGTGGTAGAGCTTTACCTGCACGACGAGGGCATCCGCCGGGCAGCTGTCGCCTCCGCCGAAGTGGAGGGCAAATTCTACGGCGCCATGACCCGGGTGGAAGAGGTGCTGGAATTCGCCCGCCGCATCGGCGCCAAAAAGATCGGCGTCGCCACCTGCGCCGGGCTGATCGACGAAAGCCGCATCTTTGCCCGGATCGCCCGCCTGCAGGGTTTTGAGGTCTTCGGCGTCGCCTGCAAGGCGGGGGATGTGGCCAAAGCCTCCATCGGCATCGGGGAGGAATATATCCGCGAACAGGGCGAATCCATCTGCAATCCCATCCTGCAGGCCAAGCTGCTCAACAAGCAGCAGACCGATCTCAATGTGCTCATCGGCCTGTGCGTGGGGCACGACAGCCTGTTCTGCAAATTCTCCGACGCGCTGGCCACCACCCTGGTGGTCAAGGACCGGGTGCTGGGCCACAACCCGGTGGCCGCCCTCTACCAGACCCGCAGCTATTACCGCCGCCTGCTGCAAGAGCATCCCGCCGGGCAGAAAGAAGGGCAGCAGGATGGCTAAGATTTCCTGGAAGGGCGGGGCGCTGCTGGCGCCGCTGCCGCCGGTGCTGGTCAGCTGCGGGGGGATGGACCGCCCCAACCTGATCACCGTCGCCTGGACCGGCATCCTCAACACCATCCCGCCCAAAACCTACATCTCGGTGCGGCCGGAACGGTATTCCTACCCGCTGATCCGGGAAAGCGGCGCCTTTGTCATCAACCTCAGCACCGCCTCCATGATCCGGGCGGTGGATTTCTGCGGGGTGCGCTCCGGCAGGCAGATGGATAAATTCGCCGCCACCGGCCTGCACGCCGAGCCCTCCCCCCTCCTGGGCTGCCCCATGGTGGCCGAGAGCCCCCTGGCGCTGGAATGCCGGGTCACCCAGCAAATCGAGCTGGGCTCCCACACCATGTTTTTGGCAGATATCCTGGGGGTGCAGGTGGAGGAATCCCTTCTGGACCGGGAGGGCAAGCTGCATCTGGACCGCTGCGGCCTGGCCGCCTTTGCCCACGGGGAATATTTTAAGCTGGGGGAAAAGCTGGGCAGCTTCGGCTTTTCGGTGCGAAAAAAGAAAAAGCCCCGCCGCCCTCCGAAAAAGCGATAACGCCACACAAAAAGCGCGGGAGCCATCTTCTCCTGCGCTTTCTGATGTTTTTCCGCCTGCCGCTTATTAAGCCCGGTTCTCCAATTCCGTCAGCCGGCGGTAGAGCTCATCATTGATAGGGGTCGCAACGCCGTGTTTTCTGCCTAGGCGGCAGATGGTGCCGGAAAACAGCTCCTTTTCCGTCCTGCGGCCGGCCCGCACATCCTGGCACATGGAGGTGGTGTTCTCCGCATCCAGCCGGTCGGGCAGCGCCACCCAGGCAGGGATGTCCTCCTCCGACAGGGGGATGCCCTCCTTCTGCGCCACCTGCGCCACCTCACGCATGGCGCCGATCATCATCTCCCGCGGCCGGCCGGGCTTTTGCACCCCGCCGTAGTTGAGGTCAAACACCGCCGTCACCTGGTTGACGCCGGTATTGAGCATCAGCTTCCCCCATTGGCGCAGCAGAATCTGATCCGAAATCTCATAAGGGATGCCGGCAGCCTTCAGCAGGGCGGCCAACGCCTCCAGCTGGGGGCTGGTGCGGCCATCCCGGTTGCCCAGGGCCAAGCGTCCGATATTGGTATATTGCAGCTGCCCGTCGCTGTAGACCGCGTCCATCGCCTCGGCGACGCACCAGATCACCTTTTCCGCCCCAAAGGCCTCGGCCAGCATCTCTTCGCTGGTGATGCCGTTAAGCACCGAGATCAGCACCGTCTGCGGCCCCACAAAAGGCCGGACCGTCTCAATGGCGTCCGCAAGGCCGCCAGCCTTGACAGCAAAGAGAATCAAATCCACCGGCTGCGCCTCACTGGGGCTGCGGTAGCTGAAATCGCACCGCTGCCCGTTGCAGAATACCGGCCGCTGGCGATAGCGCGCCACCCGCTGCTCATCCGCGATAAAAAAGAACCCTTCCCGGCCCAAAAATCCGTTCAGCTTCTGTCCATACAAGGTGCCCAGGGCACCCAACCCGATAATCGCCGCATTGTTCATATATTCGAATTCCTTTCTTTTTTCTGAATCATGCCCTTATATTTTATCAAATTGCCGGTACATTTGCAACTGCTCTTGACTTTTTTGCGGCGGTAGATTATGATGTAGCTGGAAAATGAAAAGGAGGCGAGGCCCATGCCTGATATTTATCTGGTTTTCTTCTATTTTGCCGTACCTCTGGCGGTTGGGTTTGTGGTATCCAGGCTGGTCAACTGGCCTTTCTGGGTGCCGGATATCATCACCAAAGGGCTGTGGCTGGCGCTGATCTTTTTCTGCGGCCGGCAGATCATGGCAGGCACCACGCCGGATAACCTGCTCTATCAGCTCTGGCAGCTGACCGTGCCGGTGCAGCTGATAATAGCCGCCGCCGCTATCCTGCTGCCGCTCATCCGCTCTGTGGCGGCAAAAAAAGCGAGAAACTGAAAAAGAACCCCCAATGGGGGTTCTTTTTTGCAAAAAACCGTTTCGGAACAGGAGACCTCCTCTTCCGAGACGGTTTTCGGTTTTTCAGACTTCTTCTGCGCGGGCGGCAAAATATTCCAGGGCCAACAGGTATCCCTGCACCCCCAGCCCGCAGATCTGCCCCACGCAGGCAGGCGCCGTGACGCTTTTATGGCGGAATTCCTCCCGCTGGTGGATGTTGGAAATATGCACCTCCACCGCGGGCACCGCCGCCGCTTTCAAAGCGTCCAGCAGGCTGTAGGAATAATGGGTCAGCGCGCCGGGGTTGAGGATGATGCCGTCAAAAGCCCCTCTGGCCTTTTGGATTTCATCCACCAGGGCGCCCTCCCAGTTAGACTGGAAGAACTCCACCTCAATCCCCTTCTGCTGGGCCGCCTGGCAGATCATTTCGATCAGGCGGGTGTAATCCACATCCCCGTAGATGCCCGGCTCCCGCACGCCCAGCATGTTCAGATTGGGGCCGTTGAGCACCAGTAATTTCATTGCGATTCCTCCTCTGTATCCGCCGCCCGGTAGCAGCCCAGCAGGCGCATGCTCCTGGTCAGGCCAGCCACTTCATCCAGCGCCTGCTGCAGGCTCTCATCCACCCGGTCGGTGGCAAAATCCAAAAAGAAAAAGTACTCCCAATTGCGCTGCGGCACCGGCCGGGATTCGATCTTCATCAGGTTTAGCCGCCGGCGGGCAAACAGCCCCAGCACCTCATACAGGCTGCCGCTGGTATGGGGCAGGGTGAACGCCAGGCTGACCTTGTCGCTGTCCCCGGGCCACTCCGGCTGGACGGAGGCCACCACAAAGCGGGTGTAATTATTCTCTTTGAAATTGGTGCGCTCCGCCAGCACCTCCAGGCCATAAAGCTCCCCCGCCCGGCGGGAGGCGATGGCCGCCTTCTCCCTGCCGGGGCTCTCGCTGACCAGCTTGGCGGCCGCCGCCGTGTTGTAAAGGGCCTCGGTCCGCCATTCCGGGTGGCGGGCCAGAAACTCCTTCGACTGCCCCAGCCCCTGCTCGTGGGAATACACCTCCCGAATCTCCTCCAAACGGGTGCCCGGTTTGGCCAGCAGGCAGTGCTGCACCCGCACATACTGCTCCCCCACCAGATACAGCCCGTACCGGATCAGCAGGTCATATACCGCACTGATCGCTCCGGTGGAGCTGTTCTCGATGGGCAGCACCGCCCGCTGCACCTCCCCCTGCTGAAGCATCCGGCACGCCCCCTCGAAGGAAGGCGCCTGCCGCAGGTCAGCTTCCCGGCCGAAAAAGCCCAGTGCCGCCTCCTCGGCGTAGGAGCCCGGCACCCCGCTGTAGGCCACGGCCAGCGCCTGCGGCTGCCGGGGGGATGATGCTTCCACCGCGACGGCGTGCCGGTGGCAGACCTGCTGCTGCAGCACGCGGCTCTGGTGCATAATCTCTTCAAAGCAGCTGCACAGCTGGGGGGCATAATCGGGGTTTTGCAGCTGGGCTGCCCGGCTTGCCAGCACCTGCTGCTCCCGGCTGCGGTCCAAAACAGGCAGGCCCTGCCGCTGTTTATAAAGCCCCACCTGCCGGGAGACCTCCAACCGCTCCTCCAGCAGGCGGACCAGCTGCCGGTCGATGGCATCCAGCCGCTCTCTCAAAGCATCCAGTTCTGTTGTCATGGATTTGTTTCCTCCCGTTCCAGCTTCCCCATAGCGGCCAGCACCGCCAGCGCGGCCGCGCTCTCGATCACCGGCACCGCCCGGGGCAGGATGCAGGGGTCATGCCTGCCGCGGATTTCCAGCACGGCGTTTTCCATGGTTCTCAGATCCACCGTGTGCTGGGGCCGCGCAATGGAGGGCGTCGGCCGCATCGCCGCCCGAAACACCACCGGCATGCCGTTGGTAATGCCGCCGTTGATGCCGCCGCTGTGGTTGGTGCGGGTTTTGATCCGGCCGTTTTCTGCATAAAACTCATCGTTGGCCTCATGGCCCAGGGCGCCGGCAAAGCCAAAGCCCAGGCCGAACTCCACCCCCTTGACGGCGGGCACCGCAAACAGCTGCCGGGCGATCTGCCCCTCCATGCTGTCGGCGTCCTCCCGGCCGATGCCGGCGGGCAGGCCGGTGACGGCGCATTCCACCATGCCGCCCACCGAATCCAGCTGCTGCCCCGCCTCGCGGATCACCTGCTGCATCCGCTGCCCCGCCTCATCCGAGATGGTGCAGAAGTCCTTCAAACGCAGCGCTTCCAGCAGGGCGGGGGGGATCTCCACCGGGTCAAAGGGTTCATCCCGCACCGGGCCTACCTGCAGGATATGCCCCCCGACCAGGATGCCCTTCTCCCGCAGGACCAGCTTGGCCAGCGCCCCGGCAAACACCAGCGGCGCCGTCAGCCGGCCGGAAAAATGCCCCCCGCCCCGGTAATCGGCAAAGCCGTGGTATTTGACAAAGCCGGTGTAATCCCCATGGGAGGGCCGCGCCAGATACCGGGCGGCGGCATAATCGCCGGAACGGGTGTTTCCATTCTCGATCACCGCCGCCAGCGGGGTGCCGGTGGTACGCCCCTCAAAGACACCGCTGAGCACCCGCACCTGGTCGGCTTCGATGCGGGAGGTGGTCAAGCCCCCCGCCCGGGCCCGGCGGCGGTCCATCTCCTGCCGGATGAAATCCCAATCCAGCACCAGGCCTGCCGGCAGATGCTCCAGCACCACGCCGATGGCCTCCCCGTGGGACTCGCCGAACAGGGTGTAGCGCAGTTCCTCAGACATATTCGATCACACCGCCTAACTTTTTATAATCTTCCCAGAAACGGGGGTAGGATTTTGCCACACACTCCGCCCCTTCCAGCAGGAGCGGCGCCGTCATCCGGGTGGCCGCCACCGCCGCCGTCATGGCGATGCGGTGATCCCCAAAGCTCTCGCACCGCGCCAGGGGAACGCCCGGGTCCAGGGCGTTTCTGCCCCGCATCAGCACCGTATCCTCCGCCGCCAGGGCGGCGTCGCCCCCCAGCGCCTCCAGCAGCGCCAGGGTGGATTGGATGCGGTCGCTTTCCTTCATGCGCAGCCGCCGGGTGCCCGTAAAGCGGGTCTCACTGCCCGCCCGCAGGGCTGCCGCTGCCGCCAGCACCGGGAACAGGTCGGGGATATCCCGCACATCCACCTGGAGCGGACCGGGGCAGGCCATCCGCTGCAAAATTTCCGTCACCGCCGCATCCCCCTGATGGGAGCCGGCAGAAAGCCCCTCCAGCCGGATATGGGCGCCGAGGAAATTGGCCGCAAAGAAAAACGCCGCCTGGGAATAATCCCCCTCCACCTGCACCTGCCGGGGCGACAAAGCGCCCGCCGGCAAAGCGATGGCCTGCTCTTCCCAGCGGGCCGCCAGGCCGAACTGCGCCAGGGCATCCAGCGTCATGCGCACATACCCGGCGGATTCCAACGGGGTGGTCAGACGGATGATGCCCCCCTGCCCCCGGGCCGCCAGGCCGTAAAGGAGCCCGGTGACGAACTGGGAGCTCACATCCCCCGGCAGGGAGAATTCCTCCCCTTCCAGCCGGCCCTGCACCTCCAGACGGTCCCCCTGCTGCGCCCAGCGGACACCCATTGGCTCCAGCAGCTGGCGGTACGGCTCCAAGGGGCGCTGCAGCAGCCGCCCGCGGCCGGTAAACACGGCCCCGCCGCAGACAGCCAGCGCCACCGGGATGAGAAACCGCAGGGTGGAGCCGGATTCCCCGCAGTCGATCAGCGGGCAAACGCCGGGCCTGCGGATGCCGCAGACGCGCAGCGTTCCCTCCCCCAAGGAGGAAACCTTCGCCCCCATGGCCTCCACCCCCCGGATGGTGGCCTGAATATCCTGTGAATCGCTCACCGCCCGGATCAGGCTCTCCCCTCCGGCCAGCGCCGCCGCCAAAATCAGCCGGTGGGCCATGCTCTTGGAGGAGGGGGGCGTCACCTGCCCCGCCAGAGGGGCAGGGGTGATCTTCAGCCTCACAGCGCCGCCTCCTCACACCAGTCGAGAAACTGGGCCCGGGGCATTTTCACCAGGCTGCACTGGCCGATCTGCTGTGCCATCACCACGGTGAGCTTGTCGCCGCTGCCCTTTTTGTCATGGCTTAAAATGCGGGAAAGCTCCTCCCGCTCCATCCGGGGCGCCTGGGTGGGGATGCCGTACCGGGCCAGCAGGCGGCGCACCCGTTCCCCGGTGCCCGGCTGGGTGAAGCCGTGGGCCTCCCCGATCTTTAGGATGCTGCACATCCCGCAGGAGACCGCCTCCCCGTGAGTATAAGTCTCATAGCGGCCCCATTTCTCATAGGCGTGGCCCAAGGTATGGCCAAAATTGAGGATCATCCGCATGCCGGTGTCCTGCTCGTCTTCCTCCACCACCTGACGCTTGATGTCGCAGCAGGTGAGGATGATATCATCGATCTGGCGCATCAATGCCAGACGTCCGGCGCAGCCCTCCAGCCGGCAAAACAGCTCCGCGTCGCGGATCACGCCGTACTTGACCACCTCGCCCATGCCGTCAAAAAACACCCGGTCGCTGAGAGTGTTGAGGGTGAGAGGGTCCATCAGCACCATCCGGGGCTGATAAAAAGCGCCGGCCAGGTTTTTGCCCTGGGCCAGATCCACCGCCACCTTGCCGCCGACGGAGCTGTCCACCTGGGCCAGCACCGTGGTGGGGATCTGCAGATAGGGCACGCCCCGCAGCAGCGTCGCCGCCGCAAAGCCGGCCACATCCCCCACCACGCCGCCGCCCAGGGCGACGATCAGGTCGGTGCGGCTGACGGCAAAGGGCTCCTCCGCCAGCAGCTCATGATAAATTTGGCGCAGGGTTTCCAGGCTTTTGCTCTTTTCCCCGGCCGGAATGGTGACAGTCTTAACGGCGAAACCCGCTTTTTGGAGCGAAGCCTCCACCGTGGCGGCATACAGCGGCCCCACGTTGGAATCGGTGACAATGGCCGCCCGCCGGGCCGGCAGCTGGGCGGCGATCACCTCCCCGCAGCTGGTGAGAAGGCCCTCCTCTACCAGGATGGGATAGCTTCTATCCTGTTTTTGCGCCGTCAGGGATACGATCAGTTCCTTCATCTGGGTTCCGCCTTTCTTTTGATTAGATCTGTTTGCCGGTCAGCTCCACATAGGGGCGCAGCTCCTTCATCAGTGCGTCGAACGCCGCCGGGGTGATGGACTGCTTGCCGTCGCTGAGGGCGCGGGCCGGGTTGTTGTGCACCTCGATAATCAGCCCGTCGGCGCCCACCGCCGCCGACGCACGGGCCATCGGCTCCACCATCCAGGCAATGCCGGTGGCGTGGCTGGGGTCGGCGATCACCGGCAGGTGGCTCATGCTCTTGAGCATGGGGATGGCCGACAGATCCATGGTATTGCGGGTAGCGGTCTCAAAGGTGCGGATGCCCCGTTCGCAGAGGATCACCTTTTCGTTGCCGGCCGACATAATATATTCTGCGCTCATCAGCAGCTCCTCCAATGTATTGGCCAGCCCCCGCTTGAGCAGGATAGGCTTGCCGGTGCCGCCCAGCGCCTTGAGCAGCTCGAAGTTCTGCATGTTCCGGGCGCCCACCTGGATGACATCCACATCGGCGAAAAGATCCAGCTGCCCGATGGACATGATCTCGGTGACGATGGGCAGGCCGGTATCCTGCTTGGCCAGCGTCAGCAGGCGGATGCCCTCCTCATGCAGGCCCTGGAAGGCGTAGGGGGAGGTCCGGGGCTTGAAGGCGCCGCCCCGCAGCAGCTTGGCGCCCGAGGCCTTCACCGCCCGGGCCACCTCGATGATCTGTTCCTCGCTTTCCACCGAGCAGGGCCCGGCGATCACCGGGAATTCATCGCCGCCGAAGGATGCCTCGCCCACCTGGATCACCGTGTTTTCCGGGTGGAACTTGCGGTTGGCCATTTTGTAGGGCTCCTGCACCCGGTGGATAGCCTCCACTGCCTCGTTGGCAGAAAGATCATTGGCGTTGATGCGGCTGGTATCGCCCACCAGGCCGAACACCGTGGTGTGCTCGCCTTCGATCTTGTGGATGGAAACCCCCAGCGCATGGATGTCGCTGGTGAGCTTTTCAATCTGTTCCGGGGTGGCGTTCTTTTTCAGGATGATAATCATGTCGTTTTTCCCTCTCTTTTTATGATTTCTGCTGCCTGGTCTGCGGCCCTGCAGGCCGGGGAGCAAGAAAACGGGCTTCCCCTTCCGATTTGTGAAAGAAGCATAAGAAAAGCCCGCATCCTTGCTTCCAAGAATGCGGGCATAAAACCAGCCAACTGCCGCCGGGCTTTAAGCTGCCGGGCAGACGCTTCCGGGAAACAAACGATTGCATACGCCAAAAAAGCCGAAGCCAAAAAAGCACCAGCCAAAATAAAAGCTATAAAATCGTCTGTTTTCCAAGGACTGTGTCATGCAGCAACTCCCCAGTGGTTTTCTTCTGTTTTATTCTACCTCCGGGGCGGCCGGCCTGTCAAGAATTTAGGGATTTTTCCCTGTTCTTCCCAATATTTTAAAAAATTTCAGTTTGTTTGCTATGAAATTTTCATAAAAATATAGCTTTTTTTTCAAGGTTGAAGTATAATACCCTTATAAGCTGTGGTCTTATGCACTAAACCACACCGGTTTTTCATTTTACCGGGAGATGAGGTGATAGGAATTATGAAGATTCATCAGTTTTCCGGGCAGGTTTCCAAACGGGTTAATTTCTGGATGTTCCTGCTTTTCCCCACATTTTTAAACATCCTGCTGTATCAGACTACCATTCAAAACGCTTCCTGGGCACACACCGTATTTGTGGCCAGCAGTTCTGGTTTTCTGCGGTTTTTGTTCTCTTCCTTGCTGCTCACCATGCTGTTTGCCGTGCTGACCGCCTTTATCAAGCGGGTCTGGCTGGCAGCGCTGCTGATGGGTGTGCCTTTTTATGTGCTGGCTGTGGCGGATTATTTCAAAATGGCCGAGCTGGGCACCCGCATCGCGCTGGATGACCTGCTCATGGTATTTAATCTGGGCGATTTGTGGAGCCCGGATTCCGCAGGGGCAAGCGGCATCGCCATCAATAACACTTTTTTGATCACTGCCGGCGCGCTGCTGCTGTATGTGGCGCTGCTGTATTTCTTTAAAATACATACCCCTGTCAGTACCAAGCTGCGCCGCCAGGCCTGTGTGCTGGCCGCCGTGCTGCTTGTCTTCCCCTTCACCACCAAGAGCGTGGCCTATCAGGTGTTTTCAAGCCAGATCGAGGGCTATGAGCAGGTTTCCTCCCATTCCAACGAGATGCCGCTCAACAGCATCGACTGCCTGATCGGCTCTGCTTACTACGATTCCCGCTATCCTGACAGCAATATTCCTTATACAGAAGAGGATGTCTCCTCCATCCTTGCCCGCTACGAGGCACAGACGGAAAACACCTCCCTGCAGGAGACCCCCGATGTCATCGTGGTCATGAGCGAATCCTTCTTTGATTTAACCACCGTCAGCGGCCTGTTTTTGACAGAAAACATCTACCGCAACTTCCGAAGGATGCGGCGGGGCGAGATTGTGGTGCCGGCCTTCGGCGGCGGGACCTCCGCCACAGAATTCGAGGTGCTCAGCGGCACTTCCAACCGGGCGCTGTTCAACACGAAATCACCCTACAAGCGGCTGGATAAAGACAATGAGATATGGAGCTATCAGGAGTATTTCAGCGACCTGGGGTACCATTCCACCTACATCCATCCGTTTAAGAGCTATTTCTACAACCGCAAGGACGCTTTCACTGCCATGGGCTTTGACCGGCTGATTTTTGAGGATAACATGACGGTGAAACGGGAGGTCTATGACCGCGATATCCATACCAGCGACCACACCCTCACCCAGCAGATCATCGCCTGCCTGGAGGAGGGCTCCAATCAGCCGCAGTTCATCTGGGCCACCAGCATGCAGAACCACTCCCCCTACACCAAGCTGTCGGATGAGGACCGCCTGCTGGTCTGGACAGACAGCCACCTGGTCACCGAAAGCGAGATGGAAACCATCAATACCTACGCTAACGGTATTGCCGATACCGACAAAGCCCTGGGCGAGCTGCTGGATTATGTGGATTCCCGCGAAAAACCCACCGCTGTCATTTTCTTCGGCGACCACCATCCCCTGCTGGAGGGTTATGAGCGCCTGGAGCATATCAACAGCAACAATATCTATGACAGCCTGGATAATCTGGCCACGCCTTATGGCATTTACACCAACTTTGAGGTGCCCGGGGCGCAGGAGTCGGAAGAGCCCGAACGGATGTCCGCCTTCTATCTGTTAGAATATGCGGCGGAGTATCTGGGCCTGCCGGAGAACACCTACATGGCCTTCCTGGAAGAATGCCGCGAGAACCTTCCGGTTTATTCCAGCAAAATTGTCGTTTACGGCGATGACGAAGCGCTGGGCAAGCAGTTTGAAAACGAGCTGCTGACCCTCTCCTATGACCGCTATCAGGGCGAGGGGTACTCCCTTTCCTGACACATACACCGCAATCGAAAAAAATCCCCGCTAGCTGCGGGGATTTTTTTATTGCCCGGAAAATCTGCCATCCGCCCAAAAGAACAGGGAGTTTCCCCCGGCGCCGCAGGGGATGGCTCAGCCCGGCCAGATGCCGGATATCGAAACACCTGCCGGAAGGGGATCAAATCCGGCGGGGCGATTTGGGATAAACCGGCTGATAATCAGTCTCCTTCCATTGCCACCAATGCTCGCGGCCGGGCGGCAGAGGCTGGCCGGGATGCTCGGCATACCAGACTGCCAGCCGCAGCACATACAACTCGCACCGGTCCTCTTGAAAGCCCTTCTGCTGGCAATCCAGCTGATAAATCTCTTCCGGCTGCCAGCCGCGCAGATCCTCCACCTCCCAGAAGCCCAGTCGGTTAAGATGCGCCTCAATGGCCCTGCCAACACCGGGAATCTGCCTTAAGCCCATAAGAGCTCCCCTCCTCTGCAAAAAAGGGGCCTGAAAACAGACCCCCTTCTATCACGGTTTTACTTCTTTCTTGCTTTTGCCGCCGGCGCCGCTTCAGCCTTGCCGGCCTTGCCCTTGAGCTCATAAATAGAGATGGCGTCGCTGATATCTTTGGCCATCGCCTGTTTGCCGTAGCGGTCCACCTCGGTTTTATCCTTGGGGCCGTGGGTCAGGCAGCCCGCGCCGCCAATGCAGCCGTTGACGCAGGCCATGCCCTCGATGAAATTCTCCGCCAATACGCCCTTGGAGGCCTTGAGCAGAGCCATCTTGCAGGCCTCGATGCCGTCGCAGGCAATGGGCTTGAACTGGAACTTATCTTCGGTGATATCCTGCTCCTTGAGCGCCTCGCGCACCGCGTCGGTCAGGCCGCCGCTGCGGGCGAAAATACGCCCGTAGTAGGAGGCGTTATCCAGCACCGATTCCTCCATCTCGTCCAGGGCGATATCCCGGCTGTCAAAGAGCGCCTGCAGCTCCTCAAAGGTGAGGACATAATCCACAATGCCCTTGACCTTCTCCTTGCGGAATTCCATCTTTTTGGCCGTGCAGGGCCCAATAAAGATGATTTTGCAGTCGGGGTCGGTCTGTTTGATAAAGCGGGAAATCTCCATCACCGGTGAGACATTATGGGAAATGTGGTCCTTCAGCTGCGGAAACGCCTTCTCAATGTAATCCACAAAAGCCGGGCAGCAGGAGCTGGTGAGGAAGCCCTTTTCCGCCAGCTCGCCAGCCTCCTTATAGGCCACCATGTCAGCGCCCAGGGCAGCCTCCACCACGTCGTGGAAGCCCAGCGCCTTGATGCCGCTGACCACCTGCCCCAGGGTAACGCCCACATGGCTGTACTGGCTGGCAATGGAAGGCGCCACCACAGCGATCATCTTAAACTGCTTGTTGCCGCCGCTTTTTTTCATCAGGCGGATGGTATCCACAATATAGGATTTATCGGCAATGGCGCCGAAGGGGCACTGATACATGCAGGCGCCGCAGGAGATGCATTTGGAGTTGTCGATTTCCGCCTTATTGTCCTTGGCGTCCATAGAAATCGCCTTGATCTTGCAGGCCACCTCGCAGGGGCGCCGGCGGAACAAAATCGCGCTGTAAGGGCAAACAGAAGCGCATTTTCCGCAGGAAATGCATTTGTTGGGATCGATGGTGGCGCAGTGGTTATCCGCCGTGATGGCGCCTACCGGGCAGACATCCACGCAGCGGTGGGCAATACAGCCGCGGCAGGCATCCGAGACGCGGTAGCCGCTGACCGGGCACTCATCGCAGGCGATATCCAGCACCTCGATGACGTTTTCGTTGTTTTTATCGCCGCCCATAGCCATGCGGATACGCTCCGCGATGATGGCGCGCTCCTTATAAATGCAGCAGCGCATGGTGGCCTCATCCCGGGGGACAATCTCCAGCGGGGTATCATAATAGCAGGTATCCAGCTCATCCTCCCACGCGTGGCGCGCCACCGAGCGCAGCACCTTGTATTTGAGCAGCTGCACCTTCGTGTCAAACAAATAACCCTTCTTCATGGTTTCCTCCTTCATGATGAAAACACAGCACAAAATGACAGTAATGAGTAAAATTTAAAAATAGCTGACTTTGATTTTTTTGCCCATTTGCTCCAGGCATTTGACCAGCTCGTCCACCAGGCGCATTTTGATGCCCATATTGATGGGCAGGTTGGGGTTCTGATGCGCGGGGTTGACCGCCCGGCCTACAAAAAAGTTGATATCGGTGGCAGTCTCAAACAACAGCTGGGCGATGAGGGAGGCTCCGTCCTTCCCTTCCCGCCAGTGGGCCACCAAATCATTGCCGGAAATATACAGCTGCGCGTATTTCAGCACCTTGGTGATGGTGATAACGCCTTCCGTCACCAGGTCGATGCCGTCGATATAGCCGATGGGGGGCACATCCGGGTCGGTATAATCCAGCGAGGTGGTCACTTCCTTGCCCAGGTAGCGCGCCACGCAGGCGGAGGTAGTGCCGCCGCAGACGATCTTTTTGCCCTCCTTGGAAAAAAACAGCTGCATCATCTTGTTGTCGTCCGCCGGGTCCAGGGGCGGGCCCAGCATCAGGTTGACCTGCTGCCGCCTGCGGATGCGCACTGCAGCCACAGTGGTGTCGTCGCCGGGGCGCTCGCCATACAGGCGGTTGCACTCCTCCGCGATGAGGGTGGCCGCCATATTGGCGGACATATCGGGCAGGTAGTTGGCCTCCAGATAATCCACGATATTCTCCCGCTGCCAGCCGAAGTTGAGGCTCATGCCCACCCCGGCATAGAGGACGCCGTCGCTCATGCTGACAAACATATCCCCCGGGCGCACCTTCACCCGGCTCTTGCTGATTTTTTTGCCGGCGATGATCTGCTCGCTGACCGCATAATCCTGGCTGACGCCATCCCGCAGAAAAATCACCGCGGGATTGTCAAACTGGATCAGGTCCGCCTCCTCATTGTTGTTGATCTGGATGATGGTAAAGGTGCTGTAAGCCACCTTGCGCTCCTTGCAGACCGGCAGGGTGCTGGCGATGGTCTCCACGCAGTCCTCCAGCTCCAGGCCGCTGGCCATCATGGTGGCCAGAATCTTGGAGGTCAGGGTGGAAAGGATGTTGGCTTTCACGCCGCTGCCCAGCCCGTCCGCCAGAACCAGGGTCATGCAGTCCTCATATTCGATCATCTCGATGCGGTCGCCGCAGAGCTGCTCGCCAAACTTATTCAGGCTGATGTAGCCGACTTCCGTCGTTAAACTGTTCATAACGGATTCCTCTTCTCCATCTCCTTCAGATTAAATGGTTTCTTTAAGCTTGGTCAGGGCAATCTTGGTTTCCGCCGTGGTCTCGCCCAGCAGGGAGGCGATCTCCTGCACCACGCGCATCTGCTTCTCAATCACCTTGTCGGTGATCTCGGCCGCCTTCATCTGGGTTTCGGCGCGCTGCTGGCTTTCCATCTCCTGCTCGGTGATATCCTTCATGATGCTGATGACAATGTTGTAATCCTTATTATAAACGATGGATTCCTCCACATATTTGTCATATTCCGCGATATAGTTCTTTTTCACGGTGGGCAGCATCTCCCCATCCATGGCGCGGATATAATCCACCGGGCTTAACAGGCTGGTCACCGGCGTGCCCTTCATCTCCTTAGGGCTGGAGAGATGGAACAGCTGGCAGGCCGCCCGGTTGATCTGCTGGATATTCAAATCTTCATCCATCACAATGATGGCGTTGGGGGTATTGTTGATGATGGTGTCGGAGAAGGACTCCGCCTTCTCTTTTAAGAAGGGCAGGCACATGCTGACCTCCGCCTTCCCCTCCAGAATGGCGATGGCCTTTTCGCGGCAGGTATTATAGCCGCAGGTGCCGCAGTTAAGCTCCAATTCCGGCCGGGGCTTGCCCATTTTGATCAGCGTGGCGTAGATTTCCTCCTCGCCGGGGCGGCGGGCGGAAACGCCGATGTAATCCATTTGCTTTTTCAGCTCGATCCGGCCGGGCTCCGCAAAGCCGGGCTGCTGCCCGCCGGCATAGCCGTAGACCCGCGAGGTGCTGCGCATGGGGGATTCATGATACCGCGCCATGGCGGGGCCCCCGATGCAGCTGCCCTTGCAGGCGCTCATCTCGATAAAACAGCGGTGCAGATTGCCGGCCTCGATCTCCTGGATGGCTTCGATGCAGCTTTCCACCCCATCCACCGCCAGGTAGGTGTAATCTCCCAGGTCCATGGACTTGATGATGCCGCCGGTGGTGGGGAAAAACCGCGCCCGGTGGCCGGTGCCGTCCAGCGGGTGAGACTGGGGCAGGTCGACGCCCTCTTCCTCCAGCCAGAGGCGCAGCTCGTCAAAGGTGAGCACACAGTCGACAATGCCGTATTTTTCC
>CAJFPC010000029.1 GCA_904398325.1 Candidatus Neoruminococcus faecicola | reverse complement strand
CACCAAAAGAAAAGGGCACCGAAAGGTGCCTTTTTCTTTTGGTGCCAAGGCATTTGGCACGGCCAAATGCCGCCCGCTGCGGCGGGGTTTTTGTTCCGCTTTGCGCTCCACTCTAATGTGGCAGGAACCTGCGGTTCCCCCACAAACGCCCCCTCCCTTTTAGGATGCCATACCGTTTGCGGTCTCAACGGACCTCCTCTGCAGCTCGCTGCGCGCTCCTTCTGCTGCCCCTCGCTTCCAAACCGGACCCGCTTCGCGGCGGTTTTGTCCGCCCCTGATAAATAGCGTTTTTACCCGTCCCTTCCAAATCGGAGCAGGCGTTATAGCGCCTGCTCCGATTTTTTATAAGCCAGAGCGCGCTCCGGGCGCTGCTTCCCGCTTCTGAGGGCGCCGCATTTTTTGCGGTGTTTTGTTCCAAGCCGCCGGTTTTCCGCAGCGCAGGCAGCCCCCTGCGGAATAATCCCGCAAAAAAGCCGCACGCCCGCGGGCGCACGGCTTCTTTTTTCTATCAGGGCATCACAGCGGGCCGGTCAGGGTGTAGCCCGCCTTCTCGATTTTCTCCCGGATGGTCTGATCGTCGATCTCCCTGGCGTAGAAGACGGTGACCAGGCCTTTTTTCAGGTTGACCCGGGCGGCGGCGCCGCTGATGTCGCCGACGGCCTCCTCCACCCGGTTTTTGCAGTGCTGGCAGTGCATCCCCTCCACCCGGAAGGTCTTTTGGGCGATCACATGGTCCAGCTTTTTCCGCCGGGGCCGGTAGCCGCCGCCACCGCAGCAGCCGCCCTGCCCCCTGAAGTGCCGCACCGTGAAGCCGACGCCCACCGCCGCCAGGATGGCGATCACTGCCGCCAGCAGCGCGTTTTCCATCAGAATTCCTCCTTTTGCCAAAGGGATGCCCGCCCATCGGCGCGCATCCCCGGAAAGAAACGGTTATGGCTTATGTTCCTGTGCCTGCATCCCGCAGCCGCCGGGGCAGTGCCCCCGGCACTGTTTGGCGTAGGGGCAGCCGATGCAGACCTCGCCGCGCTTTTTTGCCCGGTAAAGGTAGAGCAGGATGCCCCCCACGATGCACGCAACGATCAGGATCACGATCAGGTTTTCCAGCATAGGCATTCCTCAGCTTTCTTAAGAGGATTTATTTGCCCGCGGCCAGGTTCCCCGAGCCGCTGCCGGCAAGGGCGTATTCGGCGTTGATCCTCTGCTTCTGGTTGGCCCGCACGATCAGCGCGATGACAATGCCCGCCATGATGGCTACTGCCACGCCGCCGGCAACCGCAGGGCCGATGGCCAGGGTAGCGGGAGCGGTGATCAGCGTGCCGATGGTATAGACCAGATAGGCCACCGTGTAGCCGATGGCCAGCTGCAGGCCGATGGCGCCCAGCACCCACTTGCCGCTGCGCATCTCAGAGTTCATGGCGCCGATGGCCGCAAAGCAGGGCGGAGTGTAGAGGTTGAACATCAGATAGGCCAGGGCGGCAACCTTGGTGATGGCCATCACGCCGGCCACCTCCATGCCGGCGCCTTCCATCAGAGCCAGCTCATCGGTGTCAATGAGGTTTTCCAGCCCGACAAAGCAGACCGCCAGGGTGCCGACGACATTCTCCTTGGCGATAAAGCCGGTGACCGCAGCGGCAGCCAGCTGCCAGCTGAGCACGCCCACAATGGGCACCAGCAGGTAGGCGAAGGGCCCGGCGATGGAGGCCAGGATGGAGGAATCCGCCGTCTCGGCCACCTGGAACTGCCAGTTGAAGGTCTGCATGATCTGCACGGCGGTGTTGCACAGCAGGATGATGGTGGCGGCCTTCACGATATAGGCCCAGCCGCGGCTGCACATGGATTTAAACGCCAGCCACAGGGAGGGGACTTTATACTCCGGCAGCTCCATGATGAAGAAGGATTTTCTCGCCTTGTAGCCGTTGATCTTGTTGACCAGCAGCGCCCCCAGGAAGATCAGCACGATGCCGCTTAAATACATCAGGCCGCTGACCCAGCCGGCATCGTCAAAAAAGGCGCCGGCAAACAGGGCGATCACCGGGATCTTGGCGCCGCAGGGCATGAAGGGGGCGAGCATGGCGGTGACCCGGCGCTCCCGCTCGTTGCGGATGGTGCGGCTGGCCATAATGCCGGGCACGGCGCAGCCGATGGTGATGACAAAGGGGATCACCGACTTGCCGGAAAGGCCCACCCGCTTGAAGATGGGATCCAGCACCACAGCCACGCGGGACATGTAGCCGCAATCCTCCAAAAGGGCGATGAGGAAGTACATGACCATGACCAGCGGCAAAAAGCCGATGACGGCGATACAGCCGCCGATGATGCCATCCACCAGCAGGGCGGAAAGCAGCGGCGAGGCGTTCTCCAGCAGGCTGCCCACCCAGGCCTGGAAGGTCTCCAGCCAGGCGACCAGGCTGTCGGCGATATAGGGCCCCACCCAGGTCTGGGAGATCTGGAACACCAGCAGCATGACCACGGCAAAGATGGGGATGCCCAGCCATTTGTTGGTGAGGATGCTGTCGATCTTATCGTCGCTGTTCTTCTCCTTGGTCTGCACCTTGCGCACTTCCACTTCCTTGACGATGCTGTTGACAAAGTCGAAGCGCTTGCGGTCGGCGGCTTCCACCACCGCCTTGTCGCTCAGGTCGATATCGCCCTCCACATATGGGGGGACCTGGCCCTTGCCGTTGGCTGCGGCGGCCGCCTGCACCACCTGCTGCAGGCCCTGTTCCGAAGTGGAGACCGTCTCAAACACCGGGCAGCCCAGCTTCTGCGACAGGGCGGCCACATCGATCTTGGTGCCCTGCTTCTCATTGATGTCGCTCTTGTTGAGCGCTACCACCACGGGGATGCCCAGCTCCAGCAGCTGGGTGGTGAAAAACAGGCTGCGGCTCAGGTTGGTGGCATCCACAATGTTGATAATGGCGTCGGGGTTTTCCTTCTTCACATAGGAGCTGGTGATGCTCTCCTCGCTGGTGAAGGGGGACATGGAGTAGGCGCCGGGCAGGTCCACGGCGATCAGCTGCATTTCCCCTGCATAATACCCCTTTTTGATCGGGTGTTCTTTCTTTTCCACGGTAACGCCGGCCCAGTTGCCGACCCGCTCGTTGCGGCCGGTCAACGCATTGTACATGGTGGTTTTACCGGAGTTGGGATTGCCCGCCAGAGCAATTCTCATTTGAAGGTCCCTCCTTAATCGGTTGTGCTTCGTTTTCTGCCCGGCCGTTAGGGCCGGCCGGGTTGGTTAGCAAAAGGTAACTTTCAGGGCGGAAAGGCCCGCATTCCGCCTGCCTTTCCCGGCCTGTCAGACGATGATCGCCTCGGCCAGCTGGTTGTCGATGTTGTACCGCCCATCCTTGATGGAAACGACGCAGCTGTTTTTTAAGCGGGATACCACCGTGATGGCCTCCCCGCTGTAGCAGCCGAGGGAGAACAAAAAGGCGTTCAGCTCCTCATCGTCGGTCTCAATGCGCTGGATGGTGTACTCTTTGCCTTCTGCGGCGTCTTTCAAATTCATACTGTTCACCGTTCGTTCTTTCCATTCGATTGATGCTGCATCTGTCATTAGTTTACGCTAACCCAGCCTTCAAAAAAATGGTTAGCCCTTACTAACCTTATTTAGTATACATTCCCGGCAGCCGTTTGTCAACGGGAAATGTAAATTTTTTATCCCGGGCAGGAAAAATCCCCGCCCCTCTTTGTAGAGGGACAGGGATGCTTTTCTTTTCCATATTATCCGGCTGCGTCCGCCTGTTCCAGCCGCACCAGCAGGCGCAGGCTCAGATCCAGGTTGCAGGTGAGCAGTGTCATATCCCAGCCGCCCTGCTCCAAAGCGGCCGGATCCTGGGCGGAGATCTCCTCCACCTGGGCCACGCGCCAATGGCTCTGGGCGCCGGTCATCGCGGTGTAGGTGACAGTGTCCCCCGGCTGCAGCTGGCCCAGCCGCCCGAAGTGGGCGCGGTAGTTGTGCCCCGCAATTACCATCTGCTGCGGGTTTTCCCCGCCGGTGCCGCTGTAAAGGCAGACGCTCACCCTCAGCAGCTCCTCGCTGTAATCGGCCAGCACCGGCAGGCTCAGTTCCAGCGCCGGGATGGTCAGGATGCCATCCACCTCATAGCCGGCCAGCGCCTCGCCGGCCGCGGCCTCCTCCTGCCCGCCTTCCGGCGGGGCGGGGGAGTCCTCCCGCTGCTCCAGCCGGGCCTCGGCCAGGGCCAGCAGCTCCCCGGCGGACTGGGCCGCCCGGTGCTGCTGCCAGAGGTTTTTCCCGGCCAGCAGGGCCGCTGCCAGCAGCAGCAATACCCCTGCCGCCAGCCACCAGCTGCCCCGCCGGGTTTTGCGGGCGGAATCAGGCGTCGTCATGGCGCTTCCTCCTCAGATAGAGACCGTAGCCGCAGGCCAGAAGCCCTCCCAGTGCCAGCAGGGCGGGCAGCAGCCAATTCTGGCCGGTGAGGGGCAGCTCCCGGGGCGGGGCAGTTTCTTCAACGGCAGGAGGATCTTCGCCCTCAGGGGCGCCATCGCCGCCGGGGTCACGATCCGCCGGGTGGACCCAGTCATCCCCGCCGCCACCGCCGCTGCTGCCGCGGTAGTTGGTGAAGGCCGCCTGGGCCACCACCCCTGCCTGGATGGAGCCGGTCTCCCCCTGGCTGGTCAGCTGGTAGCCCCCGTGGGAGGTCTCCGCCGCCTGATACCAGGTGCCGTCCTTCAGGCCGGTGAGGGTGAACCGCTCCCCGTGGCGCAGGGTGAAGCTGCCGCCGCTGGCCAGCAGGCCGGTTTTCGTCGTGCCGTCCTGGCGGGTGATCTCATAAGGATATTCCTCCGTCAGGGCGGCGCCGCCCGGGCCATCCAGCAGGGTGAGGGTGAAGGGGAACTCCATCGTCCGGTCGCCCCGGCTGCCGGTGACGGTTTTGGAGACTTCCAGGCTGCCGGTGCCGGTGTTGGTGACCGTATAGCCCTCCTCCATATCGCCGGTGACGGCGCATTCATAACCGGCCGGGATTGTCTCCTCCGCCACGGTGTACTGGATGCGCACCCCTTCCCCGTCGTATTTTTCCAGATCCTCAAAAGTCCCCTGCCAGCCGCCGGCTTCGGTCAGGGTGAGGGTTTTGCCGGTGTCGGCGCCATCCGCATACAGCCGGATGATGACCTGCCCCGGCCGCTGGCCGAAAGCGCCGCCGTTATCCCGCCAGAGCTTTTCCACCGGCAGGTCCAAGGTGCCGGTGAGCAGGTTGTGCAGGTGATGATCCGCCGGCGCGGTGGGCTCATAGCGGTCGCCGCCCGGCAGGGAGGCCGGTGCGGTCTCCTCCACCCAGTAGCGGTAGAGGCGGCCCTCCTGGTCGCTCTCGGGCAGGCCGGACCAGCTGCGGCGCCAGTAGTCGCTGCCTGCCGGCTTCTGCCAGCTGCCGGGCTGGGCTGTCACCACCTCCGGCTGGCCGCCGGAAACCTGCCGGTAAAGGGTCACCTGCAGGTCATCAGGGCGGGTGTCATAGGCGTTGTGGCCGTCCAGCCAGTGCTTTTCCACCGTGAAATCCCGCAGGCCGATATTGAGGATTTCCACTGCGGCAGTTTCCGCCTCCAGGGCCTCCTTCTCCGGGTGGGAGTAGACAATCTGCCAGCGGCTGCTCACTTCCTCCACCGGCTCGCCGCCGATGGCGGTCTCCAGCGCGTAGTAATAATAGAGCTGCCCGCCGCTGTATTTGGGCAGGTTCTCAAAGGCGCCGCGCCAGCTGCCTGCCGCCGTGAGGGTCAGCGTCTGCGGCTCATCCGAGGCATTCAGCACCCGGTTTGCCTCCAGGTTCTGGCCCACCTGGCCGGGGTCGGTGGTGCGGTAGAGGCCCACCGTCACCGACGCCGGGATGGTGCTGCTGCCCCAGGTTTTCTGCACCGTCAGCCGGGTGGATTCCACATTCTGGAACTCCACCTGGGTCTTATCCGCGGCAAACTCCTGAGGCTGCACCGGCAGATAGCCGCTTAAGGCCGTCTCCTGCACCCGGTAGCAGGTGCGTCCGTCCTCATCCACCTGGCTGCCGGGCATCACCCGGGGCACGCCCTCCCAAACGGCGGTCCAGGCGCCGTCCGCCTGGGGCTCCCGCTCATAATAGGGCAGGGTGTGGGAGGCATCCGCCTGGCCGTTCAGGGTGGTGATCCGGGCCGGGGCGGCAAAGGATTTCCAGCTGCCGTCCTCCGCCAGATACTGCAGCTCCAGCGTGACGGGGGTGCTTGCCCCCACCCAGCGCTTGAGGGCGGTGAGGGTGATGGTCTCCAGGGTGTTGACCGCGGTGAAGGAATCCTTATACCCGGCGGTATAAGCCGTGTGGTAGGTTTCTCCCGATTTCACCAGGGCCGTTTCCACGTCCGCGGCGGTGACGCTGCCGTGCCAGTGCTGGGGGTCCTCCCGGGGCTCCAGCTCCACCGCGCGGTATTCGTAGGTCTGCCCATCCTCATCCTTCACGGGCAGGCCGGTGACGGAGCCCGTCTGGGCGCTCTTATCCGCTGCCCCGCCGTATCCATACAGGAGCAGCGGGCTGCCCCGGCCGTCGGTGACGGTCTGCCAAGCGCCGCCGTCTATGCGGCGCTGGACAGCGAAGCTCACCTCCCAGTCATAGCCGCTGCGGCCGCTGGGGGGCCGGGTGCCGTAGGCGTCGTCATGGT
>CAJFPC010000028.1 GCA_904398325.1 Candidatus Neoruminococcus faecicola | reverse complement strand
TCGTAGGGGAATTTCATCTTGTTGAAAAGCATGCAGGGGTTATCGGTCAGGCAATTGCCGTCAGGGCAGCAGTTTTCCGGGATCTTATCATAAAACAAAAGGGCCGGTGTTCCGGCCCTTTTTCGCTGCCTGCGTCAGTCGTTAGAAAGATCATCCAGCTTCGGGGGATTGAATTCTTCATAGGGGAATTTCATCTTGTTGAAAAGCATGCAGGGGTTATCGGTCAGGCAATTGCCGTCAGGGCAGCAGTTTTCCGGGATCTTATAATCATAGGAAGGGATCATAATGTGGGTGCTGCGCTCCAGGCTGACGATGTAGAAAATCCCCAGGGTAACAAATACCGCCCGGTTGGGCACCACGCCGCAGAAGTTGCCCTCGATGCAGTTGCAGATACATTCCGGCATGCCGCACAGCGGCTCGCAGAAGCAGTTGCAGCAATCCATCAGGCGGCATTCCAGGCAGACCGGTTCGGCCACCTGCACGGTGGCGTTGGGCTCCTGGCCATGGCACTCGCTGGAGCACTGGTTGGTGGAAAACACCTTCACGTTGCCTTCGCTGCCGTAGAGCACGATCTTTTTGTTGAAGACGGCGATGCCCGCCAGCTCCACCGGGTTGGAAGGCGCGTTGCAGGTGTAGGCCGCAATCTTCACCGTAAAGAAAAAGGTCAGGTCAACTGTGTAGAATCCCTTGTTAAACGGGACCGATTCCACTTCGATGTGGACATAAGTAAGCTCGACTTCTCTGCACTTGATGTGGTGGGTCCGGTCGATGACAGGCTGGGCGCAGTCGGTGAAATAGACCTGCAGATCCTCCAGACAATCACGGTCGGAAGAATGCGCATCTTTTAAAAGACTTTTCACAGAAAAGCGCTTGCACTTCTTGAATTTCTCCCTTAAAATGATATAATATTAACAAATGCATAAGGGGAGGACAAATGCAATGTCTGTAAAAATTCTCACTGCCCGGCAGGCTGCCGATCTGGTGCCGGACGGCGCGACCCTGGCCGCCAACGGCTTTATCGGCGCCTCCACCCCGGAGGAGCTGCTGATGGCGCTGGAAGAGCGCTTTGTGGAGACCGGCGCTCCGCGTGATTTGACCGTGATGTTCGCCGCGGCGCAGGGCGACCGCGCTACCCGCGGGCTCAACCACCTGGCCCACGACGGCATGATCCGCCGCTGCATCGGCGGTCACTGGGGCATGGCCCCCAAAATCGGCCAGATGGTGGACGACAACAAAATCCTGGCTTACGATTTCCCGCAGGGCGTCATGTGCCATATGTTCCGCGACATCGCCGCCCACAAGCCGGGCGTCATGACCCATGTGGGTTTGGGCACCTTTGTGGACCCGCGTCTGTTGGGCGGCAAACTCAACGAGAAGACCCGCGCCGCCGAGGACCTGGTCCATCTGATGGAGCTGGGCGGCAAGGAATACCTGTTCTACGACTGCCACCCCATCACCTTCGCCGTGCTGGCCGGCACCTATGCCGACGAGAGCGGCAACATCTCCATTGAGCGCGAGGCCATCCGCGGCGAAACGCTGGCGGTGGCCCAGGCCTGCAAAAACTCCGGCGGCACCGTCATCGTGCAGGTGGAAAACGTGGTGGCCACCGGCTCTCTGGATCCCATGAAGGTGGAGATCCCCAGCATCCTGGTGGATGCCGTGGTGGTGGTTTCCGACATGAAAAACCACATGCAGACCTTCAACACCCAGTATAACCCCGGCTTTTCCGGCGAGCACCGCCTGGGCGCCTCCGCCTTCACCCCGGCGGAAATGGGCCCCAAGAAGATCATCGCCCGCCGCGCCGCCATGGAGCTGAAAAAAGGCTCGGTGGTCAACCTGGGCATCGGCATCCCGGAGTATATCTCCAACGTGGCCACCGAAGAGGGGATCCTGGATCACTTCACCCTGACGGTGGAATCCGGCATCACCGGCGGCAGCCCGCAAAGCGGCCTGGATTTCGGCGTGAGCCTCAACCCGGAATCCATCATCAGCCAGCCCTCGATGTTTGACTTCTACCAGGGCGGCGGCCTGGATCAGGCCTTCCTGGGCTTTGCAGAATCCGACCCGGAGGGCAACGTCAACGTCTCCAAATTCGGGCCCAAGCTGCCCGGCTGCGGCGGCTTTATCGACATTTCTCAAAACGCCAAGCAGGTCTTCTTCTGCGGCACCTTTACCGCCAAGGGCCTGAAGGTGGAGGTCAAGGACGGCCAGCTGCACATCCTGCAGGACGGCAGCATCAGCAAGTTCCAGCAGTCCATCGAGCACATCACCTTCTCCGCCAAGACCGCCATCAAAAACAGCCTGCCGGTCACCTACATCACCGAGCGCGCAGTGTTCACCCTCTCTAAAGAGGGGCTGGTGCTTTCGGAGATCGCCCCGGGCGTCGATCTGGAAAAGGATATCCTCGCCAAAATGCCCACGCGGCCTATTATTCCGGAAAATCTCAAGACCATGGATGAGCGCATTTTCCGCGACGAGCCCATGGGCCTGGGCAAATAACCGCAGCAGACAAAACGCATCAAGCTAAAAAAAGAGGAGGGACTTCCCTCCTCTTTTGATTCTTCCCCGCAAAAAAGGCACAGCCCCGGGAGGGCCGTGCCTTTTTTCATCCTGTGATGGATTGGATTTTACTTGTTGCGGGCAGCCATCGCTTCCTTGACCTTCTCGGTGAAGATCGGCAGGATCTTGGTCACGTCGCCCACGACGCCGTAATCGGCGACCTCAAAAATGGGGGCGGTCTCATCCTTGTTGATGGCGATGATCACGTCGGATTCCTCCATGCCGGCCAGATGCTGGATGGCGCCGGAAATACCGCACGCAATGTACAGGTTGGGGCGGACGGTCTTGCCGGTCTGGCCCACCTGGATATCCTTTTCCACCCAGCCGGCGTCCACGCAGGCACGGGAGGAGCTGACCTCGCCGCCCAGGGCGTCGGCCAGGTCGCGCAGCAGCTGGAAGTTCTCCGGGCAGCCCATGCCGCGGCCGCCGGAAACCAGGATCTTGGCATCCTGGATATCCATCTTATTGCTGACCTTCTTGATGATGTCAAGAATCTCCACATCCATATTGTTGGGGGTGAAGGTGACGTTCATCTTCTCCACCGGGGCCTTGGCGCCGGCAACGGGCTTGAGCTTCTGCATCACGCCGGGACGAACCGTCGCCATGGCGGGACGGAAATCCGGGCAGACGATGGTAGCCATGATGTTGCCGCCGAAGGCAGGGCGGGTCATGCGGAATTCCTTGGTATCCTCGGCGATCTCCAGCTTGGTGCAGTCGGCGGTCAGGCCGGTGTGCACGCGGGCAGAGACGCGGGGCGCCAGGTCGCGGCCGATGGCGGTGGCGCCATACAGCACGATCTCAGGCTTGTGCTGTTCGATGACCTCATACATGGCATGGGCATAGGGCTCGGTCTTATAGACCTCCAGGGCCTTGTCATCCACCAGGATGATCTTGTCGGCGCCATGCTCCGCCAGGGAATCGCACAGGTTTTCCACCTGGTAGCCCAGCAGCACAGCGGTGACTTCCGTATCCAGAGCCTTGGCCAGTTCTTTGCCCTTGCCGATCAGCTCGTAGGAAACGCCGGTGATGGCGCCATCCACCTGCTGAACAAAGACAAAAACGCCTTTATAATCTTGAATATTCATTTTGCTCGCACACTTCCTATCTCAATCAAATGAATTTCATCCAAGCTAATCCGTAGCGGTCAGATGATGAATTTCTCTTTCAGTTTTTCAAGCATGTACTCAGCGGATTCTTCCGGATCCAGCTGAACCATCTGACCGGCTGCTTTCAGGCTCTTGGTGAAGGTCTGGAACACCCGGGTGGGAGAGCCCTTCAGGCCGATGTTCTCTTCGGCCACCGGCACGTCGTCCCGATGCCACTCGGTGATCTCTCTGCTGCGGTAAGCGTCAAAGATGCCGCCGGGGGTCATGTAGCGGGGCTCGTTAAGCTCGCTGAGGGCGGTCAGCAGGCAAGGCATTTTGGCCTTGACGATGTGATAGCGGTCCTCATACTGGCGCTTGACGATCACGCTGTCGCCTTCCACCTTGATCTCCTCCGCATAGCTGATGTTGGGGATCTGCAGATGCTCGGCGATCTGGGGGCCAACCTGGGCGGTATCGCCATCGATAGCCTGACGGCCGGTGATCACCAGGTCATAGGGCAGCTTGGAAATCGCCGCCGCAATGGTGGAGGAAGTGGCCCAGGTGTCGGCGCCGCCAAAAGCGCGGTCGGTCACCAGGATCGCCTCATCCGCGCCCATAGCCATCGCCTCGCGCAGGGCAGCATCCGCCTGGGCAGGGCCCATGGAGATCACGGTGACGTGGGCGCCCAGCTCGTCTTTCAGGCGCAGGGCAGCCTCCAGGCCGGCCTTGTCATCCGGATTGATGATGGAGGGCACGCCGTCACGGATCAGGGTGCCGGTGACGGGGTCCAGCTTCACTTCGTTGGTATTGGGAACTTGCTTAATGCAAACGATGATATTCAACAATAGTCACTCCTTTACGCTTTTCAGCTTCCATTACAGCAGAGAGCCGGAGATCACCATGCGCTGTACCTCGCTGGTGCCCTCGTAGATCTCGGTGATCTTCGCATCGCGCATCATGCGCTCAACGGGATATTCTCTGGTATAACCGTAACCGCCGTGAAGCTGTACTGCCTTGGTGGTGACTTCCATTGCCACTTCCGCAGCGTAGAGTTTCGCCATAGCCGCTTCCACCGAGAAGCGCTTCTGGGTATCCTTGGCCACTGCCGCACGATACACCAGATATCTGGCTGCCTCCACCTTGGTGGCCATATCCGCCAGCTGGAACTGGGTGTTCTGGAATTTGGAGAGAGGACGGCCGAACTGCTTTCTCTCCTTGACGTACTTGATGGTCTCCTCCAGGGCGCCCTCCGCGATGCCCAGTGCCTGGGAGGCGATGCCGATACGGCCGCCGTCCAGGGTGGTCATGGCGATGGAGAAGCCTCTGCCCTCCTGGCCCAGCAGGTTCTCCTTGGGAACGATGCAGTTCTCAAAGATCAGCTCGCAGGTGGAGGAGCCGCGGATACCCATCTTCTTCTCCTTGGTGCCGATGGAGAAGCCGGGGAAATCCTTCTCCACGATGAAGGCGGAGATGCCCTTGGTGCCCTTGGATTTATCGGTCATGGCAAAGACGATGTACACATCCGCCTTGCCGGCGTTGGTGATAAAGATCTTGCTGCCGTTGAGCACATAGTGGTCGCCATCCAGCACGGCCTTGGTCTGCTGGCCGGAGGCGTCGGTGCCGGCGCCGGGCTCGGTCAGGGCGAAGGCGCCCAGCTTCTCGCCCTTGGCCAGGGGGACCAGGTACTTCTGGATCTGCTCAGGGGTGCCGAAGCGCTTGATGGGATCGCAGCCCAGGGAGGTATGCGCAGAAACCACAACGCCGGTGGTGGCGCAGACCTTGGAGAGCTCCTCCACGCAGAGGACATAGGCCAGGGTGTCGCAGCCCTGCCCGCCGTACTCCTTGGGGATGGGAATGCCCATAAAGCCGGCTTTTCTCATCTTTTCCACCGTCTCAGAGGGGAATCTCTCCTCCTCGTCCAGCTCCTGAGCCAGCGGTTTAACTTCTTTTTCAGCGAACTCCCGATAGAGAGTCCGCGCCATCTCGTGTTCTTTGCTCAGTGTGAAGTCCATTCTTCTTCCTCCAAACTCAATTTACAAGACTTTTTCGCGCCAGCTTATTTGGTGTAATCGAAGAAGCCCTTGCCGGTTTTTCTGCCCAGCATGTTGCCGCGAACCATCTTTCTGAGCAGGGGATGAGGACGATACTTGTCGTCGCCGGTCTCAGCCTGGAGAACTTCCATAATGGCCAGGCACACATCCAGACCGATCAGGTCGCCCAGAGCCAGGGGGCCCATAGGATGGTTGGCGCCCAGCTTCATCGCGGTGTCGATATCCTCAGCAGAGGCAACGCCGTCGGCCAGGATGCCCACAGCCTCGTTGATCATGGGGATCAGGATGCGGTTGACCACAAAGCCGGCAGCCTCTTTGACTTCCACAGGGGTCTTGCCGATCTCGGTGGCCAGGGCGATGATCTTCTCAACGGTCTCCTTGGGGGTGGTGATGCCGGCGATAACCTCCACCAGCTTCATGGCAGGCACGGGGTTGAAGAAGTGCATGCCCACGACGGCGCGATCCAGCCCTCTGGACAGCTCGGTGATGGAGAGAGAAGAAGTATTGGTGGCGAAGATGCAGTCCTTCTTGCAGATGCCTTCCAGCTCCTTGAAGCACTGTTTTTTCAGCTCCATGTTTTCCAGAGCGGCTTCCACCACCAGGTCGCAGTCAGAGACGATTTCCTTGGTGCCGGTGGTGATGTTGGCGGTGACAGCGTCAGCAGCAGCCTGCTCCATCTTGCCCTTGGCAACCTGCTTGGCCAGGCCCTTGGCGATCTTATCCTTGCCCTTGGCGGCCAGATCCTCGCTGATGTCGCACAGCAGAACGGTGTGGCCAGCAGCGGCAAAAACCTGCGCAATGCCGGAACCCATGGTGCCGGCGCCGATAACTCCGATTTTCATAGTAATTTCCTCCTACACAATTGAATTTTTCTGATAATGAATCGTTAGGATGCACCTGGAGGGTTGACACAGGTGCATCCCTAACGATAAAAGAGCGTAAATTTTACTTGTTCACAAAGGGCTCAGGCTTGCGCTTTTCCACAAAAGCGGTCATGGCGTTGCGCTGATCCTCCGTCTCAAAGCAGCTGCCGAACAGCTTCTCCTCCACCACCAGGGCGGAGTCCATATCCAGATGGATGCCGTCGCCCACCGCCTTTTTGCAGGCGCGCACCGCAATGGGGGCGTTGGCGGCGATCTTGCCGGCCAGCTTCATGGCTTCTTCCATCAGCTGCTCGGCGGGATAAACCGCATTGACCAGGCCCAGCTGCAGCGCCTCGGGGGCCTTGACGCGGCCGCAGGTATACAGCATCTCTTTGGCCTTGCCGATGCCAATGGTACGGGCCAGACGCTGAGTACCGCCGAAGCCGGGGGTGATGCCCAGGCCGGCTTCCGGCTGGGCGAACACAGCGTTCTCAGAAGCGATGCGGATATCGCAGGCGAGGCTCAGCTCGCAGCCGCCGCCCAGGGCGAACCCGTTGACCGCGGCGATCACAGGGATCGGCAGGGTCTCAATCTTGCGGAACACATCGTTGCCCTTCTTGCCGAAGGCCTCGCCCTCTGCCTTGGTCAGGCCGCTCATCTCGCCGATGTCGGCGCCCGCCACGAAGGATTTCTCCCCCGCGCCGGTGATGATCAGGCAGCGGGTGGCGTCAAGGTCGATGGCGTCGATGGCTGCATTCAGCTCGGTAAGCACCTCGCTGTTGAGGGCGTTGAGCGCCTTTTCGCGGTCGATGGTCAGCACGCCGATGAATTCTTTCTGTTCGTATTTAATATAGCCCATTTCTCGCAGCTCCTATCTATGGCTCTTAAAAGAGGGCCTTATTTGCAGTTTTCCACGATGGTGGTGACGCCCATGCCGCCGCCGACGCACAGGGTGGCCAGGCCGTATTTCTGGCCGTTTCTCTGCATCTCATGCAGCAGGGTGACCAGGATGCGGCAGCCGGAAGCACCAACCGGATGGCCCAGGGCGATAGCGCCGCCGTTGGGGTTGACCTTGGCCAGATCCCACTTGAGCTCTCTGGTCACAGCCAGGGACTGGGCGGCAAAGGCCTCGTTGGCCTCGATCACGTCGATCTGATCCAGGGTCATGCCGGCTTTCTCCAGCGCCTTTCTGGTGGAATAGACCGGGCCGATGCCCATGATGGAAGGCTCGCAGCCGGCGGAAGCGCCCACGACGAATTTCGCCATCGGCTTGACGCCCAGCTCCTTGGCCTTCTCCTCGCTCATGACAACAATGGCAGCGGCGCCGTCGTTGATGCCGGAGGCGTTGGCAGCGGTGACCGTGCCGCCGTCGGGCTTGAAGGCGGGCTTCATGCCGGCCAGGCCCTCGGCGGTAACGCCCTTGCGGGGACCCTCGTCGGCAGCGAACATCACAGTCTCTTTCTTGACCTTCACGGGAACGGGGACAATCTCAGCCTCAAAGCGGCCCTCGGCGATGGCCTTCTCCGCCTTCTGCTGGCTGCAGGCGGCAAACTCATCCTGCTCCTGGCGGGTGATGTTGTATTTCTCAGCCAGGTTCTCAGCGGTGATGCCCATGTGGTAGTTGTTGAAGGACTCCCACAGGCCGTCCTTGATCATGGAGTCCACAATGGTGCCGTTGTTCATTCTGTAGCCGAAACGGGCCTTATCCAGCAGATAAGGGGCGGCAGACATGTTCTCCATACCGCCGGCCACAATGATGTCGGCCTCGCCGGCCTCGATCATGGCAGCGGCCATGTTGATGCACTTCAGACCGGAACCACAGACATTGTTGACGGTCAGGGCAGGGGTCTCGATGGGGATACCGGCCTTGATGGAAGCCTGACGGGCGACGTTCTGGCCCAGGCCCGCCTGGATCACGCAGCCCATGTAGACCTCATCCACCTGCTCGGGCTTGACACCGGCACGCGCCAGCGCTTCCTTGATGACGATGGAGCCCAGGGTGACCGCCGGGGTGTTGGCGAGAGCGCCGCCAAATTTGCCGATGGCCGTACGAACAGCACCTGCTAAAACAATGGTCTTGGACATGATAATTTTCCTCCGTTCTTTTCGTTCCCGCCGGGCGGATTGATACGCCGCGAAGGGTGGTTTTACAATGTGTTAAATATATCACAATCTTTTCGGGATTGCAATACGGTCGGAGCATTTTTAGGAAGTTGACGAAAATCTTCCTAAGCTTTTGTGCAGTCTGATAAACCTTTTTCTGCCAGAAATTGCTTCTCTTCCTGTTTACTTTAACACAGCCCCTGTGGGAATACAAGGCCGAGAATATGAACTTTGGGTAAATTTTTAACAATTTTGTTTGACGGCTTGCTATTGGGGCAGCCCTTCTCCCCGGCGGCAGCCAAGTCCCCCAGTCCTAGAGCGCATCCTGCGGGAATAAACATAGGCCAGGAGGTGGAAGCATCTTGTATACAGCCATGTACCTGCGCAAATCCCGCGCGGAAGAAGGGGCGGGCAGCTGGGAGGAGACCCTCTCCAAACACCGGGAGGCCCTGACCGCTCTGGCCCGCCGGATGAAGCTTACCATCGGCGGATGCTATGAGGAGGTGCTCAGCGGCGAGAGCCTGCTCGGCCGGCCGGAAATGCTGCGCCTGCTGCAGGATGTGGAAGCGGGCAGATACGACGCCGTGCTCTGCATGGATATCGACCGGCTGGGCCGCGGCGGCATGAAAGACCAGGGCATTATTCTGGAGACCTTTAAAAATTCCGGCACCAAGATCATCACGCCGGATAAAATCTACGATCTTTCCAAGGAGGAGGACGAGGAGCTCACCGAAATGAAGAGCTTCTTCTCCCGTCGGGAGCTGAAAATCATCACCAAACGCCTGCAGCGGGGCATTTCGTCCACCATCCAGCGGGGCGGGCATGTTTCGCTGCCACCCTACGGCTACCGGCGCTGCTGGCAGGGCAGGCTGCCCTCGCTGGAGGAGGAGCCCCGGGAGGCGGAGTTTGTCCGCCTGGTTTACCGGCTGTACCTGGAGGAGGGCCTCGGCTGCCAAAAAATCGCCGACACCTTAAACCGCCTGGGGGCAGTGCCCCGCCGGGCTGCCAGCTTTGGCCGCAGCAGCGTGCTGCACATTCTGAAGAATCCGGTCTACGCCGGTTTTCTGCCGCAGCGCCCGCCGGATGGCCCCCTCAGGGCCGGCGTCCACCCCGCCATCATCCCGCAGGAGTGGTTCTACGCCGCCCAGAAAAGGCTGCAGGGCATCCCGGCGCCCCGCAGCCGCGGGGCTTTGAAAAACCCGCTGGCCGGGCTGGTGGTCTGCCGCCGGTGCGGCCGCCTGATGCAGCGCATGGGGCAGAATAAGGGCGTGCCTTATCTTTATTGCCCCACCCGCGCCTGCCAGCCCGGCTGCCGGCTGGAGATTGTCTGGCGGCGCGCCATGAGGTTATTGCGCCCGGTATTGGAGGCCCTGCCCCCGACGGCACCCCGGGAGGAGCTGGATTCCCTGCGCCGGCAGCTGGCCCTCTGCCGGGAGGAGCTGGGGCGCCTGCCGGGCAAAAAAGAGCGCCTCTGCCGCCTGGCGGAGGAGGGGGCTTATTCCCCGCAGCTGTTTTGCAGCCGCCTGGAGGAGCTCACCCGTCACCAGACGGCCCTCTTGGAGCAGCACAGGCGCCTGGAGGCCGCCCTGGCCAGCCGTCCCCCCGCGCCGCAAAACCGTTGGCAGCAGCTGCTGGGCGAGGACCGCGCCGGGCAGAACCGCCTGCTGCGGGAGGTTGTGAAAAAAATCCTCTATCAAAAAAATCCCGGCGCCGCCCCGGGGGAAATCACGCTGGAGGTGATCCTCCAAGACGGGCAATCTTATTCGGAACAGGAATCATAGATCCGCTTGGCTTCGATGGTCATGGCCTCTTTGAACAGGTTGAGGTTGCCAGGCTTCTGACCACAGTATTTTGCTTCTGACATATCAAGTCCTCCATTCTCACAAAATGCTGGGAAAACATTTATTACATACTATGAAAGGCCGCCTTGATTGTTCCTTTTTTCTTTCGGGGAGAAAATCTTTCCCCTTTTCTGCTGCCGGCAAAAAAAGAGGACGCCATCCCTTTGGATACGTCCTCTTTGCTGTCATTCTATGCGGCCGGTCACGCTTTGGTGAGGCGGGCGAAATTGGCCATGATCTTTTTGGTTCCCACGCTGTCAAAGGCGATTTCCAGCAGGTGGTCGCCGCCCATGGGGGTGGCGGAAAGCACCATCCCTTCCCCGAAGGTCCTGTGGCGCACCCGGTCCCCGGGGGCAAAGCTGCCGGCGCTGCCGGCCTGCGGCGCCCCGGCACCCACCCCCAGCTCCCGGCCGAACACTTTGCGCTCCCGCTGGGCCGGGGCGGCATCCAGGCGGCGGGTGGTGAGGTTTTCTCCGGTCTCGTGGAGCAGCGCCTTGGGGATTTCCCGCACAAAGCGGCTGGAACGGTTGCGGTTGGTCTTGCCGTAAATGAGGCGCTGCTGCGCCATCGTCAGATAGAGGTGTTTTTTGGCCCGGGTGATGCCCACATAGGCCAGGCGGCGCTCCTCCTCCACCTCTTCGGGGTTGAGGATCGCCTGCATGCCGGGGAAGACCCCCTCCTCCATGCCGGCGATAAACACGGTGGGGAACTCCAGCCCCTTGGCGGAATGCAGCGTCATCAGCGTCACCGCGTCAGTGTCGGGGTCGTAGTTATCCAGGTCGGTGTAGAGGGAGATTTCCTCCAAAAACTCCGCGAGCCCTCCGTCCTCGTTTTCCTCCTCAAACTTCACCATATTGGATTTGAGCTCCTCAATATTTTCCAGCCTGCCCTGGCCCTCCGGCCCCTCCTTGAGCAGCGCCTCCTGGTAGCCGCTTTCGGTGAGCACCAGATCCAAAAGGTCCTCCAGGGCAGCGCCGGAATCCCGGGCGGCGATAAAGTGATCCATCATCTGGCAGAAGCGCTGCAGCGGCTGCCGCCGGGCGGCGATGGGCGCATATTCCTCCGCATGGCTGAGCACCTCATACAGGCTCAGCCCCAGCGCGTCGGCGATTTCGCCGGCGGCGGCCAGGGTGCTGTCCCCAATGCCGCGGCGGGGCTCGTTGATGATGCGCCGCAGCCGCAGGTTATCCGCCGGGTTGTTAATGACCTGCAGATAGGCCAGGATATCCCGGATCTCCTTGCGCTCATAAAAGCGCAGCCCCCCGATGATGCGGTAGGGCACCCCCGATTTAACCAGGGCGCGCTCGATGGTATTGGCCTGGGCGTTCATGCGGTAGAGCACCGCATGGTCGGAAAATTTCGCCCCGTCCTTGACCGCCTCCAGCACGGTGTCGGCGATAAAACGGGCCTCGCCCATTTCGTCCTGGGCGGTATAGGCCTGGATGAGCTCCCCCGTCTCGTTTTCAGTCCAGAGGTTTTTGCCCTTGCGCTGGGTGTTGTTGGCGATAACCGCGTTGGCGGCGTCCAGGATCTTCTGGGTGCAGCGGTAGTTCTGCTCCAGGCGGATGACGGTGGCGCCGGGGAACTGCCGCTCGAAGGAGAGGATGTTCTCGATGGTGGCCCCGCGGAATTTATAGATGCTCTGGTCGTCGTCGCCCACCACGCACAGGTTCTGGTACTTGCGGGCCAGCAGGCTCACCAGCAGATACTGGGCGTTGTTGGTGTCCTGGTATTCATCCACCATAATATAGCGGTAATAATTCTGATATTTTTCCAGCACGTCCGGATGCTCCTGAAACAGGCGCACCGTCTGCACGATGATATCGTCAAAATCCAGGGCGTTGGCAGCCTTTAAGCGGCGCTGGTACTCGGTATAGATTTTGGCGCAGGTGTTCAGATAAAAATGATCCGCCGTGACGCCAAATTCCTCCAGCGAGCGGAAGCTGTCCTTGTACTGGCTGATGAAGGAGAGCACGGACCGGGGGGCAAAGCGCTTTTCGTCGATGTTGCCCGCCTTGAGGATTTCCTTGATGACCCGCAGGGAATCATCCGTATCATAAATAGTAAAAGAGGAAGCATACCCCAGCGCGCCGATCTCCCGGCGCAGGATGCGCACGCACGCCGAATGGAAGGTCGAGGCCGAAACCTCCTCCCCCGCCGGGCCCAGCTGGGCAGCCAGGCGGCTTTTTAATTCCCCGGCGGCTTTGTTGGTGAAGGTGATAGCCAGCACCCGCCAGGGCTCCACCGGGCGGCAGGCAACAAGGGGGCGCACCCCTTCGATGTCGTCATGCTCCCCCCGGGCGTAGGCACGCAGATACGCCAGCTCCTCCTCTGTCACCGGGCCGGCCGTCTCCTCCGATTCATAGGCGCGGCCGAACAGCAGCAGGTTGGCTACCCGGTTGATCAGCACCGTGGTTTTTCCGCTGCCCGCCCCCGCCAGGATCAGCACCGGGCCCTCCGTCTTGCACACAGCCTTGCGCTGCATGGAGTTCATATGGGAAAAATACCGCTCGATGGCGCTTCTGCGCGCCGCCAGATATTCATTTAACATGCCAAAACCGCCTATCTCTCGCAAAATAAAAGGAGCAGCCGCGGGGATTTTCCGCTGTCCGCCCGCGGCTGAAAACTATTTCAAATTATACCTTTTTTCCGCCGGGATGGCAACCGCCCGCCGCAAAAATCCCCGGCAGGCAAAAAAACAGGGCGCCGGAGGGCCCTGTTTTTTCTTCAGTTTTCCCGGCCCGGCTGCCCGGCGGCCAGGCTGCGCCGGAACTGCTGCACCGCCTGGGCGGGAGCCTGGCAGCTTTTGGCCCAGCCGCGTTTTTTCATCTCTGCGTACAGCTCCTGCCGGATCTGATACTCCTCCGCAAACAGGTCGGTCATCTGCCGCATCCGCTGCGGGTCGGTAAATTCGGTCAGATCGGCGCTGCGGCAGCTGATGGCCAGATCCTGCGCATGCATCAGGTCGGTGAGCATGTCCCGGTCGGTCCAGGCGCCCTTTTTTCTGCCCCACATCGCTTTCCCTCCTCAGCTGGCGCCCGCCATCGCCCGCAGCGAGGCGGTATGGTTGCGGTGGACTGCCGCATACTGCTCAAACTTGGTTTTCAGCTGCGGATCCTCCACCATGAGGGCATAGGCGGCATATTTTTTTGCCAGGAACTCCTCCAGCTCCAGCTGGCGGCCCAGCGCGGCGATTTCCCCTTCGGTCAGCGGTTCCATGTGCATCCGTCCCTTTCCTTTTCTTCTAGTATGGCGCAGCGGCAGCCTTTCTATCCGCGCCGGCCATCCTTCCGAAAAGAAAAAGCGCCCGCAGTGCGGACGCTCTGTTTTGGCCTAGTTAATGGGAATGGGTGTTGGGAGAAGTGATCCCGTCCAGCAGGTCTTCCAGGTATTGGAAAGACTTTCCGGTGCCGATAGCCACACAGTCCACCGGGTGCTCGGCGATGTGCACTGCTACGCCGGTGCGCTGGGCCATCAGCCGGTCCAGACCGTCCAGCAGGGAGCCGCCGCCGGTCATGCAGATGCCGTTGGTGTGGATGTCGCCCACCAATTCCGGCGGGGTCTTTTCAAACACCGACAGCATGGAGGCCACCACCTGCTCGGCCAGCTCCATCAGATCGTCGTAATAATCCTCCGTATGCACCGTCAGCCGCTGAGGCAGGCCGGTGACCAGGTTGCGGCCCTTGAGCTCGGTGGATTTATTTTCCAGCGGGAAGACGCTGCCCACATCCTTTTTGACCTGCTCGGCGGTTTTTTCACCGATGAGCACGCCGTATTTATTGCGGGTGGCCTTGATGATGGCCTGGTCGAATTTATTGCCCGCCAGCTTGATGGAATCCTTCTGCACAATGCCGCCCATGGAAATAACGGCAATATCGCAGGTACCGCCGCCGATATCAATGACCGCGTTGCCGTCCGGCTTCATGATGTCGATGCCGGCGCCGATGGCCGCCGCCACCGGCTCCTCGATCAAATAGACCTTGCGGGCGCCGGCGGTGACGGCGGTGTCGATCACCGCACGGGATTCCACATCCGTAATGCCGGAAGGGATGCAGATGGCCACCCGGGGCTTGATCAGCTTGCGGCCGCTGGCCTTGGTGACAAAGTGACGGATCATCTCCTTGGTCATGTCATAATCGGAGATGACCCCGTCGATCAGCGGCCAGATGGCGCTGATATGCGAGGGGGTTTTGCCCACCATGATATAGGCGTCCTCCCCCACGGCCAGCACCTGGCCGGTCTTGTTGTTGACCGCCACCACCGACGGCTCCCGCAGCACAATGCCTTCTTCGCTGTCATATACCATCACCTTGGTGGTGCCAAGGTCAATGCCGATATCATGCGCCATGCTTTAATCTCCCCTATCTGTGAAATGTCGCTCTTCTATTATAATTTCCTTTGGCGGCTCATGCAAGCAGTGTTTTTCCGTCGAGGCCGCCGAGAGCACCCACACCTTTTTCGCGCCCATCTTTTTCAGCGCGGCGGCACAGGCGTCAGCCGTGGCCCCGGTGGTCAAAATATCATCCACCAGGATCACCCGGTGGTTTTTCAGCGGCGTCAGCACCGCCCGGCCGAACACATCGCGGATATTCTCCCACCGCTCCCCGGCGGAAAGGGTGTGCTGCGGCGGGTTCTGCCGGCGTTTGCGCAGCAGCTCCCGGGCGGGCAGCCGCAGCCGGGCGGCGGTCAGCTCCGCCAGCTCCCGGGCGGGATTATAGCCGCGCTCCCGTTCCTTTTCCGGATGCATGGGCACCCAGGTGACCAGTGTCGCCTTCCATCCGGCGGCCCGGGCCGCCCCGGCCATATGCCCGGCAAAAAAATCCAGCGCGTCGCGGTTGCAGTTTTCCTTGGCCTGCAGCACGGCAGAGACCATCTCCCCCTCATAGGGAAAAGGCGCCGCCGCCCCGTCAAAGCGGAAGTCATGCTCTGCGCAGACGCAGCCCTCCTGCAGCTTGCCGCAGCCGGGGCAGCGGGGGCGGGGATCTGCCTGCGGAGGCGTGCGGCCGCATTTGTCACAGCGGCAGCCCCGATGGGCTGTCACCTCCCCGCAAAAAATACATCTGGGCGGGAACACCAGGTCCCCCAGCGCGTGAAACAATCGAATCATAGCTTCTTATTCCTGCAAAAATGCCTTCAAATTTGTGTACCGCAGGGTTTTGCGGTTGTTCTGCACCATGCGCTGCACCGAGGCGGCGCTGCCCACAATGACCAGCAGTTTTTTAGCCCGGGTCACCGCCGTATACAGCAGATTGCGGTAATAAAGCTTCCCGTGGCTGCCGTAAAGGGGCAGGATCACCGCCTCAAACTCGTTGCCCTGGCTCTTGTGAACGGTGATGGCATAAGCCAGCTCCAGCTCCCCGGCCATCTCGAAGCTGTATTCCGCCACCCGGTCGTCAAAGCGCACCAGCACCGACTGGCTGGGCAGATCGATCAGCTCGATGGTGCCGATGTCACCGTTGAAAATGCCCATGCCCTCTTCCCCGTCGTCCCGCTGGTAGAGAATGTCGTAATTGTTCTTGATCTGCATCACCTTATCGCCGGTGCGGAACAGGTAGGCGCCGTTTTTAAACTCGTCCTTTTCCGGCGCGGGGGGATTGAGCCGCTGCTGCAGCACCGCATTCATATGCACCGTGCCGATCAGCCCCTGCCGGGTGGGGCAGATGACCTGGATATCCTCCATGGGGGAATAGCCATAGCTGCGAGGCAGGCGGATCTGGCACAGGTCCGCCGCCGTGGCTGCCACCGCCTCCAGGGAGCTGCGGGCCAGCAGGAAGAAATCATTATCCCGCTTGCCCAGCTCCGGCACCTCGCCGGAAACGATGGCGTGGGCATTGGTGACGATCAGGCTCTGGGCCGCCTGGCGGAACACCTCACTCAGGTGTACCGCCGGCACCCGTTCGCTGTCGATCAGGTCCTTCAGCACGTTGCCCGGCCCCACCGAGGGCAGCTGGTCCGGGTCGCCCACCAGGATCAGCTTGCAGCTCATGCGCAGCGCCTTCATCAGGCTGTGCATGAGCAGGATATCCACCATGCTCATCTCATCCACAATCACCGCATCCTGGGGCAGGGGATTCTTTTCATTGCGCTTAAAGCTGCTGTGGCCGGCCTGGTCGCGGTAATCCACCTCCAGCAGCCGGTGGATGGTCTTGGCCTCCCGCCCGGTCAGCTGGCTCATGCGCTTGGCTGCGCGGCCGGTGGGGGCCGCCAGCGCCACCGAAAGGCCCCGGTCCTCCAGCACCTGCAGGATCGCCTTCAGGGTGGTGGTTTTGCCGGTGCCCGGCCCGCCGGTAAGCACCAGCACGTTGCAGCCGGCCGCCTGCCGGATGGCCTGCCGCTGCAGAGCGGCATAGGTGATGCCCTCCTGGCGCTCCATGCGGGCGATCTCGGCTTCGCAGCCCTCTTCCTTGGGGGACTGCAGCATGGTCATCATGCGGATGCGCCCCGCCACATAGGTTTCCGCCTCATAGAGCTCGGGCAGATAGGCATAGCGCACCCCCTCCGCCGTGTCGGAAATGACGCTCTCCTCCGCCGCCAGCTCTTCGGCGGTCTCTTCCATCTCCTCACTGGTCAGCCCCACCATCTGGGCGGCGGCCAGGATCAGCTTTTCCCAGGGCAGGCAGCAGTGGCCGTTTTCCAGGTTGTGGCGCAGCACATGCAGCAGCACCCCCCGGCGGCGGCAGGGGCTGTCCGCTTCAAAGCCCAGCTGCTCCGCCACCCGGTCCGCCTCCTCAAAGGGCAGGCCCACCTCTTCGCAGCAGAGGGCGTAAGGGTTTTCCCGGATCACGTCCGCCGCCGTGTTCTCCCACAAGCGCCAGACGCGGATGGCATAGGGCGTATCGATGCCGTAGGAGGATAAAAACGCCATCACCGTGCGGATGCCGAACATCCGCTGGAATTCCTTGGCGATCTGCTCCGCTTTTTTGGGGGAGATGCCCTTCACCTCGCTGAGCAGCCAGGGGCTCTCCTCCATAATCTGGAGGGTCTTCTCCCCGAAGGCGTCCACCAGGCGGCGGGCGATGGCCTTGCCTACCCCCTTGATGGCGCCGGAGGAAAGGTATTTGTAAATGGCGGCGCTGGAGCTGGGCAGCTGCCGCTGGAACATCACGCCCTTAAACTGGGCGCCGTAGGAGGGATGCATGACAAAGGAACCGGTCACCCGCACCTCCTCGCCCAGGTCGATGCCAGGGATCTCCCCCACCACCGTGTGCAGCTGCACCCCGTCGCTGAGTTCCAGTACGGTGAAACCGGTCTCCTCATTGCGGAACACGATCTCCTCCACCGTGCCCACCAGTTCTGTCAGTTTTTCCTCCGCCGGCATATGCTTCCTCCGCTTTGTTGCGTTGCCCGGGCATCGGGCCCGTCATGCTTCCCATTATACCGAATAAAGCAGTTCTTTGCAATCTTTGCTGTCGCAGAGGGGGATCTCCCGCCTTTTGCAGCACAGCCGGCAGGCCGCCCGAGTATAGGGGTCCATGCCGCAGTCCAGCACGCACATGCGCTGGACCATCCTCCCCTCCCGCTGCAGCGCGTGATAAATCCCATCCACATACGCCTCCACCTGAGGGATCTCCCCCCACAGCGGCAGCACATAGATCCCCGGGGCCGGCCGCTCGCCCCGCCAGTTCTGCCGGCGCACCACGCGCGAAAAACCATAACACGCCGCCACCAGCCCGGCGGCCAGCACCTCCATTGCCTCCAGCATTGCCATCACCTCTGCCCGTATCCTATGCCGGCCGGCAAAAAAGGTGCCCCTCAGGCAAAAATCACCTGCAGCGCCGTCATATACACCGCCGTGCCGCCCAGGATGCTGATCAGGTTGTTGCGCCGCCACAGGTGCAGCAGCACCGTGGCTGCGACCGCCATCAGCTCCGGCAGGCCATAGGGATAGGCCAGCACATCGGTGCCCCGCAGGCTGTAGACGATCAGCATCCCTATCACCGCCGGGGGCAGCACATTGCCCAGATAAGCAATCACCTGCGGCACCTGCCGCCCCTTGGAAAAAAACAGAAACGGGAACGCCCGGGTCAAAAAGGTCATGGCGGCCATCACCAGGATGATCGCCAGCGAATATCCCGCAGAATAAATCACGGCTGCCCCTCCTTTTGCTCCAGTTTTTTCTCCAGCGGGCGGCGCATCCCCAGCAGCAGCACCGCCATCAGAAGCATGGCGGGGAAAATCAGCCCCTCCGGCCCAAAGAGGAACAAGGCCGCCAGGGTGCTGCCCACCCCGATGAGCGCCGGCGCCTTGGTGGGGAAGGAAAGCCACTGCTCCACAAAGATCACGATGAACATCCCCGTCATGGCAAAGTCGATGCCGGTGGTGTCAAAGGGGATCAGCGACCCGGCAGCCGCCCCCAGCATGCCGCCGGCAATCCAGTAGCACTGATCCAGAAGAGCGATGGCAAAGAACATCCTGCCCCGGTCCACCCCCTCCGGCACCTTGACGGAGCAGAGCAGCGAGTAGGTCTCATCGGTCAAAGCAAAGATCAGATAGGGCTTTTTGGGCCCCGCCTGCCGGAATTCCTCCAAAAAGGACAGGCCGTAAAAAATATGCCGGATATTGACCGCCAGGGTCATCACCGCCACCTCCAGCAGGCCCACCGGCTGCACAAAAAAATTCACCGCCACATACTGCATGGAACCGGCATAGACCATTAGGCTCATCAGCCCGGCCCACCACACAGAATATCCGCACTGCTGATACATAAGGCCAAAAGCCATCCCCGCAAACAGGTACCCCATCATCACCGGCACCGTATGAGGGAACGCCGCCCGGAACGCCTTCTTCAACCGCCATCCTCCTTTACTCAAAAAAGCGGAGGATAGTCGCCTATCCTCCGCCGTTTGTCTGCAAAATGGGTTAAATGCGCACGCTCCAGCCCTTGGGGCCCTCGATATTGCCCCACTGGATGCCGGTGAGGGTATCATACAGCTTGTGGGTGATGGGGCCGATTTTGCCGCCGTTGATGACGACTTCTTCCTTGCCGCAGTGCAGCTCCCCAATGGGGGAAATCACCGCCGCGGTGCCGGTGCCGAACGCCTCCACCAGCTGGCCGTTTCTGCCGGCTTCCATCACTTCTTCCAAAGAGAGCTTGCGCTCCTCCACCTTGATGCCCCACTCCTGCAGCAGCTCAATGGTGGATTTGCGGGTGATGCCGGGCAGCACGCTGCCATCCAGCACCGGCGTGACTACCGTGTCGCCCAGCATGAAGAACACGTTCATGGTGCCCACTTCTTCGATATACTTGCGGTGCACGCCATCCAGCCAGAGCACCTGGGTGTAATTGAGCTTATGGGCAATATCCTGCGCCTTGAGCGAAGCGGCATAGTTGCCGGGGGTCTTGGCGGTGCCGGTGCCGCCCTTGACAGCGCGGACATACTCGGTTTCCACATAAATCTTGACCGGGTTGAGCCCCTCGGGATAGTAATTGCCGGAGGGAGACAGAATCACCAGGTACAGATAGCTGTCGGAAGGCTTGACGCCCAATTTTGCCTCCGTCGCCAGGATGAAGGGGCGGATATACAAAGACGCGCCCTGGGCATGGGGAATCCAGTCCTTCTCCACCTTCAGCAGCTCTACCAGGGAATCCATCAGCAGCTGCTCATCCATCTTGGGGATGCACAGACGGTCGTTGGAGTTATTGAGGCGCTTGAAGTTTTCATCCGGCCGGAACAGCAGGATATCGTCGCCATGGCGGTAGGCCTTCATGCCCTCGAACACCGACTGGCCATAGTGCAGGCACATGGCGGCGGGGTCCAGCGCAATGGGGCCGTAGGGCACGATGCGGGCATC
The DNA here is from genome assembly GCA_904398325.1 of Candidatus Neoruminococcus faecicola. Lineage (GTDB taxonomy): Bacteria > Bacillota > Clostridia > Oscillospirales > Ruminococcaceae > Neoruminococcus > Neoruminococcus faecicola. The sequence continues at coordinate 21,536 of CAJFPC010000028.1, read as the reverse complement.
ATGCCAGCCCTGGCCTTCGTCATAGTTGATTAACAGCATATGATCGGTAAAAATCGAACCAAACCCCAGATTGTTCTCATCTGTGGGCTTCGGCTTCAGCGTTGTGGCACGCTCGATTCTGATGGGAGTCATTCTCACAGCACATCCTTTCACGTTTTCCCTTTATGACGCTTATTTTAGCACCAATCCACCGGACACGCAAGATTTTTTCGCGTAGTAAATCGCTAAACTTTCAAAATCTCCGCTCTTTTCACAACTGCACAGCCAGCCAGCAGCCGGTTTTTGGTTAGTTTTCCCAAGAGGGCTTCTCCTCCGCGGGCTGCACCTGAGAATTCTTTCGGTGAAACTGGCATTATTATACCGTTTTCTCCGCTGATTTGCAATCGGCGCAGGGGGATTTTTTCAGTTTTTTTCTAAAAAGCTGCCAATCAACTCTAATCCGCCTGAAATTTGCAGGAATCTTCCGTATGCTCCCCCAATCCGGCGGCGGTTGACAATTGGGCGGACGCAGGGTACAATACTGTTTGCGAGTAAGCAAGACAGCGGCGGGCGCCGCCTAATGGGCGGCGCGTGAGGAAAGTCCGAGCTTCACAGGGCAGGATAGCTGCTAACGGCAGCCGAAGGCGACTTCAGGGAAAGTGCAACAGAGAGATACCGCCCCGCCTTTTGGCGGAGCAAGGGTGGAAAGGCGAGGTAAGAGCTCACCGGAGCGCAGGAGACTGCGCTGCCATGTAAACCCTATCCGAAGCAACGCCCGTATGGGACTTATGGGTGGCCCGCCCGTCCCGGAGGCGGCTCAAGCGTTCTGGCGACAGTGCGCGTAGATAGATCGTTGTCCACGACAGAACTCGGCTTATCGACTTGCTCGCCTTTTGGCAGGCCGGCCTCGGGGAAGTCCCGGGGCCTTTTTTCTTTGGCGGCATGTCTTTTTTCCCGCCCGGCGGCATATACTGCACCGAACAGGAGGGGACGCCATGGGCATGGAAGGCTATGGCATGCTGGCCATCGGCGCCATTCTGGCGGTGCTGGTCTGCATGCGCTTTGCAAAGGGGATTTTAAAAAGCATTGGCTTTTCTCTGGCCACCGGCTGGGGCAGCATGGCGCTGGTCAACCTGGCTGCCGCCGTCACCGGCGTGGGGCTTCCGGTCAACCTCTGCTCTCTGGCGGTCAGCGGCGTGCTGGGCCTGCCCGGGGTGGTGCTGCTGTTTCTCATGAACCTGATCTGCGCCGTCTGACACCTTGGCGGCAGGGACGGTTTGTGCTATACTGGTTTTGTTTGGCCGAACCGGCCGATCCCCAAGGAAAGGATGAAAAAACACCATGATCTACCATCGCTGGTATGAAAACAAGAAGGATGCTGCCGATGCCCTGGCGCTGCGGCAGGAGGTTTTTTGCGACGAACAGCATTTTCAGGACGAATTTGACGAGATCGACGACCGCGCCAGCCATCTGGTGCTGTATGAGGAGACGCTGCCCGTCGCCTGCGGCCGCTGCTTTGCCGAGGAGGACCCCGCCTGCTGGCACCTGGGGCGCCTGGCGGTAAAAAAAGCCTTCCGCGGCAGGGGGCTGGGACGGCTGGCCCTCATTGTCATGGAGATCAAGGCGGTGGAAAGCGGCGCCAAAACCACCCGTCTCAGCGCTCAGATGCAAGCGGTTCCCTTTTATGAGAAGTGCGGCTACCACACCGTCGGCGAATCTTATCTGGAAGAAAACTGCCCCCATATCCTGATGGAAAAGGATCTGGCCGGCTTGTCCCAGCCCGCTGCTTCAAAAGCCTGACCCATTGATGCAAAAAAGCCCCGGAGCAGGGGCTTTTTGCACAGGGAGATTCCGCCGATGGGCCTTTCCAGGCCGGAGAAAATATCCAATTTGTATAAATATTATCAAAATTTACAAAATATCCGCTTTTTCGGCGGTAAAAACGGAAAAAGCCCCCGATTCGGGGGCTTTTTTTAATCGGAATAAGCGATGTCAAAATCCACATGGCCCATGGGAATATTGCAGGAAAGCACCTTCACCCGCAGCGGCTGCCCCACCGTCAGATGGTCGGGGCCGTTGGCAAAGCTGACCGCCCCGTCGTACTCCATGCCGTCTGGCAGGCGGCTGGCGGCAACCAGGCCTTCCACGCTGTTTTCCAGCTCCACATAAAGGCCCTGGTTGGCGGCGCCGGAGATCACCCCATCGTAGCTGTAGCCAATAAAGCGGGACATATACTCCGCCTTGTAGCAATCCTCGCAGTCGCGCTCGATCTCCACCGCCACCAGCTCCCGCTGGCTGGCCTGAGCCGCCGCATCAGCGGCAAAGCGGCCGAAGCGCTTCTGGATCTTCTCCAGCGGGCTGCCCGCCAGAAAAGCGCTGAGGATGCGGTGAATGGCCAGATCCGCATACCGGCGGATGGGCGAAGTGAAATGGCAGTAATTTTTCAGCACCAGGCCGTAGTGGCCCAGGTTCTGGCTGTCATACCGGGCCTTGGCCATAGAGCGCAGGATCAGGGCGTTGACCACCTGCTCCTTCTGGGTGCCCTTGACCGATTCCAGAATCCCGGCCAGCACCGCCGGCTCGCTTTTCAGCTTGACGTTCCGGTTGTCGATATTCAGTGCGGTGAGGGTCTCTTTCAAAGCGGTGACCTTCTGCTCCGGCGGATACTCATGCACCCGAAAGACAAAGGGCAGCTCCTTCTCGATGGCAAAGGTGGCCACCGCCTGGTTGGCCATAAGCATAAATTCCTCGATCATCTGCTCCGTTTCGCCCTGCACCCGCTTTTTAATATCCACCGCACGGCCGTCGGGGCCCACAATGATCTTGCTCTCGGTGGATTCCAGATTGATGGCGCCCCGGTCGAAATGCCGCTGCCGCAGCAGATGATACAGCCGCACCATCGGCCCCAGCTCGGGCAGCACCTCCCGGTATTTTTCCTCAAAGCCCTCGCCGGGGCGGCCGTCCAGGTAATCGTTGAGCTCCTGATAAACACCCTTCACCCGGGAACGGATCACCGTTTTGGCCAGCTCATAGCCGGTCATCTCCCCTTCGGGGCTGATGTCGATAAAGCAGCTGAAGGCCAGCCGGTCCTCGCCGGGGTTGAGGGAACAGATCCCGTTGGAAAGCTCCGGCGGCAGCATGGGGATGACGCTGTCTGCAAAATAGATGGAGGTGCCGCGCTCGTAGGCCTCCTCATCCAGCGGGCTCTTCGGGGTCACATAATAGGAAACATCCGCAATGTGCACCCCCAGCCGCCAGCCGTCCGGGCGCTCTTCCACCGAGACGGCGTCGTCGATATCCTTGGTATCCGCCCCGTCGATGGTGAAAATGGGCATGTCCCGCAGATCGCGGCGGTGCTCCAGCTCTTTGGGATGGATGCCGGCCTCGCCGATTTCCCGGGCCTGGCGGGCCACCTCCTCGGGGAAGGTGCGGCTCACATCATGGGAGGCCAGGACCGCCTCGGCGCAGTTGGCGGCGCTGTCCGCCTGGCCGAACACCCGCAGGATCTCCACCCGGTGGGCAAAGTGGCTCTTGCCATAATGGGCGATACGGAACAGCACCTTGTCCCCCGGCCGGGCGCCGCCCTCCTTGTGGGGCGCCACCGAGAGGGGCAGGTGCATATCCCCATCCGGCTCGACAAACAGCCGGCCATTCTCTTCGATCACATTGCCGCTGAGCTTGCGCTCGCTGCGGCTGACCACCGCGATGACCTCGGCCTCCTTTAAGTTGCCGCGGCCGGGCTTTTCCTTCAGCAGCACCGTATCCCCCGCCAGGGCGCCCATCATCAGCCGCCCGGGGATGAAAACATCCTCCTCCGCCTCCTCGGGCCGGGCGAATCCATAGGTGGCGTTGACCCGCACCATCTCCCCCAGCTGATAGCCGAAGGCCTTGGAGTAGCCGTAGCCGCCGCTTTTCATCGCAAAGATCTTGCCCTGGCTTTCCAGCTGGTGCAGCAGCTCGGTGAGCGCCTTCTTCTCCTTGGGTGAAGCGCCCAGCTTCTTCATCAGCACCTGGGGCGTGAAGGTCTTGCGCTTAAAAGAGGCAATCTGTTTGAGCAGTGTTTCCGCAGATAATTTCATTCCGTTCCCCCGCTTTCCATTTCTCCTGATTCTGCAAGTCGGTATAAAAAGACGCCCCGCTCAAAGGCGGGGCAGATGATTCTCAAAAATAAACCGTCAAGGCGTATACCACCAACGTGATGATAAAAAACAAGATGCCGCATCCCTTGGTGATTTTTTTCAGCAGCTGGTCTTTGGTGCGGCCGCCGCCGGTGCTCATATAAGAGGATTCCGCACCGCTGATGGTGCCCAGGCTCATCTTGTGCTCCTGGCAGAGCACGGCGATCACAATGATGACACTGACTAAAATCATCAGGCACCCGCCAATAATCTCAAACGCGTTCATAAGGTTTCGTTTCCTCCGTCCCGAATTGCTCGTTATGATACTGATACGAAAATAGAATACCACAAAAAGGCTGCTTTTGCAAGGTGTTTTGCATATTTTCCCCGCCGGGCCGGCATACTAGTATTGTTTTACCTCCCTTTTTGCTGCGTTTGCGTGTTCCGGGATGTAAAACCGCTGCCCGCGCCGTCCTCTGGCCCGGGCAGCATTTTTATTGCCGTGCCCCAGTCTTAAAAGGTCATCTGGTCGCCGGCGGCCTCCTCCTTGCCGGGCAGCGCCCCCGCTGCAGGCAGGCTTTTGACCCGGTAGCGGTGCTCCTGAGGCAGGGCGCCCGCCTCATAGGGGACCGCCCCGGCCAAGCGGGCGTTTTTGCGCAGGGAAAACACCTGCACGCCCTGGGTATCCTTGGTGGATTTGCCCGCCAGCAGCGCGCTGTTCACAATCAGCCGGCGGCCGCCGGTGGCCTCCAGCAAAAATTCCCGGTCCTGCTCCCCGCTCCAGAGCGCCACCAGCGGCGAGCGCCCGCTGTAGGCGTTCACCAGCTTTTTGCGGTTGGTCTTGGTCTCATAGGCGGCCAGGTCCACCTTGGCGGCCTTGCCGTTTTCAAAGAAAAACAGCACAAAGCCGCGATAATCGGCGGTGACCACCATGGCGACGGGGGTTTCCCCCTCGGCCATCGAAAGCTTGGCGGGCAGATAATCCCCCATCTGGCTGGCCTTGCCATCCTCAAAATCGGCGCCGCGGGCCTTATAGACCTGGCACTGATTGGTGAAAAACAACAGATGCGCGCTGTTGGCCGCCAGCAGCGACTCGGTCACCTCGTCCCCTTCCTTGAGCTTCTGCTCGCCGCTCATGCGCAGCGACTGAGGGGTGATCTTTTTGAAGTATCCCTCCCGGGTGAAGAAATAATGCACCGGATAATCGGGGATTTCCTCCTCGGCGCCGGCCTCCTCCTCCGGCAGGTCATAAAGGATGGCGCTTTTGCGGGGCTGGCCGTATTTTTTCTCCACCTCCCGCAGTTCCGAGACGATAATCGCCTTCTGCTTTTTGGGGTCGGCCAGCACCTCTTCCATGCGGGCGATCTCCTCTTCCAGCTGGCTGGTCTCCTCGGTGCGCTTTAAAATATACTCCCGGTTGAGCTGCCGCAGCCGGATCTCCGCCACAAATTCCGCCTGGGTCTTGTCGATGCCGAACCCGATCATCAGATTGGGCACCACCTCCCGCTCCTCCTGGGTTTCACGGACAATGGCGATGGCCTTGTCAATATCCAGCAGGATCTTCTCCAACCCGCGCAGCAGATGGAGCTTCTCCCGCTTGCGGGCCAGCTGGTAGTAGGTGCGGCGCCGGATGCATTCGGTACGGAAGGCCACCCACTCCAGAATCAGCTGCCGCACCCCCAGCACCACCGGCATACCGGAAATCAGCACGTTGAAGTTGCAGGAAAAGCTGTCCTCCAGCGGGGTCATACGGTAGAGCTTCTGCATCAGCTTGTCGGCGTCCGCCCCGCGTTTGAGATCGATGGCGATTTTCAGCCCGCCCAGATCGGTCTCGTCGCGCATGTCGCTGATCTCCCGGATCTTGCCGGCTTTGATCAGATCCACCACCTTGTCCATGATGGCCTCCACCGTGGTGGTAGGGGGGATCTGGGTGATTTCAATGCAGCCGGCGGCCTTGTCATACTGGTAGATCGCCCGCACCTTCACCGAGCCGCGGCCGGTTTCGTAGATTTTTTCCAGCTCCTCCCGGTTGTAGAGGATCTGCCCGCCGCCGGGGAAATCCGGCCCGGTGAGCGTCCCCATCAAATCGAAGCCCTCATTTCGGATCAAACCGATGGTGGCCTCGCACAGCTCGGTCAGGTTGAACGGGCAGATGGAGCTTGCCATGCCAACGGCGATGCCCATGTTGGCGTTGACCAGAATGGCCGGGAAGGAGACCGGCAGCAGGGTGGGCTCCTTCATGGTGTTGTCGTAGTTGTCGGCAAAATCCACCGTGTCCTGGTCGATATCCCGGAACAGCTCGGCGCAGATGGCGTCCAGCTTCACCTCGGTGTAGCGGGAGGCCGCGTAGGCCATATCCCGGGAGTAGGCCTTGCCGAAGTTGCCCTTGGAATCCACAAAGGGATGCAGCAGCGCCTCGTTGCCCCGGGTCAGGCGCACCATCGTCTCATAGATGGCCTGGTCGCCGTGGGGGTTGAGCTTCATGGTCTCCCCCACCACGTTGGCAGATTTGGTCCGATGCCCGGTGAGCAGGCCCATTTTATACATGGTGTAAAGCAGCTTGCGGTGGGAGGGCTTAAAGCCGTCGATCTCGGGGATAGCCCGGGAGACGATGACGCTCATGGCGTAGGGCATATAATTTTCCGTCAGCGTCGCGGTGATGGGCTGGCGCAGAATTTCGCCGGCATTCTCAATATAGGCCTCGCCCACCTTGGGGTGCGGGCGCTGGGTTTTTTTCTCTTTTCTGGGTGCCAAAGCGCTTCCTCCTTTCAGCTGATATCCGCATTATCCAGATACAGATGGCCGTTGGCGGCGATATACTCCTTGCGCCCGGCCAGATTGTCGCCGAGCAGCAGCTCAAAGGTTTCCAGGGTGGCCGCCGCATCGTCGGGGGAAACCTGGATCAGCCTTCTGGTCTGGGGGTTCATGGTGGTCATCCACATCATGTCCGGCTCGTTTTCGCCTAGGCCCTTGGAGCGCTGCAGGGTGAATTTCTCCCCCTCCAGCTTCTGGAGGATCTTGGTCTTTTCCGCCTCGGAGTAGGCAAAATAGGTCATATCTTTGGTGGTGATCTCAAACAGGGGGGATTCGGCGATATACACATACCCCTCCTCAATCAGCGTGGGGGTCAGGGTGTAGAGCATGGTGAGGATCAGGGTGCGGATCTGAAAGCCGTCCACATCCGCATCGGTGCAGATGACCACCCGGTTCCAGCGCAGCCCCTCCAGATCAAAGGAGGAGAGCTCCTTGTTGGCCTTGGATTTGACCTCCACCCCGCAGCCCAGCACCTTGATGATGTCGGTGATGATGTCGTTTTTAAAAATCTTGTCAAAATCCGCCTTCAGGCAGTTGAGGATCTTGCCCCGCACCGGGATGATGGCCTGGAACTCCGCGTCCCGGCCCAGCTTGCAGGCGCCCAGGGCGGAGTCGCCCTCCACGATATAGAGCTCCCGGCGGGCGGTATCCTTGGTGCGGCAGTCCACAAATTTCTGCACCCGGTTGGCCAGGTCAATGCTGCCCGCCAGCTTCTTTTTCAGGTTGAGGCGGGTTTTTTCGGCGTTTTCCCGGCTGCGCTTGTTGATGAGCACCTGCTCGCCGATGCGCTGGGCGTCGTCGGGGTTCTCAATGAAATAGACCTCCAGCTGATGCTTGAGGAAATCCGTCATGGCCTCGGCGATAAACTTGTTGGTGATGGATTTTTTGGTCTGGTTCTCATAGGAGGTCTGGGTGGAAAAGCTGGAGGAAACCAGCATCAGGCAGTCCTCCACATCGGCGAAGGTGATTTTGGATTCGTTTTTCAGGTATTTGCCGTTCTGTCTGAGATAGCCGTCGATCTGGGAGACAAAGGCGGATTTGACCGCCTTTTCCGGCGAGCCGCCGTGCTCGAGAAAGCTGGAGTTGTGATAATACTCCAGCAGGTGCTGCTGGTTGGAAAAACAGAACGCCACCGACAGCTTCACCTTATACTCGGGCTTGTCCTCCCGGTCGCGGCCCTGCCGCTGGGCCTGCCAGAACTGCACCGGGGTAAGGGTATTTTCCCCCGCCAGCTCCTTAAGGTAGTCGGTGATGCCGTTTTCGTAATAAAATTCCTCCCGCTGGCCGCTGGCCTCATCCACCAGCCAGAAGCGCAGGCCGCTGTTGACCACCGCCTGACGCTTGAGCGTGTCGCGGTAGTACTCCGCCGGGATGTCGATGTCGGTGAACACCTCCAGATCCGGCAGCCAGCGGATTTTGGTGCCGGTCTTTTTGCGGCGGCAGTCCTTCTGCTCCAGGCCGCCCACATTCTCGCCCTTTTGAAAGTGCAGGCGGTATTCCTTGCCGTCCCGGTAGATTTCCACCTCCATCCAGGCGGAGGAATACTGGGTGGCGCAGAGCCCCAGGCCGTTGAGGCCCAGGGAATATTCATATCCGTCGGCTTCTCCGTTGTTGTATTTGCCGCCGGCATACAGTTCGCAGAAGACCAGCTCCCAGTTGTAGCGGCCTTCCGCCTCGTTATAATCCACCGGGATGCCCCGGCCGAAATCCTCCACCTCGATGGAGCCGTCCGCGTGGCGGGTCACCAGAATCTCGTCGCCGAAGCCCTCCCTGGCCTCGTCGATGGAGTTGGAAAGGATCTCGAACACCGAGTGCTCACAGCCCTCGATGCCGTCGGAGCCAAAGATGACCCCCGGACGCTTGCGCACCCGGTCGGCGCCCTTGAGCGACGAGATGCTCTGGTTGCCGTATTGTTTTTTTGCCGCCATTTGCATGCCCCCTGCTGCGTAAACTAAAAAATATGATAAAACGATTTTCGCTGCCTTGTCAAGGGAAAGACCCGCCGCCCTCAGGACAAAAAATTTAGCCGGCAGAAAGGATGCCGGCTAAAAATGGCTTATTCTTGCGGTTGATCCGGTATCTGCGGCTCGGGCTGACAGTCCGGCTTCCCAGGCTCAGCCTGTGCCGGGGCAAAGGCCTGCGCCTCATCGCCGGCGGCCTGCGCCTGTGCCTGCTGCGCCGGGCTCTGCGGGGCCTCGGCCTCTTCTTCCAGACGGTTTTCCACCAGGCGCTCAAAGGTGTCGCGGTTGATCTTTTCATGCACCTTCAGATACTCCGCCACGCGGTGCAGCTGGTCAGCGTGCTCGCTGAGGATGGTGCGCGCCCGCTCATAAGCGGTCTCGATGATGCGGCGCACCTCTTCATCGATTTCGGCGGTGACCTTCTCCGAGACCTGGGTCCCGCTGGAAAAGTCGCGCCCCAGAAATACCTCATGGGGGTCCTGCCCATATACAATGGGCCCCACCGCGTCGCTGAAGCCGTAGCGGGTGACCATGGCGCGGGCCATCTTGGTGGCGCGCTCCAGATCGTTGGAGGCCCCGGTGGAGATATCCCCCAGAATCAGCAGCTCCGCCATGCGGCCGCCCAGCAGCACCACGATATTCTCTTCCATCTCCCGCTTGGTGCGGTAGTTGATATTCTCCCCCGGCAGCGACATGGTATACCCGCCCGCCTGGCCGCGGGGAATGATGGAGACCTGGTGCACCGGCTCCTGCGTGGAGCAGTGATAGGTGCAGATGGCGTGGCCCGCCTCGTGATAGGCGGTGAGGTTTTTCTCCTTATCCGTCACCACATGGCTCTTCTTCTCAGGGCCGGCCATCACCTTGATGGTGGCCTCCTCGATATCCTTCATGGTGATGGCCTTGCGGTTGGCCTTGGCCGCGGCAAGGGCCGCCTCGTTGGTCAGGTTTTCCAGATCTGCGCCGGTAAAGCCGGCGGTAGTGCGGGCGATGATTTTCAAATCCACATCCGGGCCGATGGGCTTGTTGCGGGTGTGCACCTTGAGGATCTCCTCCCGGCCGCGCACGTCGGGATAGCCCACCATGATCTGCCGGTCAAACCGGCCGGGGCGCAGAAGCGCCGGATCCAGAATATCCCGGCGGTTGGTGGCCGCCATGACGATGACGCCGCTGTTGGTGGAAAAGCCGTCCATCTCCACCAGCATCTGGTTGAGGGTCTGCTCCCGCTCGTCGTGTCCGCCGCCCAGGCCGGCGCCGCGCTGGCGGCCGACCGCGTCGATCTCATCGATAAACACAATGCTGGGCGCGTTCTTTTTGGCCTGCTCAAACAGGTCGCGCACGCGGGAAGCGCCCACACCCACGAACATCTCCACAAAATCGGAACCGGAAATGGAGTAGAAGGGCACGCCGGCCTCCCCCGCCACCGCGCGGGCCAGAAGCGTCTTGCCGGTGCCCGGAGGGCCCATCAGCAGCACGCCCTTGGGAATACGGGCGCCCAGGGCGTTGAATTTGCCCGGGCTTTTGAGGAACTGGACGATCTCCACCAATTCCTCCTTCTCCTCATCGGCGCCGGCCACATCCGCAAAGGTCACCTTGCGGCCGCCATCCTGCGTGCGCACCTTCGCCTTGCCGAAGCCCATCATCTGGCCGCCGCCCTTGGACTGGCGCATCATGTAATACCAGAAGGCCAGCATAGCGCCGATCAGCAGGATAGAGGGCACCAGGGAGACCCACCAGGGGGTTTCCGGCACCGGGGCCCAGTCGTAGACGATGGGGTCGTCGGGATGCTCGGCGTTGTAAGCCTGCACGTCATCTTCGATCTGGTCGATAAACTTGGTCACATAGGGCACCTTGTAGGTCTGCACCTGGTCCTGGCCGCGCAGCTTAAATTCCAGCACGCCGCTGCCCAGGTCCAGCTCATATTCTTCCACCTGGCCCTCTTGGAAATAGGAGATAATATCAGAATACCGGTATGTGGAAACCGGCTCGTTCATATTGAACATCATCGAGGCGATCAACAGCAGGAGCGCAAAGATCACCACATAAATGCCGATGCCTTTTGTTTTTTTCTTCAAACAGCTTCACTCCCTAACTAACCTGCCCGCCTTATCTGGTATAAACCTCTGGTTTGAGAATTCCCACAAAAGGCAAATTGCGGTATTTTTCATCATAATCCAGGCCGTAGCCCACCAGAAACCGGTCCGGCACCTCAAAGCCGGTATAATCCGGCCGGATTTCCACCTGGCGCCGCTCCGGCTTATCCAGCAGCACCGCAATGCGCAGGCTGGCCGGCCCCCGCCGGCGCAGCATCCGGCATAAATGAAAAAGGGTCTGCCCGCTGTCGAGGATATCCTCCACAATCAGCAGATCGGCCCCCTGCACCGGCCGGTCCAAATCCTTGATTATTTTAACCTCTCCCGAAGAATTTACACCGGAACCATAGCTGGAAACCGACATAAAATCTATGCTGGCCGGGATCTGGATGTGCCGCATCAGATCCGCCATGAAAACCAGCGACCCCTTGAGGATGCAGACCAGCAGCAGGTTCTTCCCCTGATAATCCCGGGTGATCTCGCTGCCCAGCTGCGCCACTCGGGCCGCCAGCGTTTTTTCATCAAATAATATTTCCTGGATGTCTTCCCTCAATTGCCACACTCCCCTGGTGCGCTGCCGCCCGCCGGGCGGCATATGATCTCATAACAGATCCTGGTGGTGCTGCAAACGCCGGCGCGTGCCGCCGCGCCGAAGCCCTCCACCCACAGGATGCCCTCCTCATCCGCCAGCACGGGGGTGCTCCCCCGGCGGGCCAGGCTGCGGATGCCCGCCTCCTGAAACAGTTTTTTAAGCGTCTTGGTGCAGCCGCGTCCCCTGGGTTCATAGCGGTCCGCCGGCTGCCGCTGCCGTATTTTGGCAACACGGTTTATTTTATCATAATCGATAAGATTTTTTAAGTCCTCAGGCGGTTTTTTTTCAAAAAATTCAAAATTATCCATTTGCCATTTTTTTAATATCAGCACCTGGCCGGGCAGATATTCCACCCGCACCTCCTCCGGCTGGGCGGAAAGATCCACCATCACCTCAAAATAAGGCGTCTCCCGGCTGCCGGCGCAGGCGCAAAAGCACTGCCCCGCCGCCCGGAAGCTCAGCTGCGGCGCCGCCTGCCAATCCCGGCCGGCGCGCACCGCGGCCAAAAAATCCTCTACCCGCCTCTGGCTGACCGGCGCCCCATACTGCCGCAGCAGCATCAGCAGCGCCCGCTTGGCTACTGCCGGGTGGGCGGCCAGAAACGGCCCCCGCTGCCAGGCCTCCGGCTCGGTCTCGCTGTCGCAGAGCAGCTGCTCCGCCTGTGCGGAAAGATAATCCTCATCCTCCCTGGCCAGCTGGATAAAACGGGCGATATTCTCCCCGGCGCCGGGCACCGCCTCAGCCAGCACGGGCAGCACCCGGTGGCGGATGCGGTTGCGGCTGGGCTGCAGGTCCCCGTTGGAGCTGTCCTCCCGCCAGGGCTGGCCCCGGCCGCGCAGAAAAGCCTCCACCTCCCGGCGGGTGCAGCCGATCATGGGGCGGATCACCCGGTCCCGCACCGGCGGGATGCCCATACCAGCCAGCCCTGTACCCCGCGCCAGATGGAAGAGCAGCGTCTCCACCGCGTCATCCTGGGTGTGGGCGGTGGCGATTTTGCCGCCCTTCGCCGCCCGGTAAAAGGCGTCGTACCGCAGCTGGCGGGCTGCCAGCTCCATCGATTCGCCGGTGGCCCGGCACCGGGCGCGCACATCCACCTGCGCCACCGTCAGCGGCACCTGCAGGCGCTGGCACAGCTGCCGCACAAACTGCTCGTCGCCGTCGCTTTCCTCCCCGCGCAGATGGTGGTTGACATGCACCGCCGCCAGTCGGATGCCGTACTGCGGAGCCATTTCGGCCAAAAACAGCAGCAGCGCCACCGAATCCGCCCCGCCGGAGACCGCCGCCGTCACCCGGTCCCCCGGCAGCAGCATCCCGTAGGATTCGATGGTGCTGATAATCTTATCCCTCACGGCGCACCAGCTCCAGCCCCTTAAAGCGGGTGTGGGCGCCATCCCACCCCAGCTTGACCGTATTGGTCTCGCCGTGGCGGTTTTTGGCCACGATGCATTCCGCGGTGTTCACTTCCCCGCCCTCGGGGTTATAATACTCATCCCGGTATAAAAACAGCACCTGGTCGGCATCCTGCTCGATGGAGCCGGAATCCCGCAGGTCCGAGAGCACCGGCCGGTGGTCGGAACGGGATTCCACCCCGCGCGAAAGCTGGGAAAGCGCAATCACCGGTACATTCAGTTCCTTGGCCATGATCTTGAGGGAACGGGTGATCTCCGAAATCTCCTGCACCCGGTTATCGATGCGCCGCCCGGAGCTCATCAGCTGCAGATAATCGATAAACACAGCGGAAAGCCCCTTGAGCCGGCGCAGCTTGGCCTTCATCTGGCCGACGGTGATGGCAGGGGTGTCGTCGATATACACCGGCGTCTGCCCCAGCACCTGGGCGCTCATGGCCAGCTTGACCCAGTCCTCCGACTTTAGGGCGCCGGTGCGCAGCAGGTTGCTGTCGATCAGCGCCTCGCTGGAAAGCATGCGCGAAACCAGCTGCTCCTTGCTCATCTCCAGCGAAAAAATCGCCACCGTGCGCCCGGCTTTGGCCACATTGGCGGCAATGTTGAGCGCAAAGGAGGTCTTGCCCATGGCGGGGCGGGCCGCAATGAGGATCAGGTCGGAGGGGTTCAGCCCGGTGGTGATATGATCCAGGCTGGAAAACCCGCTGGAAACGCCGGCAAATTTGTCCCGTTCCTCCGAGTTGAGCTTCTGCAGGCGATCGTAGGTTTCCAGGATGATCTCGTCGATGCGCACCAGGCCCTTTACCTCCCGGCCCTGGCGGATATCGAAAATTTTCTGCTCCGCGGCATCCAGCAGCTCCCCGGCGTCGCCGTGGCCGTCCGCCGACTGGTCGATGATCTCCTGCGCCACCTGGATGAGGCTGCGCAGGTGGGCCTTATCCCGGATGATGCCGGCATAATACTCCACGTTGGAGGTGGTGGGCACCACCTCCACCAGCTGGGTCAGATAGATCTTGGCCTCGTCGTCACTGGCAAAGACCTCCTCCTCCTGGACCTTTTCCAGCACGGTGATAAAATCCACCGGCTCGGATGAGGTGAACATCCGCAGCATGATGGAAAAGATCTCCCGGTGCTGCCGGCGGTAAAACGACTCCGCCGAGAGGATCTGCATCACCCTGGGCACGCAGTCCGCGTCGATGAGCATGGCGCCCAGCACCGACTGCTCCGCCTCCAGGCTGTAGGGCAGCGCCCCCGCTGCCAGTTCGGTTTCCATCTGCGGCATCCCGGTTCCCTCCCTTCCTGCGGCAAAAAGCCTGCCTTAAGCCTCGGTGACCATCACATGGATCTGGGCGCTGACGCCCTGGGGGAATTTCACCTCCGCCCCGAAAGTGCCGAAGGCCTTGATATCCTCCACCACGATCTTGCGCTTTTCCACATCCACGCCGTACTGCTTTTTAAGCTCGGCGGCGATCTCCTTGGCGGTCACGGCGCCGAACAGCCGCCCGCCGCTGCCGGCCTTGGCGGTGATCTTCACTGTTTTATCCTTGATTTTTGCGGCGTTCTCCTGGGCGGCGGCCAGCTCCATCTCCAGACGGTGCTGGTTGGCCTCCTGCTTGGCCTTCCATTCGCTCATAGCCTGGTTGTCGGCTGCCTCGGCCAGGCCGCGTTTGATGAGGAAGTTTTTGGCGTAGCCGTCGGAAACTTCCACCACCTGGCCCTTTTTGCCGGAGCCCTGCACATCCTGCTTCAAAATCACTTTCATCTTGCTGTCCTCCTTGGCCCGCCCAAAGGCCGGGCATAATAAGATATCAGGGAAAGACCGCTGCCATCAGGCTTTCCCGTTGTTTTTGCGGCTAAGGCCCTCCTCATAGCGGTCGATGGCCTCCAAGAGCATCTGTTTTGCGTTCTCAAAAGACTGGATCTCCAGCTGGCAGGCCGCCATGTTCAAATGGCCGCCGCCGCCCAGATATTCCATGATGATCTGCACGTTCACCGCGCCCATGCTGCGGGCGGAGATATTGACCGTGCCGTCCCGGTCGTACAGCACGAAGGAGGCGTCCACCCCGCTGATGCCCAGCAGCTCATCCGCCGCCTGGGCCGCCTCGATCTGGATGTCCTCATATTCCACCGGGGCCACGGCGATGGCGCAGTTGCGGTAAAACTCCGCCGAGGCCACAATGCGGCTCTTGCGCTGGTAGACATCCATGGAGGTAGAAAACATCTTGCGCACCTCCACCGTGTCGGCTCCCATCCGCCGCAGGTAGGCCGCCGCCTCAAAGGTGCGCACCCCCGTCTTGATGGTGAAGTTTTTCGTATCCAGCATAATGCCGGCCATCAAAGCCTCGGCATCCAGCTTGCTCAGCCGGATATTGCCGCTGAGATACTGGATAAGCTCGGTGACCATCTCGCTGGCGGAAGAGGCATACGGCTCGTGGAAAAAGACAATGGCGTTCTCCACATGGCCCACCACCTTGCGGTGATGGTCGATGACCACCACCGTCTTGCAGCGGCGGTAGATAGTCTCGGATTCCATAAAGCTGGGGCTGTGGGTATCCACCACGATGAGCAGCGTATCCTCCTGGATGTACTCCAGGGCCTGGGCCGGCGCCACGATGCGGTGGCTGCCGTCCTGCCGGACGCGGGCGAGCAGTTCGCCCACGGTGTTGCGCTCCGGGTCGATGGCGATGAGGCTTTCCTTGCCCATCTGGCGCACCGCCCGGTCCATGCCCACGGCGGAACCGAAGGCGTCCAGATCCGCAAAGCGGTGCCCCATGAGGATCACGTTGCTGCTGGACTGGATCAGCTCGGAAAGCGCCCCCGCCACAATGCGGGTTTTCACCTTGGTGCGCTTTTCCACCCCCTTGGAGACGCCGCCGAAAAACACAAAGCCGTTTTCCGTCTTGACGGCGGCCTGGTCGCCGCCCCGCCCCAAGGACATATCCAGCGCCTGCTGGGCCATATTGTCCAGCTCCGGGAAGCTGTCGCAGCCCCTGGCCACACCGATGGAAAGGGTGGCCGTCATCGTGTCGCTGGCGGCGATGCGGCGCGCCTCCTCCAGGATGGAAAAGCGGTCGTCGATCATCTCCGACAGGTCTTCTTCTTCAAAAATAGCCAGGTAACGGTCCTTTTCCAGCTGGCGGATAAAGCCGTTGTAGCTGCGGCAGTATTTTTCGATGGCCTGCCCCAGCTCGGAAAGGATCTGGCTGCGCTCGTTCTCCTTGGCGGACTGGACCAGCTCGTCATAGTTATCCACCAGGATGATGGCCAGCCCCGGCCGGGTGCGGTAATATTTGGCTGCAATATCCTTCAGCTCGGTGTCGTCGAGAAAATAGCAAAGGAACATCTTCTCCCCCAGATGCGGGGAAGCGGTGTAGTACACCGTGTATTTGCGCCCCTGCCAGTCGCACTCCACCCCGTGGGGCGGGCACGCCAGGGAAAAATCGATCAGCGGGAAGATCTCCCGCAGGCTGTCGCCGTAGCGGTCCTCCTCCCCCAGCACAGCGGTGCGAAGCATGTCGTTGTACCAGACGATCTCATAGTCATCCCGCACCCCCATGGTGGGCAGCGGGAACGCCGCCAGCACCGACTGGTCCGCCGCGGCCAGGCTCTCGCTCATGGCGCTGAGGAATTTGTGGATATCCCCGTTGATTTTGCGGGTGCGGGCCAGCACAAACAGAATCCCCACCAAAAAAATCGCGGCGGAAATGAGAAACAGCCTCCTGTCGCAGAACAGGGTGACCATGGTGAGCGCGGTGCAGACCAGCAGCAGCACATAGATCACCGGGCTGTAAAAGCGGATATGCCTTTTCATGACCAGCATCCTCTCCGTCCCTGGGAAGTATTAGAGGGTGACCTCCATAATCACGGGCAGAATCATCGGGCTGCGCTTGGTCTTGTTGTAGAGGAAGCGGCTCAGCTCGTCTTTGACCATGTTTTTGATGGTGCCCCATTCCTGCACCCGGTTCTCCTGGCAGCGCTGCAGCACCTCGGCGCAGAGCTCCCGGGCCTGGCGCATCATATCCTCCGCCTCGCGCACATACACAAACCCGCGGGAGACGATATCCGGCCCGGCTACCACCGCCCCGGAAAGGGCGTCGATGGTGGCCACCACAATAATCAGGCCGTCCTCGGCCAGATGCTTGCGGTCCCGCAGCACCGTGCTGCCCACATCGCCCACGCCCAGGCCGTCCACCATCACCTGCCCGGCGGGCACGGTGCCGGCAAATTTCATATCGACGCCGTCGGTTTCGATGACCTTGCCGATGTCGCCGATCAGGATGTTTTTCGGGTCAATGCCCATGGAAAGGGCCAGCCCGGCGTTTTTCTTCAGGTGTTTGTACTCGCCGTGGACCGGGATGAAGAATTTCGGCTTGGTTAGGCCGATCATCATCTTCAGTTCCTCCTGGCAGGCATGACCGGATACATGCACTTCGTACATTCTCTCATAACAGACCTCGGCGCCCAGCTTGAGCAGGTCGTTGACCACGCGGCCGACCAGCTTCTCATTGCCGGGGATCGGGGTTGCGGAAATGATGATAAAATCGTTGGGGGTGATGGTCACCCGGCGGTGATCCCCCATGGACATCCGGGTCAGGGCGCTCATCGGCTCGCCCTGGCTGCCGGTGGAGACGATCACCAGCTTGTTGTCGGGATACTGGCGGATATTCTCAATATCGATCAGCACGCCCTTGGGGATCTTCAAATACCCCAGCTCGATGGATTTTTCCACCGCGTTGACCATGCTGCGGCCGGAGACCGCCACCTTGCGGCCGAAGAAATGGGCCGCGTCGATGATCTGCTGGATGCGGTGGATATTGGATGCAAAGGTGGCCACGATAATGCGCTTGTTGTTGCCGGTGAACAGCTGCATAAAGGTTTTTCCAACCCGGCGCTCGCTGTTGGCCATGCCGGGGCGCTCGGCGTTGGTGGATTCGCACATCAGCGCCAGCACACCCTGGCTGCCCAGCTCGCCGAAGCGGGCCAGGTCGATCATGCCGCCCTCGATGGGGGTGTAGTCGATCTTGAAGTCGCCGGTGTGGATGATGACGCCCGCCGGCGTTTTGATGGCAAAGCCGCAGGCATCGGGGATGGAGTGGTTGACATGGATAAACTCCGCGGACATGCAGCCCATTTTGACCACATCGCCCGCCTTGACCACGTTGAGCTTCGCCTTCTTGAGGATGCCATGCTCCTTGAGCTTGCCCTCCACCAGGCCGATAGTCAGCGCCGTGCCGTAAACCGGCATGTTGACCGTCTTGAGCAGATAAGCTACGCCGCCGATATGGTCCTCATGGCCGTGGGTGAGCACCAGGCCGCGGATTTTGTCGCGGTTCTTTTCCACATAGGTGAAATCGGGGATGACGATATCCACGCCCAGCATCTCTTCATCGGGGAAAGCCAGGCCGCAGTCCACAATGAACATATCGTCCTGGCACTCAAACAGGGTCATGTTCTTGCCGATTTCGTTCAGGCCCCCCAGCGGGATGATGCGCACGGTGGGCTTGCGGGCTTCCTTCTTGGCTTTGCCGCGGGCGCCCTTGACGGCGTTTTTCGCCTTCTGGGCCGCAGCCATCACAGCCGCTTCCAGGGCGGAAGGCTCCGCTTTTTTGCGGCTTTCCTGCTTTTTACCCTTGGCGGGCTTGGCAGGCTTTGCCTGCCCCTTGCCGGATTTGGCCTTCTCCTGCGCCGCCGGCTGCTCTTTGCCGCTTGGTTCGGCGGCCTGTTTCTTGGCGGGACGGCGGTAATTCCTGCGCGGCTTCTTCTGCCCGTCGGCGGACTGCTTTTCCTCCGCGGCGCTGGCCGGCAGCTGCAATATTTTGTTTTCAGTTGGCAAATTATTCTCCTCCAAATCTTGTTTGCGTTTCATTTTTGTGGGTGCGTACCTGTTTTTTCCTCATAATCCGGTCAGGAAAAAACTATCAAAAACCTCCGGCTTTCCCAGAGGCAAATCGATCCCATTCCATCCGGTCCCCTGCCTGTGAGGCCCCGTCCGCGTTTGCGGGTACAACAAACCTCATTATATTGTACCGTCGTTTTCCCCCGCTGTCAAGCACTGCCAGCCTGCGCCGGGCGCCTGCTGTAACAGTATAGCCGCTGCACCCTCTTTTTAAGCCGGTTTGCAGAGGTTTTCCCCCGCAGCCTTGCCGAACGCCCCATTCTCCTTTATAATGATAGGCAGTGCATGCAAAAAAGAGATGAGGTGAAACCATGGCAGAGCAAAAAGCGGTGGAGCTTTATACCGACGGGGCCTGCTCCGGCAATCCCGGCCCGGGCGGCTGGGCGGCCATCCTGCGCTACCGCGGTCGGGAAAAGGTCCTCTCCGGCGGGGAGGCGCACACCACTAACAACCGCATGGAGCTGACCGCCGTCCTCCGGGGGCTGAGCGCCCTGAACGAATCCTGCGCGGTGGCCCTTTACAGCGATTCCCGCTACGTGCTGGATTCCATCCAGAAGGGGTGGGTCTACTCCTGGCAGAGAAACGGCTGGCGCAAATCCGATAAAAAGCCCGCCCTCAACGCCGACCTCTGGCAGCAGCTGCTGGAGCAGCTGGCCCGCCACCGCGTGACCTACCACTGGATCGAAGGCCACGCCGGCCACCCGGAAAACGAACGCTGCGACCGTTTGGCGGTGGAAGAGTCAAAAAAGTTCCAAAAATGACGATTTTTTTATGCAATACCGCAAATTTTAAAAAATCTATTGAATTTCCTAGTAAGATGGTATAGAATTAAAACACACCAAATCAGTGTATTTTGGAAGTGCTGATTGGGGGCCGGCTTTTTGGACAAGAATAAAGCAGGCCCGCTGTGTGGCAAAGGAGAAGCATGATATGTTAGAACTTAAAAACATCAGCTTTACCATCGAGGAGGACGGCCAGAAGACCGAGATTTTGAAAAATATCTCCATGAAACTGGAGGATAACCAGTTTTATGCCATGACCGGCCCCAACGGCGGTGGTAAATCCACGCTGGCGAAAATTATCGCCGGCATCGTCACCCCTACTACCGGCCAGATCCTTCTGGATGGGGTGGATATCACCGAAAAAGACATCACCGAGCGCGCCAGGCTGGGCGTGGGCTACTCCTTTCAGCAGCCCCCCCGCTTCAAGGGCCTCACGGCCCGCGACCTGCTGCGCCTGGCATCCGGTTCTGAAATCGACCCCAAAAAGGAGGACGAGTACTTCGGCCAGCTGCTGCTGGAGGTAGGGCTCTGCCCGCAGGATTATCTGGACCGGGACGTGGACGCCAGCCTTTCCGGCGGCGAGAGCAAGCGCATCGAAATCGCCACCATGCTCTGCCGCAAAATGCGCATGGCCATCTATGACGAGCCGGAGGCCGGCATCGATTTGTGGAGCTTCAGCAAGCTCATCGACATTTTCCTGGAGGCCCGCAACCGCAAGGAGGGCACCATCCTGGTCATCTCCCATCAGGAGAAAATCCTCGAGATGGCCGACCAGATCGTCCTGGTGGTGGATGGCGAAGTGACCCACATCGGCCAGCGGGACGAAGTGCTGCCGCACCTTCTCATGAAGGGCGACTGTGACCTGAAATGCTTATTCCGGAAAGGAAGTGTGATCGATTGAGCACCTTGTTAAGTGAACTGGAAAAACACATGCTCGAGGCAGTAGCCGATCTGCATGACATCCCTGCGGGGGCTTACAATATCCGCCGCAACGGCGAGGGTGCCGCCCGTCAGAGCACGGAGCACATCCAGATCAACCCCAAAACCGACAAGCCCGGCATCGACATCATCGTGGCCCCGGGCACCAAAAATGAATCCATCCACATCCCCGTCATCATCACCGAGGCCGGGGTGGAAGACCTGGTCTATAACGACTTTGTCATCGGCGACGACTGCGATGTGCTGATCGTGGCCGGCTGCGGCATCCACAACGACGGCGGGGAGAAATCCCAGCACAACGGCATTCACAGCTTCCAGATCGGCAAAAACTGCCGGATCAAGTATGTGGAAAAGCACTACGGCGAGGGCAAGGGCACCGGCGGGCGCATCTTAAACCCCGTGACCCACTTTGACGTGGGCGAAAACTCCTATGTGGAGGTGGAGACGGTGCAGATCAGCGGCGTGGATTCCACCGACCGCGACACCAAAGTCCGCCTCAACGGCGACAATTCCCAGGCGCTGGTCACCGAGCGCCTGCTGACCGACGGGGTGCAGGCCGCCATCAGCCAGCTGGATATCGAGCTTTACGGCAAGGGCACCACCGGCCGGATCATCTCCCGCTCGGTGGCGCGGGATCATTCCCACCAGGAATTCAACATGCGGGTGGCCGGCCACAACGACTGCTGGGCCCACATCCAGTGTGATTCCATCATTATGGAGCACGGCTGTGTGCGCGCCATCCCGGAGTGCGACGCCATGCATCCCGACTGCCAGCTCATCCATGAGGCCGCCATCGGCAAAATCGCCGGCGAGCAGATCATCAAGCTGATGAGCCTGGGCCTGACCAGCGAGGAAGCGGAAGAAGCCATCCTGGCCGGCTTCCTCAAATAACATTACGACAATCTCTCTTTTACATTCTACCTCTTTATAGTTACCCTGAAAAAAGGCTCCCTGCCGCCCGG
>CAJFPC010000027.1 GCA_904398325.1 Candidatus Neoruminococcus faecicola | reverse complement strand
CCTGACGGATGCCGACGGCAGCGAGCTGTTCACCTGGGCGCCGGAGAAGAGCTATGGCTCGGTGCTCATCAGCACGCCGGAAATCGCCCAGGGCGGCAGCTACACCCTCACGGCGGGCGCCGCCGCGGTGGAAGTGACAATGGGCAGCCTGGTCTACGGCTCCGGGATGGGCGGCTTCGGCGGCGGCCCCGGTGGCCGGGGCGGCGGCCGGCAGACGGCCCCGGATGCACAGCAGCCTGCGGGCGGCAGCGACGCCGGCGGAACTACCCCGCCGGGGGGCCAGCCTGACCGTGCGGCACAGAACCCGGCCGGGGCCTCTGCCCAGGCGGCGTGCTGACGAAAAAGGAGGCGGCACCCTTGTATGATCGGATTATCCTGCTGATCCCGGCCTATGCGCCGGGCGGGACACTCCCCGACCTGGTGGGCAGGGCCCATCGGGCGGGCCTGGAGACGGTGGTGGTGGATGACGGCAGCGGGCCGGAGTTTTCGGCGGTTTTTGCCGCCTGCACCCCCTATGCCCGGGTGCTGGCCCATCCGCACAACTGCGGCAAGGGCAGGGCCTTGAAAACCGGACTGGGCTACATCCGGGAGTGTTACCGCGGGGATTATATTGTAGTGACGGCGGATGCCGACGGCCAGCACCGCCTGGAGGATGCCCGGCGCACGGCGCAGGAGGCCCGGCTCCATCCGGAGGCGCTGGTGCTGGGCAGCCGCACCCTGGGCCGCCGCGCCCCCTGCCGAAGCCGGCTGGGCGGCGCGGCCTCCCGGCTGGGATGCCAGGTCTGCACCGGGCTTCGGCTGCAGGATACCCAGACCGGGCTGCGGGCCTTTTCCAGCGGGCTGGTCGGTTGGCTGACGGGCATCCCGGGGGAACGGTATGAATATGAGATGAACATGCTGCTGGCCTGCGCCAGGGACCGGGTCCCCATCCGGGAGGTGGAAATCGAAACGGTGTATCTGGACGGCAACCGCGCTTCCCATTTCCGGCCGCTGCAGGATTCCTGCCGGGTGTACGGGGAGCTGGTGAAATTCGCCCTTTCCTCTTTTGCCAGCTTTCTGGCGGATTACGGGCTTTACAGCCTCTTCTGCCTGCTGCTTGCCGGCTGGGGGACGCTGGGGCTCTGCTGCGCCAACGCGGCGGCCAGAATCCTCAGCGCCAGCCTGAATTTCACCCTCAACCGGCAGCTGGTGTTCTGCAGCCGGGAGCGTCTGGGCGCAGCGGCAGCGCGGTATTCTCTGCTGGCTGCGGCGGTATTGGCAGGCAACACCCTGCTGCTGGGCCTGTTGGTGACCCGGCTGGGGATCAACCGCTTTGCCGCCAAACTGGCCGTCGAAGCCATATTCATTTCTTCAGCTGGATGATGCAGCATTTTGTGGTATTTCCCCGGCGGGCGGCCCAGCGCTGACCGCCGGGCGGGAAAGGAGGCGGCGCCGTTGCCGCTGTTTCAAAAGGGCTGGTTCTGGGGGCTGGCCTACGGCCTTCTGCTGGCGGGCTTCACCCTCTATGTGGTGCTGGATACCTTTGTCATCTCCCGGGTTTATACCGTGCTGCCCCAGGCGCAGGCGGAAGAAGCCGCCAGCGGCGAGGAAAGCTCCCTGCCGGCCCGGGAGGAAGAGGCCGCTGCGCCGGTGGTGACCGGGGATAGCTATGAGGATGAGAATATCCGCATCCAGATCACCCGCTACCGGGAATATGACACGGATCTCTATGTGGCCGATGTGGTGCTTTCCTCCCCCGCGTATTTGAAAACCGCCTTTGCCCAGAACGCCTATGGCCGCAACGTGACGGCCCCCACCTCTGAAACCGCCCAGGCCGTGGGCGCTATCCTGGCGGTCAACGGGGATTATTATGGCGCTCAGCAGGCGGGGTATGTCATCCGCGGCGGGGTGCTCTACCGGGAAAGCGCCCGCCAGGATCAGGAGGATCTGGTCCTCTATGAGGACGGCTCTTTGGGCATCATCCGGGAGGGGGAGGTCTCGGCCCGGCAGCTGCTGGAGCAGGGCGCAAGGGAGGTGTTCAGCTTCGGGCCCGCGCTGGTGGAGGACGGCGAGATCGCCGTCACCCGGGAGGAAGAGGTGGGCCGCGCCCGCCAGAGCAACCCCCGCACCGCACTGGCCGAGGTGGAGCCGCTCCATTACCTGTTTGTCGTTGCGGACGGCCGCACCGAGGAAAGCGAGGGCCTGACCCTCTATGAGCTGGCGGAATTCCTCCAGTCGCTGGGGGCCCAGACGGCCTATAACCTGGATGGGGGAGGCTCCTCCACCTTTTATTTTAACGGACAGGTGCTCAACCGGCCCACCACCAGCGGCGACACCATCCGGGAAAGGAGCGTCAGCGACATTGTCTACATCGGGCTTTGACCGCCGGCTGGCCCGCGCGGGCCTTGCCGACCTGACAGCTGCCATCGGCTGCGCGGTGTTCGGCGGGGTGTATGAATATTTCAGTCACGGGGTCTGGTCGGGGCATCTGGTTTACGCTTTCCTGTTTTTGCTGGCGGGCGGCGCCCTGCCCTGCAGCGCCCTGGCCCTTAGCGGCTGCCGGCACCCGCCGGGGCGGTGGAGCCTCGGCCTCTATCACGCAGGGTTGGCCGCGCTGACGGTGGGCAGCCTGATGCAGGGGGCGCTGGAGATTTACGGCACTTCCAGCAGCCTGATCCGCTTTTATGGGATCGGCGGCGGGATCTTGCTCTCTGCGGGGGCACTGGTCTACCTGGCCGGCCGGATCGGGGGCACTGCCCCTTCGGCGGCCAAGCGCCCTTAAAGCAGTATAGAAAAAGCGGCACGGGAATGTGGTTTTCCGTGCCGCTTTTGCGCGGATGCGCTCCTGCTGCCCCGTATCACAAAACCGTTCCGCAGGGGAAAAAGAGACTGCAGCGGGAGATTTCAGCGGTGATGATTGAAATTCGGCAGGATTCGTTGTACAATAAAAAGCCAAGCCAAAGACCGGCCTGAAACGGACAAGGACAGGAGGAATTTTCATGAAAAAACGGACGAGATGCGCTTTCAGCGGGCGGCGCTGGCTCGCCGGAGTGCTGGCGGCTGTGATCTGCTGCGCAGGCTGTGGGGCGGGTGAGGAATCCCCCCAGACGGAGCCCCCGGCGCAGGAAAGCTCCTCCAGCACGGTGGAAGCGGAATCCTCCCAGGCGGAGCCCCCGGCGCAGGAAAGCTCCTCCAGTGCGGCGGAAGCGGAATCCTCCCAGGCGGAGCCCCCGGCGCAGGAAAGCTCCTCCAGGACGGCGGAAGCGGAATCCTCCCAGGCGGAGCCCCCGGCGCAGGAAAGCTCCTCCAGCACGGCGGAAGCGGAGGAGGGCCTCACACCCGATGCCTGGAATCTGCTTCTGGTCAACCCCTGGAATCCGCTGCCGGAGGGGTATACGGTGAATCTGG
>CAJFPC010000026.1 GCA_904398325.1 Candidatus Neoruminococcus faecicola | reverse complement strand
GAGCCATTGCCGATCAGGCCCGTACCATCCGGATTCCGGTGCATATGGTGGAAACCATCAACCGGGTCAAGAAGGTGAGCAGCCAGCTGCTCCATAAAAATGGCCATGAGCCCAGCGCCGAGGAGATCGCAGAAGAGCTGGACATGAACGTGGACAAGGTGCGGGAGATCCTGCGGGTATCCCAGGAGCCCGTTTCTCTGGAAACCCCCATCGGCGAGGAAGAGGACAGCCATCTGGGCGACTTTATTCCCGATGACGATGCGCCCTCTCCTGTAGACGCTGCTTCCCACACCCTGTTAAAGGAACAGCTGGCCAGCGTTCTGAAAACCCTGACTCCCCGGGAAGAGAAGGTGCTCTGTCTTCGGTTTGGTCTGGTGGACGGCAAGAGCCGCACCCTGGAGGAGGTAGGCCGGGAGTTCAATGTTACCCGGGAACGTATCCGCCAGATTGAGGCCAAGGCCCTGCGCAAGCTGCGCCATCCCAGCCGCAGCAAAAAGCTGAAGGATTTTCTGGATTAAACCAACTTGACAAAAATAGTATAGTATTGTAGAATAAAGCCAGCAAGATACCCTCGGGTGTTTTGCTGGTTTTTACGTTTTTGGTGGATGAAGAAAAAATAGAAAAGGCGGAAACTATGCATATTACTTTGGAGACGGACTACGCGGTCCGCATCATCGACTGCCTGGTGCAGAACGGCAGGCGGATGGACGCCAAAACCATTTCGGAAAAAACAGAGGTGACGCTGCGGTTTTCTCTCAAAATCCTGCGCAAGCTGGTGTCGGGCGGGCTGGTGAAGTCCTTCAAGGGGACCCAGGGCGGCTACGAGCTGGCCAAAACGCCGGAGGAGCTTTCCCTCTACGATGTGATCAAAACGGTGCAGGGGCCCTACCTGTTCAGCCGCTGTCTGGCACCGGATTTTAACTGCAATTTCACCGACAAATGCGCCAAGTGCAAATTTTATGCGATTTATGACCAGCTGACCGCAGAAGTGGTGGAAAAGCTCAGCGCGGTGAAATTTGCCGACCTGATCGAAAAAAAACAGCAGCCTTGAGGCTGCTGTTTTTTGGTTTCTGCGGTTTCAGCGGGCGCCGCTCTGACCGGTGACGGCAGAGCCGCCCGCCGTGCCGGAAAGACCGGGCGTGATGCCGCTTAGCTGTACCACCCGGGTGGTGGTGTCGCCGGTTTTGGCGTTGTTATCCAGCAGGGCGCGCACCAGCTCCTTAAAGACAGAAACCGAACGGTTTGCGCCGTCGATCTCGGCCACGTCGGAAAGTTCGCCGTCCTGGTTGAACAGATCCCGCACCCGGGTATAAAATTCCCCGTGGGAGATGCCGCCCTGCTCCTCCGCCAGCTGGGCAGAAGCCTCATCTTCGCTGCGCTTCTGGCCGGCCCGGTTGACAGCGTCATATTCACTGACCAGGGGCTTGCCTTTGTTAATTTCAAGGACGACATATTCCTTCCAGCCCTCCTGGTCGTATTCGGTTTCCGCACGGTAGGTGCCGTCCTGATACAGGCGCTCCTCGCCATCCTCCAGCATGGAGCTGATGGAGCTGCCCAGATCCGACGCGGCAGAAGAAATGGAAGACGTGGCGTCCTGCGCGCAGCCGCAGCCGGCCAGCGCCGCCAAGGTACATCCTGCCAGCAGCAGGGAAATCGTTCTTTGCATGTGATTCGCCTCCGTAAGAAATAATAAGGTTGTGCATAGCTGGTTTTGAGACTGTCTTATTATTCTCAGCTGGCGGCAATTTTATGCAGGCCCTGCGGATAAGAAAAAACGGCGCGGTTTTTCAGCCGTGCCGTTTTTTGAGGGCGAAAAAAAGGATTATTTTGCCTGGGGCTGCAGCTGCCCGCCAAACCCGGCATGGATCAGGGCCGAGCGGCACACCGGCAGCACGATCAGGGAGATGACCACCGCCAGGATGGCATTGATGCCGGAGGTGATGGCGCTGATGGAGCAGCTGGCCACTGCCGCAGAAAAGGCGCTGCCGGCCAGCATCAATTCGATGATGCTCTTGATGATGTGGAAGGCGAAGGAAAACACCGAGCCAACTACGGCGCCGATGATGTTCAAAGTGCGGCTGTCACCGGTGTGGCCGCCCAGATGGGCGATTTTTCCGCAGAGATAGCCCATCAGGAAAAAGCGGATCAGGGTGAAGGGCGCGTCTTTGATGAAGACAGGGTCGCACATATCATAAATGGCGGAACCGAAGCCGGCCGCCAGGCCGCCCCGCACACCGCCGAACAGCAGCCCTGCCAGCAGGCAGAGGATGTTGCCGGTTTTCAGCATGGTGGGCCCTGCCGGCGTGGGGATGGGGCCGATCTTTAAAAAGGCGGTGCTGGCAAACACCAGGGCGCCCATGACGCCCACAATCATCATGTCTTTTACTGTAAAGCGCTGGTCAGTTGTTTTCATGGTTTAGCTGCCTCCTCGTTTGAACTGTTCCCAGTATAGGCGCGCTGCGCCGGAAAATCAAAGCCGGAAAATACAGGCAGATGTCTGCTGAAAATAGATATATTGCATAAAATTACCGGATGATTCCAGCGATAAAGCGGCATAATATACAACAAAATATCCCCGCCCTCCAAGGCAAATAGACAGGATCGGGAAATCTCACAAAGAGAGAGATCATTTTTTGGCATGAATTGTTGAAATCATAGAAGTGACACCGGCTGTTTGCGGAGGCTTCATTTCCCATCTTGATTCCAGCGGCGCGTTATGCTAATATAAATATATCTTTAGGGCAGTTTGCCCGGGTGTGCAAGCAGGGGGACCCTGCTTTTTTATACCCTTGATCGGTTTACTGTATTAAATCGTGAAAATTTGGGATGAAAACGCTGAAAAAGGAATGAGTTCATTGAGCAAAGTATTCAAGACGATGGACGGCAACGAGGCGGCGGCGTATATTTCCTACGCGTTCACCGAGGTTGCCACCATTTACCCCATCACTCCTTCTTCTCCCATGGCAGAGCTGGTGGATGTCTGGTCCGCCAACGGGAAGAAGAATATCTTCGGTCAGACGGTGCGCCTGGTGGAAATGCAGAGCGAACACGGCGCAGCAGGCGCCATGCACGGCTCGCTGGAGGCCGGCGCCCTGACCACCAGCTATACCGCCTCCCAGGGGCTGATGCTGATGGTGCCGGCTATGTACCGGATGTCCGGCCAGCTGCACCCCGGTGTCCTGCATGTCAGCGCCCGCACGGTGGGCACCCATGCCATGAGCATCTTCGGCGACCACAGCGACGTGATGGCCACCCGTCATTCCGGCTTTGCGCTGCTCTCCACCGGCAGCGTGCAGGAGGTCATGGACCTGGCGGCGGTGGCGCATCTTTCCGCCATCAAGGGGCGGGTGCCGTTTCTGCACTTTTTTGACGGGTTCCGCACCAGCCATGAGATCCAGAAGATCGAGTGCCTCGACTACGCCGACCTGGAAAAAATGGTCGATTACAAGGCGCTGTCGGAATTCCGCAAGCGCTCGCTGAACCCCGAGCGGCCGGTGCAGCGCACCACCGTGCAGAACCCGGATATCTTCTTCCAGATGCGGGAATCCTGCAACCGCTTCTATGAGGCGCTGCCCGCCATTGTGGAGGATTATATGGCGCAGATCAACGCGCTCACCGGGCGGGATTATCACCTTTTCAACTATTACGGCGCGCCGGATGCCGAACGGGTCATTGTGGCCATGGGCTCGGTCAGCGGCGTGGCCAGGGAAGTGGTGGAATACCTCTGCGCCCAGGGCCAGAAGGTGGGCTACCTGCAGGTGCATCTGTTCCGCCCCTTCTCGGTGGAGCATCTGCTGGGCCAGATGCCCCAGACGGTGAAAAAAATCTCCGTCCTCGACCGCACCAAGGAGCCCGGCAGCCTGGGCGAGCCGCTGTATGAGGATATCTGCACCGCCTACACCAACCGGGAAAACGCCCCCAAAATCTATGCGGGGCGGTACGGCCTTTCTTCCAAGGATGTGACCCCGGCGCAGATGATCGCCGTGTTTGACAACATGCTGGAGGAGGAGCCCAAAAACCATTTCACCGTGGGCATCGACGATGACGTGACCCATCATTCCCTCACCGTCGGCCCGGATGTGGAAACCGGCCACGGCGCCATCAGCTGCAAATTCTGGGGACTGGGCTCCGACGGCACCGTGGGCGCCAACAAAAACTCCATTAAAATCATCGGCGACCATACCGGCCTTTATGCCCAGGCCTATTTTGAATACGACACCAAAAAATCCGGCGGCATCACCAAGAGCCACCTGCGCTTCGGCAAAAACCCCATCCTTTCCAGCTATCTGGTGACCAGGGCGGATTTTATCGCCTGCCACAACCAGTCCTACCTGGATAAATACGACATTGTCAACGAGCTTAAGGAAGGGGGCACCTTCTTACTTAACTGCAGCTGGCCGCTGGAGGAGCTGGAGCAGCACCTGCCCGGCAAGGTCAAGCGCCAGCTGGCGGAAAAGCACGCCAAATTCTATGTGATCGACGCCTCCACCATTGCCCAGGAAATCGGCCTGGGCGGCCGCACCAACACGGTGCTGCAGGCGGCCTTCTTCAGCCTGGCGAACATCATCCCCACCGAAGAAGCGGTGCAGTATATGAAGGACGCCATCCATAAGAGCTATTTTGCCAAGGGCGAAAAGGTGCTTCAGATGAACTATGAGGCGGTGGACCGCGGCATCGGCGGCGTGCATCAGGTAGAAGTGCCTGCCGGCTGGGCCGCCTGCCGGGATGAGCCGGTTTCAGCGCCGGCCGATCTGCCGGATTTTGTCCGCAATGTCATGCTGCCCATGAACAGCCTCAAGGGCGACAGCCTGCCGGTGAGCCGTTTTATCGGCATGGAGGACGGCACCCTGCCCTTTGGCACCTCGAAGTATGAGAAGCGGGGCGTGGCGGCTGCGGTGCCCCACTGGGATGCCTCCAAGTGCATCCAGTGCAACCGCTGTTCGCTGGTGTGCCCGCATGCGGCCATCCGCCCGGTGCTGCTCAGCGAGGCGGAAACCGCCGCGGCGCCCGCCGGTTTTGACACCCTGGCGGCTGCCGGGGCCCCGGGGCTAAGCTACCGCATCCAGGTGGATGTGCTGGACTGCACCGGCTGCGGCTGCTGCGCCACCGCCTGCCCTGCCAGGGAAAAGGCCCTGACCATGCGTCCGCTGGAGGAAGAACGGGACCAGCAGCCGCTGTGGGATTACTCCCTCACCGTCAGCGGCAAAAAGAACCCCATGAACAAATTCACCATCAAGGGCAGCCAGTTTGAGGAGCCGCTGGTGGAATTTTCCGGCGCCTGTGCCGGCTGCGGCGAGACGCCCTATGTCAAGCTGATGACCCAGCTGTACGGCGATCGGATGTATCTGGCCAATGCCACCGGCTGCACCCAGGCCTGGGGCGCCTCGGCGCCCTGCGTGCCCTACACCACCAACCGCAAGGGCCACGGCCCGGCCTGGTCCAACTCGCTGTTTGAGAATAACGCCGAATTTTCCCTGGGCATGTGCCTGGCGGTGCGCCAGCAGCGGGAGCAGCTGGCCATGCGGCTGGAGCGGATTGCCGCCACCGCCGCCCCGGAGCTGAAGGCCGCCATTGAGGCCTGGCAGCAGCATTATGACGAGAGCGAGGGCACGGTGGAGCGCACCGAGGCCCTGGTGGCCCAGCTGGAACAGGCCAGCGGCGACGATGTGGCCTATGTGCTGGAAAACCGCGAGCATCTGACCAAAAAATCCATGTGGATGTACGGCGGCGACGGCTGGGCCTACGACATCGGCTACGGCGGGCTGGATCATGTGCTGGCCTCCGGCGAGGATGTGAATATCCTGGTGGTGGATACCGAGGTCTATTCCAATACCGGCGGGCAAGCTTCCAAGGCCACCGGCATCGGCGCGGTGGCGCAGTTTGCGGCCTCCGGCAAAAAGGTGCAGAAAAAAGACCTGGGCATGCTGGCCATGAGCTACGGTTACATTTATGTGGCGCAGGTGGCGCTGGGGGCCGATCCCAATCAGCTGATCCGCGCCCTGAAAGAGGCGGAGGAATACCACGGCCCGTCGCTTATTATCGCCTATGCGCCCTGCATCAACCACGGCATCGTCAAGGGCATGAGTTATGCCCAGGAGGAATCCAAGCTGGCGGTGGAATCCGGCTACTGGAACCTGTACCGCTTCCATCCCGGCAAAAAGGCCAGGGGGGAAAACCCCTTCACCCTGGATTCCAAGGCGCCCAGCCGCCCACTGCGGGATTTCCTCATGGGCGAGGTGCGCTATGCGGCCCTGACCCGCACCTTCCCGGAGATTGCGGAGGAGCTGATCGCCCTGGCTGAGGAGCACGCCCGGGAAAAATATGCCGCTTATGAAAAACTGGCCGCCGGCAACGGCATCTTCTAAAAAGAGAATCAAGGAACTGACAGCAGCGGAAGGCATCATGCTTTCCGCTGCTGCTTTTTTTCGACATTTTTGTGTCATAATATTCCAAAAAAGTTTACAAATGCAGATCTTGACTTAAAGTTCACTTCAAGGTTTATCATAAATCAGAAGGGAAGGCCGTCTGCCGGGGAAAGGAGCAAGCAAATGAGGAGAAATACGACCATCGCGGCGCTGCTGGCGCTGGCAGTTTTGATCGGCGGCTGCGCCGGTCAGGAGGATTTGCCGGCTGCCAGCCAGGCGCCTTCTTCCCAGGCGGAGGCTTTGCAGCCGCCCCGGCAGCCTGACAGCCCGCAGGAAAGCGGCGGGACGGAAGCGGAATCGGAATCGTCTTATGCCGCTCTGCACCCCTATGTGCAGAGCCTGGTGGACGGGGTGCTGGAGGAAATCTACACCCCCGGCATGAGCGAATATGAACGGACCAAGGCCGCCTTTGACTATATGA
Source organism: Candidatus Neoruminococcus faecicola (assembly GCA_904398325.1). Lineage (GTDB taxonomy): Bacteria > Bacillota > Clostridia > Oscillospirales > Ruminococcaceae > Neoruminococcus > Neoruminococcus faecicola. The sequence goes on along the minus strand of CAJFPC010000026.1, from coordinate 26,780 downwards.
TCGAGCACACCTATTTGGAGGAGCCCATCGGCCTTAGCCTCTGGCGGGTCCACGGCGGCGGAGAAGAGCCGATTCCCTATCTGGAACAGCGGGCGCTCAGCCCCCTGCGTTTCGAGGTAGGCATGTGTGAGGATTACGCCGCGGCGCTGACGCTGTTATTGCGCGGCATGGGCCTGCAGGCGGAGTATGTGCCGGGGCTGACCTATTCGGTGGAGGGCCACCTGGTGGATCACGCCTGGACAGCGGTGCGGATCGACGGGACCTGGTACCATCTGGACTGCCAGCTGGAAGACAACATCACCCGTCACGGCCGGATCCGGTACCGCTATTTTCTCAAAGGGGATGCCACCCTTTTCGCCTCCCACCTGTGGGGGCGGCGGCTGGCGGAATCCGGCCTGCTGGACGGGCAGCAGCAGGAGGCGGTTTTGTCGCAGTATCTCCTGCCCGATTGCCCGCAGGATTACCCCCAGCCGGAGCCCGGCAGCTTTGAGGAAACCGCCGCCCCGGATCTGGAGGCCCTGCGCGCCGAGGCTGACGCTGAAATCGCCGCTTGGGAGGCTGAGAACGGCCCACTGCCGCCGATGAAGCTGAACACGGTGCCGCCGGTATTCGGCCTGGAGGGCTACGGCCCCGCCGATAAAGGGTGAGCGCCGGATCCGTGATTTTGGAGAAAGGAAGATGACAGGATGAAACGATGGATTGCCGCCGTGCTGGCGGCCGGTTTGTGCATGATGACCGCCTGTTCCGGCGGGGGAGAGGAGGCGGTATCCTCCTCCCAGGCGTCTTCTCCGGCGCCGGAGGCTGCGGGGGATTCTGCCAGGCAGGAGGAAGCGGCGCCGCCCGAGCCGGAGGCGTTTGTCTGGCAGGTGGATTCCCCCGAGAACCACAACATGGACCCGGCGGTATTTGACCAGCTGCACGCCGCGCTGGACGCCGGCCAGGTCTATGCCATGCTGACGGTCAAGGATAGGGTCATCATCGACGAATATTATCAGGACGGCTACGGCGAGGACAGCGTCTACCCGCTGCATTCGGCCTCTAAATCCTTTACCGGGGCGCTGTTTGGCATCGCGCTGGAGGAGGGGTATTTTGACAGCGTGGATGATCCGCTGTATGAATACCTGCCCCAGGTGCTGGAAGAGGAGGATACCCGCAAGCAGCAGATCACCCTGCGGCACCTGCTGACCCAGACCTCCGGGCTGGAATGGTACGAATGGGGCGGCAGCTATTCCAACTGGAATGAATTCCAATCGGCGCCCAACTGGGTGGATTATATTTTGGGCCGCAGCCTGGTGGCGGAGCCGGGCACGCTGTTTAACTACAGCACCGGCAACACCCATCTGATTGCCGCCGCCCTGGAGGCGGCCACCGGCATGAGCGAGCTGGAGTACGGCCGCGAAAAGCTTTTTGACCCCATGGGCATGGAGAGCGTCACCTGGCATACCGATCCCCAGGGCGTCACCGACGGGGGCAACGGCATCGCCATGACGGTCCGGGATGCGGCCCGCTTCGGGCAGCTGTTTTTGCAGAACGGGGAGTGGCAGGGCCAGCAGCTGGTGCCCGCCCAGTGGGTGGCGGCTTCCACCACCGCCCAGAACAGCGGCGCCGGGGACGGCACCGGCTCCTACGGCTATCAGTGGTGGATCCGCAATTTTGGCGGCATCGATACCTATTATGCCTTCGGCGCCTGGGGGCAGTATATCATTGTGGTGCCGGAGCTGGATCTGGTGACGGTGATCGCCAGCCCCGGCCCGCAGAACAGCTATACCTCCCGGGGATATTTTGTTGATTATGTGCTGGCGGCTTATGAGGGATAACCGCTTTCGTAGATGCGCCGGGAAAGGAGACTGGATCGTGAAACGTCTGTTTGTGATTTTAAGCTGCTGTGCCATGCTGCTGGCAGCATCCGGCTGCAGTGCCGCCGCGGAGGAGGGCGCCTTTGCGCAGGAGGATCTCTTGCTGACGGTGGAGGGGAACGTCTTCCGCTGCGGGGACCCGATTGAAGCAGTCACCGACGCGCTGGGCAGCGATTATGAATACGCAGAGGGGAGATCCTGCGCCTACGACGGGCTGGATAAAACCTACGCCTATCCGACAGTGGAATTTTATACCAATCCGTTGGCACAGGGGGATATGCTCACCGAGATTTACACGGAGGATTCCGCCGTCACCACCTCCAAGGGCATCGGGGTCGGCGCCAGCCGGGATGAGGTGATCGCCGCCTATGGCCAGCCGGATGAAGATGATGGCTACACGCTGACCTACCGGGTTTCGGAGGGGGCGGGGGAGCCGGCCCTCTGCTTTGACCTGGAAGGGGAGACGGTTTCTGCCATCTTTCTGACCCGGGGCCTGATTTAAGGGGGAAGGCGCCATGCTGGTACTGGAAAAACTGCGGCAGTATGCCGGCGCTTCCCGGGTGGCGCTGGTGAACCGGGAAAAGCGGCTCACCTACCGGCAGCTGGAGGAGCGCTCCGGCGCCTTTGCCGCCTGGCTGCTGGATCATCTGGGGGAGGACCGTTCCCCGGTGGTGATTTACGGCGAGAAGGAGACGGATTTTCTCTGCTGCATGCTGGGCGCGCTCAAATCCGGCCGGGCCTATGTGCCCATCGACCGGTCGGTTCCCCGGGAGCGGGCTGCCATGATCCTGGAAGCAGTGCAGCCCCGGGTGGCGGTGGATTTCGGCGGGCTGGGTGCGCAGGGCAGCGCCCTGGTGCTGGATGCGGTCAGCCTGGAGGAAATCCTTTCCGCGCCGGCGCGCCCCATCCCATCCGACTGTTGGGTACAGGGGCAGGATACCGCTTATCTGCTGTTTACCTCCGGCAGCACCGGTGCCCCGAAAGGGGTCGTGGTCACGGCCGCCAACCTGGAGGCCTTCTGCCGCGGGGTGCTGCCCTGGTATGCCGGCCAGGAGGGCGGCGTGGTGCTCAATCAGGTTTCCTATTCCTTTGATGTGTCCGGCTGCGCCGTTTATGCGGGGCTTAGCTGCGGGATGACGCTGTTTTGTGTGGATAAGCAGATGACCCGGGAGTTTCGCGAGCTGTTCCAGGCGCTGGGGGATTCCGGGCTGACCCTGTGGGTTTCCACCCCCTCCTTTGCGGAGCTGTGCGCCCAGTCCCGGCAGTTTGATGCAGCGCTGCTGCCCGGCGTCCGGCAGTTTCTCTTCTGCGGGGAGGTGCTGACCCACACTCTCTGTGAGGAACTGGCCGTCCGCTTTCCCGGCGCCCGGGTGGTGAACACCTACGGCCCCACCGAGGCGACGGTGCTGGTGACGGCGGTGGAGGTCACCGAGGCCATGCGCCGCTCCGAGCGCTCTATTCCCATCGGCGCGCCCATTGCAGGCGTTCAGCTGCGCCTGGAGGGAGAAGAGGGCGGCGCCGGTGAGCTGGTGATTCTGGGGCCCAGCGTGGGGCCGGGCTATTTCGGCAGGCCGGATTTGACGGCCAGGAGCTTTTTCACCGACCCGGCCACCGGGCTGCGGGGCTATCGGACAGGGGATCTCTGCTTTGAGCGGGAGGACCTCTACTATTACCAGGGCCGGGCCGACAACCAGCTCAAGCTGGACGGCTTCCGGGTGGAGGTGGAGGACGTGGAAGCCAACCTGCAGAAACTGCCCAATGTCTCCCGGGCGGCGGTGGTGCCGGTCTGGTCGGGGGGAAAGGTGCAGTATCTGGCGGCCTTTTTACTGCTCAAGGAGCCGGACGGCCTGAGCAGCTTAAAGCGCGCCATCCAGCTGAAAAAGCAGGCGGCGGCATATCTGCCGGATTATATGATCCCCCGCAAGCTGTTCGCGGTGGAAAGCTTCCCGCTGAACGTCAACGGCAAGGTGGATAAAAAAGCCCTGGCCCGCCGTCTGGAGGTGGAAGGCCGATGACCCCTTATTCGGGACTGCTGTTTTTTTACCTGCTGGGGCTGGGACTTTTGCCCGCAGTGGCGCTGGGTTTGTGGGGCAAATCCCTCAGAGGCTACGGCCTTGTGTTTTCGCTGGTGATGCTCGCCATCGTCTTCGGGCAAAACGGCCAGCTGCCGGCGCTCCTGCTCTTTGCCTGCTGGGAGCTGCTTCTCTGCAGCCTTTATTACCGCTGGGGCGGGCGCTCCCGGCCGGGGATGGTGCTGGCGGTAATGCTGGCGCTGCTGCCCCTGGCGCTGGTGAAAATTGGGGAAATATGGGAGCCCTTCGGCTTTTTCAGGCTGATGGGGATAAGCTATATGACCTTCCGGGCGGTGGAGGTGCTGTTAGATTCTTATGACGGCAGAATCCAGGCGCTGCCGCTGGGCACGCTGGCCTATTTTCTGCTGTTTTTCCCGTCGGTCAGCTCCGGGCCCATCGACCGCTGGCGGCGCTTTGCGCAGGATTTGGAGGCCCCGCCCGGGCGGGAAAAGTACCTGGAGCTGCTGGGCCGGGGCATCTGGAAGCTGGCGGGCGGGGCTTTTTCCGGCATCCTGCTGGGCGGCTTGATCCAGACCTGCTGGCTTTCCCCCCTGCCGGCGGAGGGGCTTGGCGCCACCCTTTCCTACCTGTACGGCTACACGCTGTTTCTCTTTTTCAACTTTGCGGGATACAGCTCCATGGCCATCGGCACCGGCTATCTTTTGGGGGTGCAGGTGCCGGAAAACTTCCGCCAGCCCTTTTTCAGCGTGGATATGAAGGATTTCTGGTCCCGCTGGCATATTTCCCTTTCCACCTGGCTGCGGGATTATGTCTATAGCCGTTTTGTGATGCGCAGCCTCAAGGCCAGGCGGTTTCGAAACCCCCGCACCGCCTCTTATCTCGGCTATCTGCTCACCATGATGGCGATGGGCGCCTGGCATGGGCTGGCGCCGCATTACCTGGTCTACGGGGCTTACCACAGCCTTTTGATGTGCCTGAACGAATTCCTCGACCTGCATTGGAAGGGCTTCCGCCGGGTGAAACAGCAGGGCCTGGGCCAGGTGTGCTGTGTGCTGGTGACCTTTCATCTGTTTGCCTTCGGGCTGCTGATTTTTTCCGGGCGGCTGTTTTAAGCGCCTTTGACAAAGGAGGATGTTTATGGGACCGATTCCCCGCGCTTTTCTCTGCGCGCTGCTGGCGGCTGCCATGCTCACCGGCTGCGCTGACGGAACCGAAAGCAGCGCCTCGCCGACGCAAGCGGCGTCTTCTTCCAGCAGCGGCCAGGTGGAGGAGGTGCGCGCCCATTATATGGGGGAGGATTGCCCGCAGGATTATCCCACCCCGGCGCCGCAGCAGATCGCCGTGACGCCGGAGCCGGATCTGGAAGCGCTGCAGGCCCGGCTTTCTGCCGAGCTGGAGGAGTATGAGGCGGTTTACGGCCCGCTGGAATATGAGGAGCTGAATATTTATCCGCCGGTGTTTGTCCGGTATTATTACGAGGACGGCCAGTCCCGGGAAGACGCCGGCGACATGATTCGGAACTACCGGGAGATTCGGCTGCTGATCGATCCGCCGGGAACGATATAAGGGAGGTATTTTGTTATGGCGATGACGATGGAAGACAGGATTATTGCCATTCTCAGTGAGCAGTGCGGCGCAGAGGATGGGGAAATCGGCGGAGACACCGAGCTGTTTGAAGAGGGGCTGCTGGATTCCTTCGGGGTGATTCAGCTGCTGGTGTCGCTGGAGGAGGCCTTCGGTATTGCACTGGAGATCAGCGATCTTTCCCGCAGTGAAATTTCCACCCCGATGAAAATCGCCGCCCTTTTGCGGGAGGCACAGCGATGAACGAGATGCTGCGGCGCGTCGGTTTCCCGGCAGCGGCGGCTGTCTCTGCCGCCGCTCTGCTTTTTTGGGGGGCGGAGGAGCTTTTGCAGGCCTCTCTGCCGCCCTGGCGGGACAGCGTAGGAGATTATAACCATACCGAGAAGATCAGCGGCACCTATCTGGTGGAGCAGTCCGCCGCCCAGGAGGATACGCTGCTCATTTTCGGTTCCAGCGAGCTGCGCACCACAGAAATTTCCACCCATCCCGCCAATTTTTTTGCGGGCAAGCGGGCGGGCTTCCAGGTGGATTTGATCGGGCGCGGCTCCTGCCAGTCGCTGATCCACGCCATCCAGATTGCCGCCTCGGGAGACAGCCTCGCCGGCAAAAAGGTCGTGCTCATCACCTCGCCCCAGTCCTTTGTGCCGGAGGGCATCGCGCCGGATCTGTTTTTTGCCAATTTTTCCTATGAGCAGTATTTGGCCCTTTTGGAGGATGAGGATCTTTCCCAGGAGGTCAAAGGCTATCTTTCCGCCCGGGTGGCTCAGCTGCTGGCCGCCTATGAAGAGACCGAGGGCGCTTCCCCGGTGGACCCGGCCATCCGGGCACTGGCGGAGCACCAGGCGCAGCCCAGCCTCCTTTCCAGCATGGAGCATGCGGTGCTGTCGCCGTATTACGCCTTCAGCCGGTACTGGTACAGGCTGAAGGACCAGGCGTCGGCCCGGCAGGTGCTGCTGCAGGGGGTGGATACAAAAGCGCCGGCGCAGCCGCAGCCCATCGATTGGGCGGCGGAGGAGGCCGCGGCGACAGCCGAGGGGGAGGCGATGTCCTCCAACAACGGGTTCGGTATGGAAAACGACTACTATACCACCTATATCGGCTCCCGGCTGGAGCGCCAGAAGGACCGGGACGCTGCTCTGGATTATTCCGTTTCCCCGGGATATGACGATTTGCGCATCCTGTTTGAAATCTGCCGGGAAAAGGGCATCGAACCGCTGTTCATCCATGTGCCGCTGCACGGCCAGTGGAGCGATTATACCGGCTTCACTGCCGAGAGGCGGCAGCAGTATTATGAGCAGGTCCGGCAGATCGCGGAGGAATACGGCATCCAGATGCTGGATCTCACCGGCTATGAGTATGAGCCGTATTTTATGTGCGACACCATGCATTTGGGATGGAAGGGGTGGCTTTCGGTTGATCGGGCGCTTATCGACTACTATTACGGCCTGTAAGGATTGGGTCTACCGCCACACAGCGGCCCGCCTGCTCTGGTATGTGCTGGCGGCCGCGGCGCTGCTGGCCTTTGGGCTGCTGGCGCCCCAGGCAGAAATTTCCTTCGTTTACAACGCTTTTTGAAAACAGAGAGAGAAAAAATCCCCGTATGACGGCGGCCGTGCCGTGATACGGGGATTTTTATTTTTTTTAAAATTTTTTCGCGGAGGATAAAACCTTCCGCCTCCCGGCGGTGTCTATCAGGCAAAGGGAAAAACCTGAACCACTGACAAAGGAGCGTTATCACCATGAAAATGAGAAAACAGATTGCTGCGGCTCTTTTGACCGCCTGTCTGCTGGCGCAGGGCGCCCTCACCGCACAGGCCGCCGGGACTGTGGATTTTGCGCAGCAGCTGCAGACACTGCGCTGGTATCCCAGCCAGACGTTTACAATTTCCGACGGGGAGAAGGGGGAAGCGGCCTCCAATGCCCCGCAGGCGGAACAAGAGGCCGCCGTGGAGGAGGATTACTCCGGCAGCTATCGGGAGAGCGACTATTACCGCCGTCTTGGGGCGGTGCAGCTTACCGGTGACCAGCGGCAGGATATCCTGGCGGTGGCCCGGTCCCAAGTGGGCTATCGGGAGGGGGACGGCGCCTCCCAGCTGGATGGCGAAACCGCCGGCAGCCGGGATTACACGGAATACGGCCGTCTGCTGGGCACCCAGGGCACGGCCTGGTGCTCGGAGTTTGCCTCCTGGTGCGCCCGGCAGGCGGGAATTCCGGCAAGCGTATTCGGCAATGCCGTTTCCGCCGTGCCCAGCAGCTTTGGCGGCACCTGCTATCAGTGGGCCGAGACCGTCTATGCCGGCGGCGATTACAAGCCTCAGCCGGGGGATGTGATCCTCTTCGCCTGGGATGGTACCTCCACCAAGGCAAAGTCCCTCAGCCATACCGCCCTTCTCGAGCGTGTCACCCAGCGGGACGGCAGCCCGGTGCTCCATATCATCCATGGCAATTCCGGCAACAGCGTCAAGGAGAGCGAGATCGAGATTGAAAACCCCGCCACCGGCCGGATGTATCAAGGCTATGCGGTTTATATCATCTCGCCGGATTATGCCGGAGCAGCCCGGCAATGAGATGCCAGATTGGCTGTTTAGCTCTAAGGAAAGAATTTTCAAATAAATAAATTTATAAGGAGTGCAGTAACATGAAAAAATATCTGATTGCGGTTTTTAGCCTGTGTGTGATGGCCCTTTCTCTGGCGGGGTGCGGCGAGGAGAGCCGCTACCGGGAGGATGCAGCCGCCTATCTGGAGCGCAGCGGCTATGAGGTTTCCTCCTGCCAGGTGGAGGATACCAAGGAGAACACGGACTTTCTCGGCACGGCCCGGACGGTCACCCTGTCGGTGGAGGCCGAGCGGGATGGGGAAGCCTACGCCGGTGAGGTGACGCTGATTTATGGCAAGTTTACCGGCACGGATGATTTCATGCTGATGACCACCAGCGGGGCCGGCGCCCTGGAGCTGCAGGATTGACGCAGCAGGCCCCGGCGGCAAAGACAGGAAAAGAAAGGAAAGAAAAGAGCGCCGCTCCCAATCGGGAGCGGCGCTCTGCTGCACAGAATAAAACCGGCAGGGGAACAGCCTTTACAGCAGCTCTTCCAGACGGGCCATGGCCTCTTCGGCGTTTTCATGGTTGCCGAAGGCGGTCAGGCGGAAGAAGCCTTCGCCGTTGACCCCAAAGCCTGCGCCGGGGGTGCCCACCACGGCGGCCTTTTCCAGCAGGAAGTCGAAGAATTCCCAGGAGCCCATCTTGCCCGGGCACTCCATCCAGATATAGGGGGAGTTGATGCCGCCGGTAAAGTAGATGCCCTTGCGGGTCAGCACATCGGCCATCAGCTTGGCGTTTTCGCGGTAATAGGCGATCATGTTAAGGCACTGCGCCCGCCCCTCCGGGGTGAAGACCGCCGCTGCGCCCCGCTGGATGATGTAGGGCACGCCGTTAAACTTGGTGGTCTGGCGGCGCAGCCACAGGCGGTTGGGCTGCACCTTTTCACCGGCAGCAGTTTTGCCGTAAAGCGCCTTGGGCACCACGGTATAGCCGCAGCGGGTGCCGGTGAAGCCGGCCGTCTTGGAAAGGGAGCAGAATTCGATGGCGCATTCTTTGGCGCCCTCCACCTCATAGATGCTGTGCGGCAGTTTCTCATCGGTGATGAAGGATTCATAGGCCGCGTCAAACAGCAGCACCGCCTCGTTTTCCAGGGCGTAGTCCACCCAGGCCTTCAGCTGTTCCCGGGTGTAGACCGCGCCGGTGGGGTTGTTGGGGGAGCACAGATACACCAGGTCGGCATGGCGGCCGTCCGGCATGGGGAGAAAGTCGTTTTCCGGCGTGGCCGACAGGTACAGGATGGTGCGGCCGTCCATGATGTTGGTATCCACATACACCGGGTAGACGGGGTCGGGGATCATCACCGTATTGGCGCCGTCAAACAGGTCGGTGATGTTGCCGATGTCGCTTTTGGCGCCGTCGCTGATGAAAATTTCGTCTGCTTCCAGCTCCACGCCGTGGGTCTTGTAATAATCCCGCACCGCGCCGCGCAAAAAGTCGTAGCCCTGTTCCGGGCCGTAGCCGTGGAACCCTTCCTTGGTGGCCATTTCGTCCACCGCCTGGTGCAGCGCGTCGATAACGGCGGGGGCCAGCGGCAGCGTCACGTCGCCGATGCCCATGCGGATGATTTTCTTTTCCGGATGAGCCTCGCCGAAGGCGGCCACCTTTTTATTGACGGTGGAGAACAGATAGCTGTCCTCCAGCTCCAGAAAATGCCCATTGATCAAAGCCATAGCGATTCCTCCTCAAAAATCAAATTCGATTTCGCCATCGAACACATGGGTGGCGGGGCCCTGCATCAGCACGGTGCCATCCATGCGGTAAGTGATGCCAAGGTCGCCGCCCCGCAGGTGAACGGTGACCCTCTCCCCCCGCCGGCAGAGGCCGTTTTCCACACTGGCCACCACCGAGGCGCAGGCGCCGGTGCCGCAGGCGAAGGTTTCACCGGAGCCCCGCTCCCAGACCCGCATCTGGATTTCCGTGGGGTTGATGACGCGCACAAACTCCGTATTCACCCGGTCAGGGAAAAGGGGATGATGCTCAAAGGCCGGGCCGATCTTTTCCAGCTCCAGGGAGTCGACCTCCTTGCAGAAGGTCACGGCGTGAGGGTTGCCCATCGAGACGGCGGTCACCCGCCAGGGCTGCCCATCCACCAGGATCTCCTGGTCGACAAAGCGGCTCAGGTCGCTTTTCACCGGGATTTTTGCCGGCTCCAGGATAGCCTTGCCCATATCCACCGTCACGTCGGTGACCTTGCCGTCCCGCACCGTCAGATCCAGATATTTGATGCCGCTGCGGGTTTCCAGCGTGATGCTGGTCTTATCTGTCATCCGGTTGTCATAAACATATTTACCGATGCAGCGGGTGGCATTGCCGCACATGGCCCCCTCCGAGCCGTCGGCGTTGTACATGCGCATTTTGAAATCTGCAGTCTCAGAGGGCAGGATCAGGATCAGCCCGTCGCTGCCGATGCCGAAATGCCGGTCGCTGATAAAGACGGAAAATTTCGCCGGATCGGGGATGTGGGTCTGAAAGCCGTTGACATACACATAGTCGTTGCCGATGCCGTGCATTTTGGAAAAAGGAATAAGCACAAGGATCCCTCCCTAATTCAAAGGAATAGATGAAAGCGGGAATTTTCCCACTCCATCAAAGGCTATCTTTCAGTTTAACGAAAAATTGCTTTTTTGTAAAGGATTTTGCCGGAAAGAGGGAAAAAATTTCCCTCTCTGCCTCCGGCCCGGCGATGGTCCGAGGCGGAGGCTGTGAGAAACAGGAAGAGAGAAAGGGGACAGTCCATGCGCAAGATCCAGCAGTTCCTTCTCAATGCCGTCATCCTCACCGCCACCTCCCTGGTGATGAACGGCATCAGCGTCTGGTACAGCCTGTATATCACCAACCGCATCGGCGCCGAGATGATGGGCGTCTTCCAGCTGATGATGTCGGTTTATGGCTTCGGCATTACGCTGGCTGCCTCCGGCATCAACCTGGCGGCTACCCGCCTGGTGGCGGAAGAAATCGGCCGCGCCAGGCCCCAGGGTGTCCGGCGGGCCATGGTCTGCTCGCTGGGGTACAGCCTGGCTTTTGGGCTGGCGGCCGGCGGGCTGCTCTTTGCCTTTGCCGGCCCCATTTCCCGCTGGTGGCTGGGCCGGGCGGAGGTGGCCTTCCCGCTGCGGGTGATGGCGGCGGGGCTGCCGATGATCGCCGTTTCTTCTGCCTTGAGCGGATATTTTACCGCGGTGCGCCGGGTGTATAAAAATGCCTCGGTGCAGATTCTTGAGCAGCTCCTCAAAATATTCCTCACCATGGCGGCGCTGAGCATGGTTTTTTCCCAGAGCCTTCAGTCCGTCTGCCTGGCGCTGGCGGCGGGCAGCATTATCTCAGAGGCCGCCTCCTGCCTGGTTTCCTGGCTGCTGTATCTGCGGGACCGGCGGCGGTTTTCCTGCCGGCAGCCGGCGCCGGCGCTGATGGGCAAGCTGCTGTATATCGCCCTGCCGGTGGCGATGAGCACCTATCTGCGCTCGGGGCTCATGACCTTAAAGAACCTGCTGGTGCCGCTGCGCCTGCGGGCCTGGGGCATGACGGAAAGCGCAGCCTTCACCGCTTTTGGCCTGATTCACGGAGTGGTGCTGCCGGTGGTGCTGTTCCCCACCTCGCTGCTCTACTCCTTCACCGGGCTGATGGTGCCGGAATTGGCAGAATGCCATGCCCGCAGCGGCGACCCGGCGCGCAGCGTGCGCATCCAGTACCTGATCGGCAGAATGCTGCAGATGACGCTGATTTTTTCCATTGGGGTGGCGGCGGCGCTGCTGGTTTTTGCGGATGAGATCGGCCTTGCCTTCTGCAGGGACCCCGGCGCGGTGGAATACCTGCAGCTGTTTGCGCTGATTGTCCCCATCATGTACCTGGATAACGCAGTGGATAGTGTCCTCAAAGGCCTCAACGAGCAGCTCAGCTCCATGCGCTACAACGTGATCGACGCGCTGGTGAGCGTGATCCTGGTCTATACGCTGCTGCCGGTGCGCGGGGTGGCGGGCTATCTGTTTATCCTGTGCTTCAGCGAGTGCCTCAACTTTGTGCTCAGTTATCACCGGCTGCTGGCGGTGACCGGATGCCGGGTGTTTTTTCTCGATACGGTGTTCCGGCCCAGCCTGTGCGCGGCGGCTGCGGCCTGGGCGGTGTGGCTGCTCCAGCAGAGGGGGGCTTTTCTGCCCTGGGGGGCTGCGGGGCAGGCCTGCCTGATGATTCTGCTGTTTTTGTGCGGCTACCTGTTGGTTTTGATGGCCAGCCACACCCTTTCCACCGCGGATCAGAAGTGGCTGATTTCCATTTTCCGGCGGGGCGGCCGTTAGCGTTTGCGCAGCCTGGCGAAAAAAGCGGCTTTTCCGCTGCCGGCAAGTGGTCAATTCCGACAAAAACCGTGCCATCTCCTCCCAAAATTTGCCCGCAACCATGAATTTTGCCGGAACAGATTGCATTTTTCTTTCCTTTCATATAAAATAGAACTGTATTTTCTTCTAAAGCGTGTTGGAGGGGTGCGCGGCGATGGCTGGTGTTTCCTTTAACAGAATAGGCCTGCAGGGGGCGGTGTGCGCTTTCGGCAGCATGACCCTGGCTTTCAGACAGGAAATGTCATTTTTCTCTTCCTGCCTGGGGATTCGTGTAAGCTAAAATAACCAAATACAGCTGCGTCTGCACGCGGCTGTTTTTGTTTTTAAGGAGGATCATCTTATGGCACAGACAAGCAAAAAAGTGGCGGTCATCATGGGCAGCGACAGCGATTTTGCCGTGGTGAAGGCCGCTGTGGAGCAGTTAAAGCAGCTGGAAATCCCCTGCGAGGTGCGGGTGATGAGCGCCCACAGGACCCCGCGTCAGGCCTGCGAGTTTTCCGCCCAGGCCCGGGAGAACGGCTTCGGCGTCATCATTGCGGCGGCGGGCAAGGCGGCCCATCTGGCGGGCGTGCTGGCAGCGCACACCACACTGCCGGTGATCGGCATCCCCATCAAGTCTTCCACCATGGACGGGCTGGATTCCCTGCTCTCCACCGTGCAGATGCCCAAGGGCGTGCCGGTGGCCACCGTGGCCATCGACGGGGCGGCCAATGCGGCGCTGCTGGCGGCACAGATTCTGGCGGTGGCGGATGACGCCCTGGCGGACAAGCTGGCCGCCATGAAGGTGCAGATGGAAGAGGCTGTCGTGGCGGCCGACCGGAAACTGCAGGAAAGCTTATGATTCCCTGGGGCCTTATAGCCGCGGGATCATGGATCTTTAAAATTTTTTTAGGGGGTAACAGACTATGGAAATCAAAAAGGGCAAGCAGCTCTATGAGGGCAAAGCGAAGAAAGTGTACGAGACCGATCATCCCGATTACCTGATCGTGGATTACAAGGATGACGCCACCGCCTTCAACGGCTTAAAGAAGGGCACCATCCACGACAAGGGCATTATCAACAACCGGATGACCAACCATCTGATGCAGATGCTGGAAAAGGCCGGCATCCCCACCCATTTTGTGGAGGAGCTCTCCGACCGGGAGACCGTGGTCAAAAAAGTGACCATCGTCCCGCTGGAGGTCATCATCCGCAATATCGCCGCCGGCTCCATGTCCAAGCGGCTGGGCATCCCCGAAGGCAAGGTGCTGCCCCAGGTGGTGCTGGAGTATTCCTATAAGAACGACGAGCTGGGCGACCCGCTGATCAACGATTACCATGCCCTGGCCATGGAAATTGCCACCCGCGAGGATCTGGACACCATCGCCGGCTATGCTTTCAAGATCAACGAGCTGCTCAAGGCCTATATGGCGACCATGAACATCGACCTGGTGGATTTCAAGCTGGAGTTCGGCAAGACCGCCGACGGCACCATCATCCTGGCCGACGAGATTTCTCCGGATACCTGCCGCTTCTGGGATATGACCACCCATGAGAAGCTGGATAAGGACCGCTTCCGCCGGGATCTGGGCAATGTGGAGGACGCTTATCAGGAAGTGATGAAGCGCATGATGGGCAACTGAGGAATTGGAGTGAAGAGCGTGCAGAATAAACTGAAGGAAGAATGCGGCGTATTCGGCATCTATTCCAGCGAGCGGATCAACGTGGCGCGGGAGGCTTATTACGGCCTGTACGCCCTGCAGCACCGCGGCCAGGAAAGCTGCGGTATCGCGGTCAACGACGACGGGGTGTTCACCTGCCACAAAGATGTGGGGCTGGTTTCCCAGGTGTTTGATAAGGATATTCTGGAAAAAATGGGCTACGGCCAGATCGCCGTGGGCCACACCCGTTATTCCACCACCGGCGGCGTCAGCGCGTCTAATGCGCAGCCGCTGGTCATCCGCCACTGCAAGGGCAATATGGCCCTTGCCCACAACGGCAACCTGACCAACGCCCACAAACTGCGCCAGGAGCTGGAGGAGGGCGGGGCCATCTTTCACACCACCAACGACACCGAGGTGATCGCCTACATCATCACCCGGGAGCGCCTGGCCGCCGGCAGCATCGAGAGCGCGGTAGAGCGCGCCATGGATGTGATCAAGGGGGCTTATTCCCTGGTGGTCGCCTCCCCCAAAAAGCTCATCGCCGTGCGCGACCCGGATGGCTTCCGTCCGCTGTGCATCGGCAAAACCAAGACGGGGTATGTGTTCGCCTCCGAGAGCTGTGCGCTGGATAACATCGGCGCCACCCTGGTGCGGGATGTGCGCCCCGGCGAAATTGTGATCGCAGATGAAACCGGTCTGCGCAGCATCGAGAGCCACTGCGGCTCCAAGGGGCATGCGTGCGTGTTTGAGTATGTCTATTTTGCCCGGCCGGATTCGGTGATTGACGGGGCAAGCGTCCACCGGGCACGGCTGCGGGCCGGGGCATTCCTGGCGATGGAGCATCCCGTGGAGGCGGATGTGGTCATCGGCGTGCCGGATTCCGGCCTGGATGCGGCCATGGGCTATGCGGAACAGTCCGGCATCCCTTATGGGGTTGGCTTTATCAAAAACCGCTACATCGGGCGGACCTTTATCCAGCCTACCCAGGATGAACGGGAACGTGCGGTGCGCATCAAGCTCAATGTGATCAAAGAGACGGTCAAGGATAAACGGGTTGTGCTCATCGATGACTCCATCGTGCGGGGCACCACTTGCGTGCGCATCATCAAGCTGCTGCGGGATGCCGGCGCCAAAGAGGTGCATATGCGCATCTCTTCGCCGCCGTTTATCAGCGAGTGCTATTTTGGCACCGATGTGGACAGCAAAGAGAACCTGATCGCCTGCCGCCTGCATTCCGTGGAGGAAATTGCCCGGGAGATCGGGGTGGATTCCCTGGGCTATCTCAGTGTGGAAAATGTGCAGAAAATCGCCGCTGAAGCCAGCTGCGGCTTCTGCGTGGGGTGCTTTACCGGCCAATATCCCATTGAGGTGCCGGGCAAAATCACCAAGAACAAATTCGAAATGAAGATCAGCGAAAACAAGTGACAGCTGCGCCAGGCGCAGGGAAGTGAGGATGTTATGCAGAAGAGTTTTAGCGACAGCTACAAGGCGGCCGGCGTGGATGTGACCGCCGGTTACCGTGCGGTGGAACTGATGAAGCGCCATGTGGCCCGCACCGCCATCCCGGGGGTGATGAGCCCCATCGGCGGCTTCGGCGGCCTGTTTGAGATGGATCTGACCGGCATCCAGAAGCCGGTGCTGGTTTCCGGCACCGACGGCGTGGGCACCAAGCTGAAACTGGCCTTTTTGATGGATAAGCACGACACCATCGGCATCGACTGCGTGGCCATGTGCGTCAACGACGTGGTGTGCTGCGGCGCCAAGCCTTTGGTGTTCCTCGATTATATCGCCCTGGGCAAAAACATCCCCGAGCGGGTGGCCGAGATTGTCAGCGGCGTGGCGGAAGGCTGCGTGCAGAGCGGCTGCGCCCTGGTGGGCGG
Organism: Candidatus Neoruminococcus faecicola; assembly: GCA_904398325.1. Lineage (GTDB taxonomy): Bacteria > Bacillota > Clostridia > Oscillospirales > Ruminococcaceae > Neoruminococcus > Neoruminococcus faecicola. Next base: position 10,856 of record CAJFPC010000026.1, on the reverse strand, counting down.
TGAAACGGCCGAGATGCCCGGCTTTTACAGTGAAGAGGAATACGACGTCGCCGGCTTTGCCGTCGGCGTGGTGGACAGGGACCGCATCCTCGACCCCGCCAATGTCAGGGAAGGCGACGTGATCATCGGGCTGGCCTCTTCCGGTGTGCATTCCAATGGTTTTTCGCTGGTGCGCAAGGTGTTTGATGTGGAGCACGCAGATCTGGGCCGTCATTATGACGAGCTGGGCTGCAGCCTGGGCGAAGCGCTGCTGCGCCCCACCCGCATCTATGTCAAGCCGGTGCTGGCGGTTCTGGCCGCCGGCTGCGGCGTGCACAGCCTGTCGCACATCACCGGCGGCGGCTTTTATGAGAACATCCCCCGCGCCCTGCCGGAGGGCCTGGTGGCGGTGATCGACCGCGCCGCGGTCCAGACGCCGGCCATTTTCGGCCTGATCCAGCGGGAGGGCAATATCCCCGAGCGGGATATGTTCAACACCTTCAACATGGGCGTCGGCCTGTGCATGATGGCGGATGCCGCCGACACGGACCGGATCCTTGCCATCCTGAAGGAGCAGGGGGAGGATGCCCGGGTGATCGGCCGGGTGGCAGCCGGCGAAAAGGGCGTAGAAATTCGGTAAGGGGTGTTTGGTATGGTGAATATCGCCGTACTGGTCTCCGGCTCGGGGACCAATTTGCAGGCGCTGATCGACAGCCAGAACAGCGGCCTTATCCGCGACGGCCGCATCCGGCTGGTCGTCTCCTCCCGCCAGGGGGCCTATGCGCTGGAGCGCGCCAGGGCCGCCGGGATCGACGCGGCGGTGATTGCGAAAAAGGATTATGCCTCCCCGGAGGAATTTGACCGCGCCCTGCTGGACTGGCTGGCGCAGTATCAAATCGGCCTGGTGGTGCTGGCCGGATATCTCAATATCCTTTCCCCAGCGGTGATCAGCGCCTACCGCGACCGGATTATCAATATCCATCCGTCGCTGATCCCTTCCTTCTGCGGGGATGGCTTTTATGGGCTTAAGGTCCACGAGGCGGCACTGGCCTATGGGGTCAAGGTGACCGGCGCCACGGTGCATCTGGTCAACGAGATCACCGACGGCGGCCGCATCCTGCTGCAGAAGGCGGTGGAGGTGCAGGAGGGGGACACCCCCGAGGTGCTGCAGCGCCGGGTGATGGAGCAGGCGGAGTGGGTCATCCTGCCCCGGGCGGTGCAGATGTGCTGCGAAAAACTGGAACAAGATAAGTGACCTTTTCTGTTTAGGGGGAATTTAGATGAAAAGAAGAGCAATTATCAGCGTATCCGATAAAACAGGGGTGGTGGATTTTGCCAAAGGCCTGATCGAGGCGGGGTTTGAGATCGTCTCCACCGGAGGCACCAGCAAAGCCCTGACGGCGGCGGGGGTGGAGGTCATCAACATCTCCGATGTCACCGGCTTCCCCGAGTGCCTGGACGGCCGGGTCAAAACCCTGCATCCCAAAATCCATGCCGGCATCCTGGCCATGCGCGGCCGCAAGGAACACATGGATCAGCTGGAGCAGCTGGGCGTCACCCCCATCGACGTGGTAGCCATCAACCTGTATCCCTTCAAGGAGACCATTTTGAAGCCCGGCGTCACCCTGGAAGAGGCTATCGAGAACATCGATATCGGCGGCCCGACCATGATCCGCGCCGCGGCGAAAAACTGGCAGGATGTGGCCGTGGTGGTGGATCCTGCCGATTATGGCCGCGTTTTGGAGGAGCTCAAGGGGGGCGAGGTCTCCCGCCGGACCAAGTTTGAGCTGGCCCTCAAGGTGTTTGAGCACACTGCCAGCTATGACGCGCTGATCTGCAATTATCTGAGAAAGCAGATCTTCCCCGACACCCTGCCCGAAACCTTCACCTGCACCTACGAGAAGGTGCAGGATATGCGCTATGGCGAGAACCCGCATCAGAAGGCTGCTTTTTATCGAGAGATCGGCACGGCGGATAATGTGCTCAGCGCCGCGCAGCAGCTGCACGGCAAGGAGCTCTCCTACAACAACATCAACGACGCCAACGGCGCCCTGGAGGTAATCAAGGAATTCGGCTATGAGAAGCCCTGCGCGGTGGCGGTCAAGCATGCCAACCCCTGCGGCGTAGGCCTGGGCGAGACGCTGCACGAGGCCTATCTGCGCGCTTATGAGAGCGACCCGGTTTCCATTTTCGGCGGCATTGTGGCCCTCAACCAGGAGGTGGACAAGGCCACCGCCGAGGAGCTGGCCAAGATCTTTTTGGAGATCATCATCGCCCCCTCCTTCAGCAGCGAAGCGCTGGAAATTTTGGAGAAAAAGAAAAATATCCGCCTGATGCAGCTGCCCCATCTGGCCCAGGCCAACGCCCCCGGCACCCTGGATATGAAAAAGGTGGCCGGCGGCCTGTTGGTGCAGCAGCTGGATACAGAGCTTTATGACGAGAGCCAGCTGCGGGTGGTCACCAAGCGCCAGCCCACCGCCGAGGAGCTGGAGCAGATGAAATTCGGCATGAAGATCGTCAAGCATACCAAATCCAACGCCATTGTGCTGGTCAAGGATTTTGCCACCGTCGGCGTAGGCCCCGGGCAGACCAACCGGGTCACCGCCCTGGATCTTGCCATCCGCTATGCGGGCGACAAGGCGGCGGGCAGCGTGATGGCCTCGGATGCGTTCTTCCCCTTTGACGACTGCGTCAAGCTGGCGCAGGAGCACGGCATCACCGCCATCATTCAGCCGGGCGGCTCCATCCGCGATGAGGACAGCATCAAGGCCGCTGATGAGGCGGGCATCGCCATGGTGTTCACCGGCATGCGCCACTTCAAGCATTAAGGAGCACGCCATGAAAGTATTAGTAGTTGGTTCCGGCGGGCGGGAACACGCCCTGATCAAAAAGCTCCGCGAGAGCAAGGCCGCCCCGCAGCTTTACTGTGCGCCCGGCAACGGCGGCATCGCCTGCGATGCGGTCTGCGCACCTGTAAAGGCTACGGATATTACAGGCATGGTGGAGTATTGCAAGCAGGAGGCCATCGATTTTGTGGTGGTGGCCCCGGATGATCCTCTGGCCATGGGCATGGTGGACGCGCTGGAAGCGGCCGGCATTCCGGCCTTTGGCCCCACCGGGCGGGCTGCCGCCATCGAGGGCAGCAAGGTCTTTGCCAAGGGTCTGATGAAAAAATACGGCATCCCCACCGCCCAGTATGAGACCTTTTCTCAGGAGCAGGAGGCGATGGCCTACATCCGGCAGCGGGGAGAGTACCCCGTGGTCATCAAGGCGGATGGCCTGGCGCTGGGCAAGGGCGTCATCATCGCCCAGAATGAGCAGGAAGCCGCCGCGGCGCTGGACAGCATCATGAAGGATAAAATCTTCGGCGACAGCGGCAACCAGGTGGTGGTGGAGGAATTCCTCACCGGGCCGGAGGTATCGGTGTTGGCCTTTACAGACTCCAAGACCATTCTGCCCATGGTTTCCTCGATGGATCACAAGCGGGTGGGCGAAGGGAATACCGGCCCCAACACCGGCGGCATGGGCTGCATTGCCCCCAACCCCCACTACACCAAAGAAATGGCGGACCTGTGCATGGAGCGGATCTTCCTGCCCACCATGCGCGCCATGAATGAGGAGGGCCGGCCCTTCAAGGGCTGTCTGTATTTCGGGCTGATGCTCACCCCCAAGGGCCCCTATGTGATTGAATATAACTGCCGTTTCGGCGACCCGGAGGCCCAGGCGGTGCTGCCTCTGCTGGATGGCGACCTGCTGGAAATTATGCAGGCCATCCGGGAGGAGCGCCTGGACCAGGTGCCGGTCGGCTGGAAGCCGGGCGCCAGCGCCTGTGTGATTTTGGCCAGCGGCGGCTACCCTGTCCAGTATGAGAAGGGCAAAAAGATCTCCGGCCTGGATGCAGGCGGCCAGTGCCCCGGCGCAGTGGTGTACCATGCGGGCACCCAGCAGCGGGAGGATGGCTTTTACACCGCCGGCGGGCGGGTGCTGGGCGTTTCCGCCACGGCCGGCAGCCTGCCGGAAGCCCTGGAGAAAGCCTACGCCGCGGTGGAGGACATCCATTTTGAGGGAATGCACTTCAGGCGGGATATCGGCAAATACTGAGCCGGACTGCGGCTGAAAGGGAGGCGGAGGCCTTAAAGGTGGCCTTCGCCTCTTTTTTGCGGCCGGCAAAATCTGCCGGTGCCGGGCAGGCCCTTGACGCGGCTTTGCCATGCGGCTAAAATAAGAAATTGATTGACAGCATACAGGGGGGAAAGCACCATGCTTCTTACCATTGATATCGGCAATACCAATATGGAGTGCGCCGTCTTCCAGGGGGAGGAACTGCTCAAAGTGTTCCGCCTGGGCACCAACCGGGACGCCACGTCGGATGAAATCGGCCTGACCATCGGGCAGTTTTTCCTGGTCAACGGGCTGGATATGGCCCAGGTGGAGGATATTGTCATCGCCTCGGTGGTGCCGCAGGTGATGTATTCGGTCAACAACGCCATTTTAAAATATTTCGGCAAGCTGCCGCTGGTGGTGGGGGAAAATCTGTTTGTCCCCATCGAGAACCACTACGACAACCCTGCCGAGGTGGGCGCCGACCGGCTGGTCACCGCCAAGGCCGCTTTTTCCAAATATGGCGGGCCGCTGGTGGTGGTGGATTTCGGCACTGCCACCACCTTTGACGCCGTCACCGGCCAGGGGGCTTATCTGGGCGGGGTGATTTATCCCGGCATCCGCATTTCCACCGCGTCGCTGTTCCAGCGCACGGCCAAGCTGCCCATGGTGGAGCTGGTGGACCCCGGCCACATCATTGGCCGCAACACCGAGCAGAGCATCCAGGCGGGGGCGATCTACGGCTATTCCGGCGCGGTGAAAAACATCATCGCAGAGATCAAAAAGGTGCTGGGGGCAGAGACCCGGGTGGTCGCCACCGGCGGCCTGGTGGGCATTATTGCGGAATACGCCGATTTTGACGTGATCGACCGAACCCTCATGCAGGATGGCCTGCGCCTGCTGTACCAGTATCACAGGCAGCAGAACCCCTAAGGGCTGACCTGCGGCTCTGAGCAGGGCACGGGCCCGAGACAAAAATTTCATGCAACAAATCGAGCAAATCCGGCCACTAATATGGTGACCACGGAAACGGTGGTGGAGACCCTGGCAAATTTTGATCTTCAGTTGGTGCGGCAGGCAAAAGCCGGCGATAAGGAAAGTTTCACTCAGCTGTACGAGCAGATGGCGGCTGAGCTTTATAAAGTAGCCCTTTTTACCGTCGGTTCCAGCTTTGACGCGGAAGATGTGGTCAGCGATACCTTTCTGGAGGCGTACAAGGGCATCCACAGCCTGCGGGATGAGGGCAGCTTCCGCCCCTGGATTATGCGCATCCTGCATATCCGCTGCAAGCGGAAGATCCGGGAGATCATCGGCCGTAAAAGCGGCCAGGATATCGACGAGTTTTATGACCTGCCCGCCCCGGGCGCCGCGGTGGAGGAGCTGATTGAGCAGCGTACCGCCGTGGGCAAAGCGATGCAGGCCCTCAGCTATGAGGAGCGGCTGATCGTCACCCTCTCGGTGCTGGAGGGCTACACCATCCGGGAGATCGCCCAGGTGCTGGGCCACCCGCAGGGAACCGTCAGCTCCAAGCTGCACCGCACCCTGGCCAAACTGAGAAAAGCATTATCTTAAGAAAGGGGGAACGCCGTATGGATCAGAATAAACTGCAGGACGACCTGGATTTCATCCGGCAGCGCCTGGAGCCGGTGTACGGCTCGGTGCATCTGCCGGAAAGCCTGACCGGCCAGCGGCTGCGCCCCCTGCTGGAAGACGCGGCCTCCTCCCGGGAGGGGAGAGTGCTGCGCCCCCCTTTTGGCAAGGCAGGCGGTGTGCTGGCTGCTGCGCTGGTAGCGGCCCTTGCGCTGTTTCTCTTCCGGGATGGGCTTTTGTTCCAGCTGTCTCCTGACAGCAGTATGCAGATGGCCGCCGATGCGGGCGGCGCTTCGTCCAGTGCGGCTGCGGCCGAGGCGGATTCCCCCACGGCACAGCGCAGCTATGATGCTGCTGCTGCGCCCGCCCCTCAGAAGGCCGGCGCGGCGAACGGCATCATGCTCTCGCAGGCTGCCCCCGAGGAAGATGCTTACCGCTCGGTTGCCGAGGCGCTGCAGCAATATCTGGCGCCGGGCGAGGCTTCGGCTGGCCCTGCCGCAGACAGCGCCAGCCCCAAGCAGCCCGCAGCACAGGAGGAAATGCTGCCCGAGACGGCGGTCGTGACCGATGATGCGGCAGAGGGGAATGCCCTGGAGGAGGCCCCTCTGCTGGGCGGTGCCATAGAGGAAGAAGCCGCAGTGGAAGAAGCGGCTGCGGCGGAGCAGTCCGCCGGCACGGGGGAGGAATATACCCTCACCTATGACAGCAGCCGGGATGTGGGGCAGGTTTCCTGGCAGCAGGATGGGGCGGACGTGAGCGTTTCGCTGCCGGGCTGCCAGCCGCTGGCCGCGATCCCGACAGGGGAAGGGCGCACAGTGATTCTCGCCGCCGCCCGGGTGGAGGCGGGCCTCCTGCCCGAAGCGGCCCGGGATACGGCGGAGGCCTTCACCGAGATCCGCCTTTATGAGGGGGAGAGCCTGCTGCACCGCATCCGGGTGCAGGGGGAATATGCCTTCTCGGCGCAGATGGGGGAGAGCTTTTACACCGTCACCACCCGATATCTGGATCTGCCGGAGGACTGGGATGCCAGCCGCGTGGCGGCGTATATCCCGGTGTATGAGCAGTCGCCCGATCAGTTCCAGCTGCTGGATGTTGGCTCCATCCTGCTGCCGCAGCAGGAGACTGCACCGGTCTTCAGCATCATCACCCGGACAGACCCCCAGCAGGGCACCACCCTTTCGGTGCAGGCGGTGCTGGGGCAGGTCATCTCGCTGCAGGCGGATGACGGGCAGCCCCAGGCTGTGACCGCCGCAGGGGAGACGATCCCGCTTTTGTAACAAAATCAATCTTTTTCTGCCGCATCTGCCCGAAACAGGGCGGGTGCGGCGTTTTTCTTTTGAAAAGCATGCCGCAGTGTGGTAAGATAGAAAAGGATGCCGCCGGTGCCAGCCGGCGGGGAAAGGAACCGTATCAGTTATGAATCAGTTGCAAGCGGCACGGCAGGCGATGATCGACTGGCTTGCCCACCCCAAGGAGCTGGGCCATCCCCCGGCGGGGATGGAGGCGGCCGGGGAATTTGACCTGCACGGCCTGCATTATTATATGTTCCGCTATCAGGCGCAGACCGAAGGTCCCTGGCTGCTGGGAGTGTGCGGAGGCTATGAGCAGGGGAGCCTGCAGCACTGCGGCCATGTATTCAGCGAGATGGAGCCCTATGATCCCGCCACGGCACAGGAGAAATCCATCGCCATGGTGGAGATGATCCGCACCTACTGGATGCGGGTCGCCCAGGCGGAGCAGCAGCGCCGCAGCCGCCCCCAGACCAGGGAAAGCCTGCAGGAGCAGCTGGATGCCTGGCGCTGCCAGGGGGAGTTTGGCCAGATCATCCGCGCCATTGAGGCGGTGCCCCGCCGCCTGTGGGATTATGACCTGGTCTGCCAGCTGGCCCAGGCCTATGCGGGCAGCGGGGATACCGGCGAGCAGCAGCCCTTTGCCACCTCCCTGCAGCTGTTGGAATCGGTCCGTCCCCAGGGGGAAGAGGACCCGGACTGGCTTTATCAGATGGGCTACGACCTCTATTATTTAAGACGGGAAGGGGAGGCCATCCCCTATTTCAGCCGCGCCATGGAGCTGCTGCCCCGCGGCGGGGAGGAGGAAGCCTTCCGCGATGACTGCCAGGAATTCTTAGAGCGGTGTGAAAAGGCGGCCTCACGCCAGGGCAGCGCCTTTACGGCGACAGTGCTGCTCGGCGCCCCGCAGTGGGATTGGGCGCGTCTGGCTGCCGACCTGCGGGCGGAGTGGGGAATCCGCGCCGGGTTGGAGCAGGCTATGCCGCAAAACTCCCTGCTGTTTGACTGGGAGGGGATGATGGCGGTGGTCAGCCTGCTGCCGGCTGCCGCCCCCCGGCAGGAGGTGCAGCGTGCAGCCCTGGCCAATTACCTCTGGCCGCAGGCGATGCAGGCGGCTTGCAGTCACAAGGCCCAGCTGCTGGTGGCGGTGATGGGGCAGAGCGCCTCCCCGGTGGAGGAAGGCATGCTCTGCACCAAAATTCTGGCGGCGGCCTGCCTGCAAAAGGGCGCTCTTGGCGTTCTGCTTGGAGGGAACCTGTTTTCTCCCTCCGCGTATTATCAGGCGGCTCGGGCCATGAAGGAAGGCGATCTGCCGGTGATGGACTGGATCTATTTCGGGCTCTATCCTTCTGCCGGCGGGATCAGCGCTTATACCCGCGGCATGAAGGCCTTCGGCAAGCGGGAGATCGAGGTGCTTGCCGCCCCGGCGCCGCCGGCCGATGTGCGGGATTTCCTCTACGATATGGCCTATTATGTGCTTTCGCAGGATGCGGTGCTGCGGGATGGAGAAACCATCGGCTACAGCGAGCGGCAAAAGCTGCCCATTACCCTTTCCCAGGGGGCGGCGATGGAGGGGATCACCGTGAAGATCGCCTACCCGGAAGCGGAAAACCGCCCGCCGGAGGAGGATTATTTCGGCATCCTGCGCCTTTACCGGCAGGAGGGGGACAGCCTCTTTTACGCCGAGTGCTGGCCGGAGCAGGGCAGCGCGGTCGTGCATCTGGGCCAGGCGGGCCAGACAGGGGAGGAGATCCGCTACCCCTGCCGGGATTTTCAGGAATTTTCGGAGGAATTCTGCCGGGAATACGGTGAACAGGGCTATCAGCCCTGGCCGGAAGAGGATGCCGTCTGGCTGGCAGTCCAGCTGCCGGTGGCGCCGATGGAGGGCGGGCGCATCGCCTCTGACGGCGAGCCAGAGCTGGAAACATGCGCGCCGGTGCGCAATCTGCTGCTGCGGGATCTGGCGGCCAGCGCCCTGCATGAGAAGCTGGGCTGGGCCGGCCTTGGCCAGGTGGACGCCTGGGAGATGGGCCCGGCGTTGGATGGCTCCGGACGGTGTGTGCTGGATCTCTACTGCATGGTGGCGGACGCGGAGCTTTCTGTGCCGGTGGTGCTGGAAGCGCTGGGAGATCAGTTTGGCCTTTCCGGCCTTAAGATCGCCGCCCGGGAGTGGGAAGAAGGGGACTATACCCAGATCTGGCCGGCGCCGGGGGAGGATTTTTCCCTTTAAAGACAGAAAGAAACAGGGGATGCCGGAGGCATCTCCTGTTTTTAAAAAGCACAGAAAAAATCCCCCGCAAAGCGGGGGATCAAAGAACAGCGGTTATACTTTGATTTTGGCCACCACCGGGAAATGGTCGGAGGGGTGGAAGTCGGAAAATTTGGTCCGCTCAATTTCCACATCCTGTACCTTCAGATCCGCCGAGGTGAAGATATAATCGATGGGCGCCCCGCTGGGGGACTCGCTGTAGCCGTGGTAGCTGGGGCCGATGGTTGCCCGCACATGGGCGCTGTGATGGTAGCTGTTGATCAGATAGATTTCATCCTCACGGCCATCGGGCATCGACTCCAGGAATCGCAGGGTCCGGCTGGTGGGATGGGCGTTGAAATCCCCCATAAAAATCACCGGGATCGATTCCAGCTGGTTGGTTTTCAGCATGTGCTGTTTAATAAGCTTTGCACTGTTGATGCGGGCATAAAAGCTCAGATGATCCAGATGGGTGTTGTAAACTTTGACCTTCAGGCCGGGCTCTTCTTTAAATTCCAGGATGCACCAGGTGCAGATTCTGGGGAAGGCGGCAAACCAGGCCCGGCTGCCCGGCACCTTGGGAAAATTGGAAAGCCAGAAGGTATCCGAATCCACCAGGTTGAATTTATCTTTGCGGTAAAAAATCGCGGTATATTCTCCCTTGTCACCGCCATTGCGGCCAGTGCCGCACCAGCCGTATTCCTCCAAACGGCCGGCAACACAGCGCAGGGATTTGCTGACCAGCTCCTGCGTGCCCAAAATATCCGGCTGATTGAGGCGGATCAGATCCACCGCATCGTCTTCCCGGCGCTTCCAGGCATGCTTGCCAAGATCAAACATATTGCGTTTCATATTGTAGCTCATGACCGTAAAAATGCGCTCCATTTGCTCACCCTTCCAATCCATGAAACCTGCATATTCAACAGTCTCATTTTACAACAAAACGGGATAAAGTCAAGATGATTCCATTGGATTTAACAATCCGCTCACAGTTTTCTCATTGAGAAAACTATTGACCTTTATTTAAAATTAGGATATAATATTTTAAGTTTCTCAGCTTGTGATTATTCTAAAAAGACAGCGTTAAAAAATAACTTCATTTGCTAGTGTAGCACAGTCGGTAGTGCAGCTGATTCGTAATCAGCAGGTCGCGTGTTCGAGTCACGTCACTAGCTCCAAACCACCCCGTAAACAGGCGTTTACGGGGTGGTTTTGTATGGTTTCGGGGATCGGACCCACACCCTGACCCACACGGCGAAAGAATGGCAGCAAAAAGCACCGGAGAGCAGGTTTTGCCTGTTCACCGGTGCTTTCTGCTTCTCCCTTACATTACCTGCGCCACAAAGCTGCCCATCTTCTCTGCCGCCGTATACTCGTCGGGATGAACCGCATCGAGAGCAGGGGATAGTCGTTTTTGCTGCCGCTACCCGGGTCGGAGTTTATGCTTCAGCACTCCCACAGGTTATTCCGGTCACTTGTCGTCCCCATTGCAACGAATATCTTTGGTGATGGCATTCTGACGGGTGGGATTGACCACAAAACTGATGCCTGCCATTTTTTTAAGCAGAGCGTCCGCGTCATGCTCCATCTTATATTCCATCTCATCCTGATAGAGAGGGATCACCTGATAGAAGTTGACCTCCTCGCCG
>CAJFPC010000025.1 GCA_904398325.1 Candidatus Neoruminococcus faecicola | reverse complement strand
CGGTAGCGCTCCACGCGGTAGCCCTGCCGGGCAAAGAGGGCGCAGTCCCGCGCTGCGGTGGCCGGATTGCAGGAGATCATCACCACCCGCCGGGGGGCAAGGCCGGCGACCAGCTCCACCACATCAGGGCCGCAGCCCTTGCGGGGAGGGTCCAGTACCACCACCGTGGGACGGATGCCCTTCTCATTTAAAAAACTGCCGGTGTCGCTGGCGTCGCAGCAGAAAAATTCCGCATTATCCAACCCGTTGAGGCGGGCGTTTTCCCGGGCGTTTTCCACCGCCTGGGGGATGATCTCCACCCCGTACAGCTTTTTGACATCCCGGGCCATGGTCAGCCCGATGGAGCCGGTGCCGCAGTAAAGATCCAGCAGCACGTCCTCTTGTGTGAGGGCCGCATACTGCCGGGCAGCGGCGTACAGCTGCTCTGCCGCCCGGCGGTTGACCTGATAAAAGGCCAGGGGAGAAATGCGCAGATGCACCCCCAGCAGGGCGTCGGTGACCGCCGTTTCCCCCCACAGGGGGATGCACTCCTGCCCCAGGATGACGTTGGTGCGCTGGGTGTTGACGTTGAGCAGGATGGAAGAGACGGCCGGGAACTGCTCCCGCAGGCGGGCGGCAAATTCCTCCCCGCAGGGCAGCCTGCGGCCGTTGATCACCAGGCAGACCATGATCTGGCCGGTGTATTCCGCCTGCCGGAGAAAGAGATGGCGCACCAGGCCCCGGTGGCTGGCTTCGTCATAGATGCTGATCTTTTTTTCCGCAAGGAAATCCTCCACGGCGGCCACGATTTGGCCAAAGATTTCCGGCTGCAGCAGGCAGTCCCGCCCGCAGGGAATGATCCGGTGGCTGCGCCGGGCAAAAAATCCCGCCCGGGGCCTGCCGTCCACCAGGGCGAAGGGGTACTGGGCCTTGTTGCGGTAGCGGTCCCTTTGCGGGGAGGGGAGAATCTCCTCCATGGGGGCGTCAATTTTGCCCAGGCGCACAAAGCAGTCCTGCACCCAGCCAGCTTTGCAGCGGCATTCCTCCTCATAGCTGATGTGCCGCAGGGAACAGCCGCCGCAGCGGGCGCCGGCGGGGCAGTCCATGGGGATGCGCTGGGGGGAGGGGGAGGCCAGCTCCTTGACAATGGCATAGCAATAGCGGGGATGCACCTTGACGATCTGGGCGGTGATTTCATCCCCCGGGGCGGTGCCGGGCACAAAGACCGCCATGCCCTCCCAGTGGCCTATGCCGTTGCCGTCGCTCATGATGCCCTCGATGGTCAGGGGGATCTGGTCGTTCTTTTTTAACATGGGTGTTCCTCCTCCAGCCGGGCAAAGGCCCTGCTCAGTTCCGCCAGTTTTTCGGGGATGGCGATATGCTGCGGGCAGTGCTCCTGGCATTTGCCGCACCGGATGCAGCTGCCGGCGCGCCGGTCCTCCGGCAGGCGCAGGTAGCGGCGCAGCGCCTCTGCCGGAGCCTCATAAGCCCGCAGGATATTGTAGGCCTCAAAACAGCTGTCGATTTCAATGCCCTTAGGGCAGGCGCTGCAATAGCCGCAGCCGGTGCAGGGGACGGCGATGGCCTCTGCCAGCACCTGGACCGCCTGGGCCAGGGCAGCCTGCCCGGCGTGGGAAAGCGGCTGGTGCGCTGCGAACAGGCGGGTATTTTCCACCCATTGGGCCAGGCTGGAGGCGCCGGAAAGCACCAGCTGCACCTGCTCCAGCCCCATCAGCCAGCGCAGGGCCCACTGCGCCGGGGAAGCGTCCGGCGCAGCCTTTTGCAGGATTTGGCGCACCGCCGCCGGGGGATTGGCCAGCAGCCCGCCCCGCAGCGGCTCCATGACAAAGACTCTCAGCCCCCGGGCGGCGGCCTTTCGGTAGAGGGCTTTGACATCCATCAGCTCCCAGTCGGCATAGTTGAGCTGCAGCTGGACGAAATCCCAGTCGCAGGCTGCGAGGGCGTCATCAAAAAATTCGGCGGTGTCGTGGTAGGAAAAACCGACGGCCCGCACCAGTCCGCGGCGCTTAAGCCCTGCCAGAAAATCGTAGACGCCCGCTTCGCTGCCCGCCTGGATGCGCTGCCGGTCCACCGAATGAAAGAGATAGCAGTCGAAATATTCCGTCCGGCAGGCTTCCAGCTGGCTAAGAAAGAAGGGCTCCAGCTGCTCCCGCTGGGGGCACATCCACAAAGAGAGCTTGTCGGCCAGGAGGTATTCCTCCCGGCGGTAACGCCCCAGTGCCCGGCCCAGGAACTGCTCCGACTGGCCCTGGTGGTAGGGGCGCGCCGTATCAAAATAGGCAAAGCCCCGTTCAAAGGCAAGGGACACCATGCGCTGCCCCTGCGCCTCGTCAATGACGCCATCGGATGCCTGGGGCAGGCGCATGCACCCCAGGCCCAGCGGGGGCATCGCTTCCCAAAAAGAGCGGTCCATCATGATTGCAAGCTTCCTCCTTTGCCGCCGCCTGTGCGGCGTGTCTGACAGCATTATAGCATATCTGCGCCGTTTGGAAAACCGGCCGCCCTTTACAAAAGGGGCGGTTTCTTTTAAAATAGGAGTGATTTTGTAATTTCGGATGGAAGAGGTTCGTTTCATGCTCATTCAGATAGAAAACGTCAGCAAATATTTCGGGGAAAACCTGGTCTTTTCCCAGGTCAGCGGCACGGTGAACCGCGGGGACCGCATCGGGCTGATCGGCGTCAACGGCGCGGGCAAATCCACGCTGCTTTCCCTCATCTGCGGGGAGCTGGAGCCGGACGAGGGGGCAGTCTCCATCGGGGAAAACGCCCGCATCGGCTATTTGAAGCAGAACAGCGGCCTGGAAAGCGGCAACACCATCTTTGAGGAGATGCAGAGCGTCTTTGCGCCGCTTCTGGAGGCCCAGCGCCGCATGCAGGAGCTCAGCCGCCGCATGCAGGGGGCCTCCGGGCAGGAGTATCAGGAGCTGTCGCAGCAGTTTTCCCAGCTGCAGAGCTATTTTGAGACCAACGAGGGATATCAGATTGAGGTGAAGATCAACACCATCCTGTCGGGCATGAATTTCTCGCTGGAGGATAAGGCAAAGCCGGTGGACTGCATGAGCGGCGGCGAAAAAACCCGCCTGGCCCTGTGCAAAATGCTGCTCACCGAGCCGGATGTGCTGATTCTGGACGAGCCCACCAACCACCTGGATTTTTCCTCCCTCATGTGGCTGGAGGAATATCTGGCCTCCTACAAGGGGGCGCTGGTGGTGGTCTCCCACGACCGGTATTTTCTGGATCAGACGGTGGACCGCATCTGGGAGATGGAAGCCGGCCGGATGAGCGTTTTTAAGGGGAATTATTCCAAATACGCGGTCCTCAAGGAAGAGCTGGTCGCCCGGCGGGAAAAGGAGTATGCGCTCCAGCAGGAGGAAATCGCCAAGCTGGAGGATTATGTGGCCCGGAATATGGTGCGGGCCTCCACCTCTAAAATGGCCAGGAGCCGCCTGCATGCGCTGGATAAGATCGAGCGGGTCGAGCGCATCCGTCCGCAGCCCCGGGTGCAGCTTTCCTTCCCGGTGGACAGCGACCCCATCAAATCCGTCCTTTCGGTGGAGGGGATGGAGCTTGCCGTCGGCTTCGGCGAGGAGAGGCACACCCTTTTTTCCGGCGTGGATTTTGAGATGGCAAGAGGGGAGAAGATCGCCCTTATCGGGGATAACGGCGTGGGCAAAACCACCTTTTTAAAGGCGGTGCTGGGGCTCATCCCCCATAAGGGGCGGGTCACCTGGGGCCGGGGGGTGCGGCAGGGCTATTATCAGCAGGATGACAGCCAGCTGCCCCAGAACAAAACGGTGCTGGATGCCCTGTGGGATGAGCACCGGGGCCTTTATGAGCAGAAGATCCGAGACACGCTGGGGCTGGTGCTCCTGCGGGGGGAGGATGTCTACAAGCAGGTGAAGGTGCTTTCCGGCGGGGAAAAAGCGCGGCTGAAGTTTGCCTTTCTCATGCTGCGCCGGGCCAATGTGCTGATTTTGGATGAGCCAACCAACCACCTGGACCTGGCCACCCGGGAGGTGCTGGATAAAAGCCTGATGGAATACCAGGGCACCATCCTGGCGGTCTCGCACGACCGGTATCTGCTCAACCGGTTCCCCACCAAGGTTGCGGAGATGACCCGGGAGGGGATCCGCCTTTATCCGGGCCGGTTCGACGATTATCTGGCTGCCAAGCGCAGGGAGGAGGCGCTTTCGCCCGTCCCGGCCGCGCCGGCGCCGGAAAGGGAGCCCAGTGCCTCGGCGGAGGGGTATTACCGTTCCAAGAAGCAGCGCAGCGAGGATGCGGCCCGCAAGCGGCGCATCGCCCAGCTGGAGGAAGAGGTGGCCGCCCTGGAAGAGGAGATCGCCCGCTTGGAGGAGCAGATTGCTTCTCCCGAGGCCCAGGAGGATTATAAGGAATTGCAGCAGATGTGCCTGAGGCTGGAGGAGAATAAAAACCTTTTGACGGAAAAAATGGAAAACTGGCTGGAACTGCAAGAAAATTAGTGTATTTTTCCAGCGGGTGTGCTACAATAAAGCTGCTGCCGGCGTATTCTGACAGTGCCTGTTTTTTGGTGCAGGCGCCCGGCCGGCTATCATCCCAAGCGAAAAGAGGCGGCATCTATGAAACTAGGATGGAACCGAAAATACACCACCATCGCAGTGTACAGCCTGATCGTCATCCTGCTGTCGATGGTGTTTTTATCGGTCCTGCGCAACCTCACTTTTGTCGGGCAGGCAATCAGTGCGGCCCTTGGGGTGCTGATGCCCATTATTTACGGCTTTGCCATCGCCTATTTGCTCAACCCGCTGATGTGCTTTTTTGAAAGGCATCTGGCGCGTTCCCGGCTGGGCAGCATCCGGGCGAGGCGCATTCTCGCCATTACGCTGTCGTACCTGCTGGCGGGGGTGCTGATTGCCATGTTTATCAGCATCGTGGTGCCGCAGCTCATTTCCAGCATCACCATGCTGGTGAGCAATGTCTCTGTTTATATCAACGACACCAACCGGTGGATCAATAATCTGCTGCTTTCCATCCCGCCGGAGATTGCCGGCGGCAACCTGGTGGGCCGCTTTGCCCAGGTCACGGAGGAGCTGATCAACCGTTTTTTCTACCTTTTGGCGGATTCCCTGCCGCTGCTCATCGGCATCACCTCCCGGTTTACCTCCGGCGTTATCAGCTTTGTGCTGGGGATCATCATCTCCATCTACATGCTTTCCGGCAAGGAGACTTTTTTTGCGCAGACGAAAAAATTTCTCTATGCCTTTTTGCCGGCGCCTGCAGTGGAGCAGATGGTGCGTATCTCCCACCGCAGCAACCAGATTTTCAGCGGTTTTATCATCGGCAAAATTGTGGATTCCTTGATTATCGGCGTCCTGTGCTATTTCGGCATGCTGCTGCTGGATATGCCCTATGCCATGCTGATCAGCGTCATTGTGGGGGTGACCAACGTGATCCCCTATTTCGGGCCGTTTATCGGTGCGGTGCCGGGATTTCTCATCATCCTCACCTACGGCACCATGCCGGCGATCATTTTCCTGCTCTTCATCCTGGTTCTGCAGCAATTTGACGGCAATATCCTGGGCCCCAAGATTTTGGGCAACACCCTGGGCATTTCGCCCTTCTGGGTGATCACCGCCATCCTGGTGTTTGGCGCGCTGTTCCATGTGCCGGGGATGTTTTTGGGCGTGCCGGTGTTTGCGGTCATCTACAACATCATCCGGGATCTGGTCAATTATCTGCTCCGGCGCAAGGGCCTGCCCGATGATACCAGTGTTTACCGCGCTTCCGGTGAGGGGAGCCAAAAACCGGAGCAGCAGCAAGACCCCTGACCCACCCACTGAGAAAGGAGCCTGTCCCGTTGAAAAAAGTCAAACTGATCGTCTATCCCGCCATCGCCCTGGTGGCCCTCTTCTACTGGCTGGTGGCCTGCAACAACTTAAACCCGCTGTATCTGGAGGGGGCGCTCTTCTGGGCGGTGCTGATTACGGCCTACGCCGTGGTGTACTGCCTGTTCCGCTTTGGGGAGGTGTCTTTCCACCCCAATACGGAAAAGCAGGCCCAGATCCCGTTCCGCTACGTCCCCAAGGAGCGCGTCCCCAAGCTGGCAAAGCTGCTCATTGCGCTGCCCTGGGCCGTGATCCTGGTGGTATATGTGGGCTCGTCTTTTCTGTTTCATTACAAGGCCTATCGCGATCAGCTGGGCACCCCCCAGGTCAAGGAATTCACCAGCGACGTGCAGGTGGTGGACTTAAGCCAGCTGCCCATTGTGGACCGGGACCTGGCCCTCAAGCTGGCGGATAAAAAGCTGGGTGAGCGCACCTCTTTGGGCAGCCAGGCGGTGCTGGGGGAGCCGACCATCCAGATGGTGGATGGGGAGCTGATCTGGGCGGTGCCGCTGTACCATTCCGGCTTTTTCAAATGGCTGACCAATATGGAGGGCACCCCGGGCTATATCACCGTTTCCGCCACCAATACCAACGACGTGCAGTATGTGGAGGGCTATCCGGTCAAATATCAGCCCAACGGCTACCTGTTTGACAACTTAAACCGCTATATCCGCACTTTTACAGCGCCTTTTGTCGGGGTGACGGATTATTCCTTCGAGCTGGATGACACCGGCCGCCCCTACTGGGTGGTGACCACCTACCGCAACCTGCGGGGCTTTAACCTGCCGGAAGCGAATGGCGCCATCCTCATTGATGCCGCCACCGGCGAGCATCAGCGCTACTCCATTGACGAGGTCCCCGAATGGGTGGACCGGGTCCAGCCGGAGGATTTTCTGCGCACCCAGATCGCCAACCAGGGCGAGTTTGTCCATGGGTACCTCAATTTTTCCAACCGGGATAAATTCCGCCCCTCGGAAGGGGAGACGGTTATCTACAACAACGGCAACTGCTATTATTTCACCGGCCTGACCAGCGTGGGCAACGATGATTCCGCCATCGGCTTCATGATGGTGGATATGGTCACCAAAGAGGTCAGCCACTACAAAATGGCGGGCGCCACTGAGCGCGCGGCGCAGAACTCCGCCATGGGCAAGGTGCAGCATTTGGGCTATGACGCGTCCTTCCCGATCATTATCAATGTGGATAACCTGCCCACTTATTTCATGACGCTGAAGGACAACGAGGGCCTGATCAAACAGTATGCCTTCGTCAATGTGGAAAACTATTCAGTGGTGGGCAACGGCGAAACCATCTCCGCCGCGCTGGACAGCTACCGCCAGGGCCTGGCCAATGAGGAGCTCGGCAGCGCCGGCGCCACAGCCGACCCGGAGGAGCAGGTGGAGGTGCAGGGCACCGTGCTGCGCATCGCCTCGGAGATTATGGACGGCGAGACCAGCTATAAGATGCTGCTGGAGGAGTACCCCGACCGAATTTATACCCTGTCGGCAGCCCTCAGCGAGGAGCTTGCCCTGACCCAGCCGGGGGACCGGGTGACGCTGATGGCGGGGGATACCCAGCCGGTGGCCCGCGCCAGCGAGTTTGACAATCTCACTATCGGCGCCAGCCAGGAGGATGCGGCGGCATAAGACGGCTGGCTGTCGGCAACCAATTTGAAAATTGCATCATAGGGCGGCATGGCCTTTGGGCGGTGCCGTCCTTGCGTTTTGCCGTGCGCACGGTTTTTCGCCAGACTGCGCGGATGAATCAGACTGGGGCGGCGCCCGAAAACCACTGCCCAAAAGAGCTTCGGCTCCGCGGGCCGGGCGCATGTGCCTGGACTTTAGGTGGGATTTTGCCGCCTGCTCGTGGGAAGCCGGCAGGGAAAAACAGGCACCGGCTGCCGCTGGAAAAAACGGCGCTTTACGGCGCCTGCAGGGCAAAAGAAAAAAGAGCAGGGCAAAGCCTGCTCTTTTTCTGGTATGAACAGCGTATCGCGTCAGCCTAGGACAGCGATCAGCACGCCTGCTGCAACAGCGGAACCGATGACGCCTGCCACATTGGGGCCCATGGCGTGCATCAGCAGGAAGTTGCCGGGGTTGGCCTCCTGCCCCACCCGCTGGGAAACGCGGGCCGCCATCGGCACGGCGGAAACGCCGGCGGAGCCGATCAGCGGGTTGACCTTGCCCTTGGAAAGCCAGTACATGATCTTGCCGAACAGCACGCCGAAGGCGGTGCCCAGGGCAAAGGCGATCAGGCCGAGGATGATGATTTTGAGGGTGGGGTTTTCGGTGAACATCTTCACCCAGGTGGAGGCCTGGAAGAGGCTGTCCTCCGCGCCGATGCCGAGGAAGCTTTCTGCCGTGGCGGTGGCGCCCACCGACAGGCCCAGCAGGATGGTGACGATGTTCATCAGTTCATTTTGTGCGGTTTTGCACAGGCGCTCGCAGACGCCGGATTCCTTAAGCAGATTGCCCAGCATCAGCATGCCCACCAGCGAGGCGGCCGATGGAACGATAAAGGAGACGATCACAGTGACGCCGATGGGGAAGATGATTTTTTCCAGCTTGGAGACCGGCCGAAGCTGCTCCATGACCACGGCGCGCTCTTTTTTGGTGGTCAGCAGCTTCATAATCGGCGGCTGGATGATTGGCACCAGCGCCATGTAGGAATATGCCGCTACCGCGATGGAGCCCAGCAGGTGGCTGGCCAGGATGGCTGTGGTATAAAGGGCGGTGGGGCCGTCCGCGCCGCCGATGATGCCGATGGAACCGGCCTCCTGCGGGGTGAAGCCCAGCAGCAGCGCCCCGAAGAAGGTGATGAAAATGCCGATCTGCGCCGCCGCACCCAGAATAAAGCTCTTGGGGTTGGCGATCAGAGGCCCGAAATCCGTCATGGCGCCGATGCCCAGGAAAATAAGCGGCGGATAGATGCCGTATTCCACGCCCTTGTACAGCATGGATATGAGCCCTCCGTTGGGGTCGTGGGCGGAAAGCCCGGCCAGCGGCAGGTTGGCCAGCAGCATACCGAAGGCGATGGGCACCAGCAGAAGCGGTTCAAAGCCCTTGCCGATAGCCAGATAGAGCAGCACAAAAGAGATCAGCAGCATGACGACCTGGCCGTGGGAGACGTTTAAGAACCCGGATTCCTGCACCAGGCTCTGGATGGTTTCGGTAAATACTTCAAACAAACAGCGTCATTCCTTTCCAGCAGTGTTGCGGCTCAAAAGGGCCGGGTGTTTCTCAAAATGCCGGCGGCTCCCCAGGCGGAGCGGCTGCCGGGTGTCCGGGCGACTGAACGGATGGCGACAGGCGCATCCTGTGAGGCGGCAGCAACGGCGGCCGCTATGACGGCCACTTCCTCCGGCGGGATGCCTTCCTCCACCTGCATGGGGGCGGGCATGGCTGCTGCGGGTTGCTGTACCGCTGCCGGGGCCGCCGGAACGGGGGCAGCTTTTTTCGCCTGTTTTTCTGCAATGGAGGCAGTGATCCTGCCCATCAGCCAGACGATAAAAATCAGCAGGAACAGCACCAGGAAAACGACGACGCAGCCGGTCAGAATCAACGAGCCGGCCAAAGTGAAGATGTCCATGTCAGCACTCATAGTAACACTCCTGTCCTGTAAAATTGCGTCTGTATTTATGATTTTCAGAATGGAACAGTTTTTATTATAAAGGAAATGAAATCGTTTTTCAATTAGTAAAATTAAAGCGTCGGCA
Source organism: Candidatus Neoruminococcus faecicola (assembly GCA_904398325.1). Taxonomy (GTDB): domain Bacteria; phylum Bacillota; class Clostridia; order Oscillospirales; family Ruminococcaceae; genus Neoruminococcus; species Neoruminococcus faecicola. The sequence goes on along the minus strand of CAJFPC010000025.1, from coordinate 34,037 downwards.
AAAATAGTGAATCCACACAGTTTTTCACAGAAATAAATGGCAAAAATGCCGTATTTTTTGGGATGGGCCTGTTTTTTTGACACCGATGCCCGGGTGTGATAATATTAAGTGAAAAGAGTTTTACCAGGGGGCGCCTATGAACAAGGAAACGGTGATTCGCACGGTGGAGAATTTCTTCTCCCAGTACGGGGAGAGAATCCTCTTCGCGCTGGCCTTGCTGGCTGTTGGATACGGCCTGATCAGCGTGCTGATGAAGTTTATCGACAAGCTGATGCGCCGCTCTCATCTGGAGCCGTCGATCAAGACTTTTTTCCATTCTGCGCTCAAAGCGGCAATGTATGTGCTGCTGATTATCACCTGCCTGGTGACGGCGGGCCTGGATATGACCAGCGTGATTGCGATGGTCAGCGTGCTGGGCCTGGCGGTTTCCCTGGCGGTGCAGGATACGCTGGGCAATCTGGCCGGCGGCATCCTGATTTTGATTACCAAACCCTTTTCGGTTGGGGATTTTGTGGAGGTGGACAGCCTTTCCGGCACGGTGAAGGCGATCTCGCTGTTTTACACCACGCTGGATACGATTGACAACAAACGCATCTATCTGACCAACGGCGATGTGGCCAAGGCCCGGCTGGTCAATTATAACGGCAACGAGCTGCGGCGGCTGGACCTGGTTTTTTCGGTGGCGTATGAGGATGATTTCCGCACAGCTAAGCGGATTATCGCCGAAGCCGTCGCCCAAAACCCCAAGGCGCGCCCAGAGCCGGAGCCGGTGATCCGTGTCTGCGAGCACGGTGAGAGCGCCATCAAGATCACCTGCTACGTCTGGGTGGAGGCGGCGGACCTTTTCCCGCTGAAATACGACCTGCTGGAAGAGGTCAAGCTGCGCTTTGATGAGGCGGGCATTCATATTCCGTACCCACAGATGGATCTTCACCTGGCTCGCTGACCGCCGCGGCCGGACTTTGCCGCGGCAAAAGCGGCTGAAATTTCAAATGAAAGTGTCATAGGAGCATCAAATTAAACATGGAACAAGCAAACCAAGATCGGATCCGCCAGGAGCTGGTGGATCATACCCGCAAGGTGCAGCGCCTTTATACCCAGCTGCTGCAGAGCCAGCTGACCCAGCTGAACCTGTATGTAGGCCAGCCCTTTATTTTGAGGGCGATTAAGGAGCTGGACGGCCCCACGCAGAAAGAAATCGCCGAGCGGGTGGACGTCACAACCTCTACGCTGTCCATCTCCCTGAAACGGATGGAGCGCGCAGGCCTGATTTTGCGCACTACGGATGAGATGGACCAGCGGCAGAACCATATCTGCCTGACCTCGCTGGGGGAGGAAACGCTGCAGCGCTGCAGCCAGACCCTGCAGCAGCTGCACGGCTTTTTGGTGCAGGATATCACCGAGGAAGAAGCCCAGGTGATTTTGACGGTGATTAAAAAAATCTACTGCGGCCTGGAGCGCTATCAGCAGGAATTTGGCGGCGAAGAAGGCTGATTCTTTACAGTTTGCATCCACTAATTCTACCTTGACAGTATTTTTTTCATCTCGTATAATGGGAGTAGCATTTAGAAAAGAGGCGTTTTTCTTGAATTCCAACAAGCTAAAAAAATGGGTCTCGTTTTGCAGCTTTGTTCTGCTCGCAGCGCTTTTTTCCGTCAGCGCTTTGGCGGCGGGGGCAAACCCGCAGATGGGGGATAATTCCCACACCGGGCTGTGGGTGATCCTGCTGGGCGTTTCTGCCGTGCTGATTGTGGTGCTGGTGGTGCTGTCGCTGAAGAAGAAAAAATAACCCCGTGGACCAAGGCTGCCATGCGGCGGCCTTTTGTTGTATTTTTCTGCTCTGATCGATATTTTTATAAGAAAGGTGTGTGACCTGTGAAAGAGATTACCGAACAGATGGTGAAGGATAACCTGAAATATCTGCAGCTGCTGGCCAAGCAGCGGCCGTCCATCCAGGCGGTGTGCAGCGAGATCATCAACCTTCAGGCCATCCTGGGCCTGCCCAAGGGCACGGAATTTTTTTTCAGTGACCTGCACGGGGAATACCTGGCCTTTTCCCACATCCTGAAAAACGCCTCCGGCGTTATCCGCGACAAGGTGGATACCCTGTATCAGCACCAGGTTTCCGCCGGGGAGCGCGCCGATCTGGCCACGCTGATTTATTATCCCGAGGAAAAGCTGGAGGAAATCAAGCGCCGGGAGAATATCGACCTGAACGACTGGTACAACGTCACCCTCAACCGCCTGATCGAGGTCTGCCGGCTGGCGGCCTCCAAATACAGCCGTTCCCGCGTCAGAAAGCAGATGCCCCCGGACTTTGCCTACATCATCGATGAGATGCTCCACTCCTCCAACGCCCAGCAGAACAAGGAGGAGTATTACAGCAACATCATCTCCACCATTATCGACCTGGGCGACGCGGACGCCTTTATCATCGCCATTGCCAAGCTGATCAAGACCCTTTCCATCAACCGGCTGCATATCATCGGCGATATTTATGACCGCGGCCCCAACGCCGGCGAGATCATGGACCTGCTCATGGAGCAGAAAAGCATCGATATCCAGTGGGGCAACCACGATATCCTGTGGATGGGCGCTGCGGCCGGCAGCCGGGTGTGCGTGGCCACGGTGCTCAACCTGTCGATGAAATATAACAACATCGACACGGTGGAGGAGTTTTACGGCATCAACCTGCGCCCGTTGGCTACCTTTGCCCAGGAGACCTACGGCGACAGCCCCTGCTTTACCCCCAAGCTGATGGAGGGGGACACCGCAGATCCCAGCGACATGGCCGCCATTGCCAAAATCCACAAGGCGATTGTTATCATCCAGTTCAAGCTGGAAGGCCAGGTCATCCGCCGCAACAAGCACTTCCGCATGGAGGACCGGCTGCTCTTCGACCATGTGGATTTTGAGAACAAGACGGTGGAGATCGACGGCAAGGTCTATCCGCTTAAGGACTGCGACTTCCCCACCGTGGACCCCAAGGACCCCTACAAGCTCACCCCGGAGGAGGAAAAGCTGGTGGTTTCGCTTACCACCTCCTTCCGCCACAGCGAGCGGCTGCAGCAGCATATGCGCTTTTTGTATTCCAAGGGCGCGCTGTATACCGTTTACAACAACAACCTGCTCTACCACGGCTGCATCCCCATGAATAAGGACGGCAGCTTCACCGAGGTGGAAATGTCCAGCGGCAAAAAGCTTGCGGGCAAGGCCCTCTTGGATTATGTGGACAGCGTCATCCGCCAGGCATATTTTGCGCCCTACGGCTCCAAGGAGCGCAACCTGGGCGAGGATTTCATGTGGTACCTCTGGTGCGGCAAGGATTCCCCGCTGTTCGGCCGCAACAAGATGACCACCTTTGAGCGGTACCTGATCGAGGATCAGTCCACCTGGAAGGAGCCGAAGAATCCTTATTACGACCTGTTCAACGAGGAATCGGTCTGCCGGCGCATTTTGGAGGAATTCGGCGTCAACCCGGATGAGGGCCACATCATCAGCGGCCATGTGCCGGTGAAGGTGAAGGACGGCGAAGGCCCCATCAAGGCCAACGGCAAGATGATTATGATCGACGGCGGGCTCTGCCGTGCCTATCAGAAGACCACCGGCATTGCGGGCTACACCCTGATCTACAACTCCTACGGCCTGCGGCTGGTCAGCCACGACCCCTTTGAGTCGATCCAGGAGGCGGTTTTCCACAATAAGGATATCCACTCCAACACCGACATTGTCCAGATGGTGCCCCGCCGCAAAAAGATTGCGGATACGGATGACGGCAAGCGCCTGCAGGGCGAGATCGACGATTTGCTGATGCTGCTCAAGGCCTACCGCCTGGGCTACATAAAGGAGGAGGGCGCTGTTTAAGCAGCGCCTGGTCATACAAAGGCTCAGGATGCCTGCCCGGGTGCGGGCGGGCGTTCTGTTTTGAGAGGAGAGAGCAGTGATGAATTATCCAGTTGAGGGCCTGCATCAGTTCGGTGTGCAGGCGGCCATGCGGATGGGCGTCAGCCGGCAGGATGCGGAGAACCTGCTGAAAAACGTCCTCACCGCCGATATGCGCGGGGTGCATTCCCACGGGTTTTCCCGGTTTGGGGGATACCTGAAGCGGATGCGCCTGGGCACCACGTCGCCCACCGCTCATCCCACCCTGCTGCGGGAAAGCCCCTCCGCCCTGGCCTTTGACGGCAACGCAGGGCTGGGCTCCACCATCGGCATCGATGTGATGACCGCCTGTATCGAGCACGCCCGCCAGACCGGCTGCTGCGTGGCTACTGTTAAAAACGGTTCCCACTACGGTTTTGGGGGTTATTATGCCATGTATGCGGCCGAGCAGGGGATGATCGGCATTGCAGCGGCCAATGCGGCGGCGCTGGTCACACCCTTTGGCGGCGCCAAGGGGATGCTGGGGACCAACCCCCTTTCTATCGCGGTGCCCGGCGGCCAGGGGCCTCAGTTTGTGCTGGATATGGCCACCAGCGAGGCAGCTATGGGCAAAATCGATCTGGCTTACCGGGAGGGCAAGCAGATCCCCGACACCTGGGCGTTGGACAGCGAAGGCCACCGCACCACCGATCCCGGCCGCGTAGTGGGCCACAAGGGGGCGCTGCTGCCCTTCGGCGGCGCCAAGGGATATGGGCTTGCGCTGCTCATTGAGCTGCTCTGCTGCTGCCTGGGCGGCTCCTGCAGCTCGATGGAGGTCAACCCGGCCTTTGACCATACCGAGCTACCTTTTGGCGCCGGTTATTTCATGGCGGCCATCGATGTGAGCAAGTTTATGGATTTGGATCAGTTTTGCCAGCGGGTGGACAGCCTGTTTGCCGATATCAAGGCCTGCCCGCCGGCGGCCGGCTTCCATGAGGTGATGATCCCCGGTGAAATCGAGGCCCGCAAGTGCGAGGCCAGCCGCATCAGCGGGGTGGAGCTGCCGGATGCTGTGGTGGAGGAAATGCAGGAGATTGCCCGCCAGTATGGCATCTCCTTCCCCGACCCGGTGGCCTGAGAAGCGCGAAAAACCAAAGAAAAAGGATGCAGACTGATGGTGCAGTCTGCATCCTTTTTTGCTGACGCTGCTTTATTCCGCAGGGGGTGCGGCGGTCTTTTTCTTTTTGCGCCGCAGCAGTGCCCAGCCTGCGCCGCCGGCGGCCAATACCAGCAGGGCGGCCGCCGCCGCTATGCCCCAGAGGGGGAAGTCCTCCTCCGCCAGGCAGAAGGTCACATCAGGCGTCTGGCTGGAGAACATCAGATAGCTGCCGTCCATCTGGTATTCCTGCCGGGTCCAGCCGTCCGGCCCGGATACCCACAGGGCGGGGCGGGCGTCGGGGTTTGTCAGGCGGCAGTGGATGGTATAAGGCCCCGCGGCCTCTTCTGGGTTTTCCACCGAGAGAACATAGAGCTTGGCGGTGCGCCCGGAGGTATCGCCCTCCGGCCAGGGGATAGTCTCGGTTTGATAGCGCAGGCGCGCTGCACTGCCGAAGCTGCCCTGTGCCAGCACCTGCGGCAGCACGCTGCCGTCGCCCAGCGCTCCGGCCAGAGGGGTGTAGATGGCCTGCAGGGTGCGGCTGGCGGTCAGATGGCTGTAATCCAGCTGGGGCCAGGCGGCGGAGTAGCCCGCCTTTTCCGGGATTTCCGGCAGGGAGGAGATGCCCTCGCCGTATTGGAAGGGGATTTCTGCCACCGGCAGCCCGTCGGCCACAAAACGCAGCTCCAGCCGGCCAAACTCCTCAGGGGCGCCCGGGGTGGCGCACAAAGCGGCAAAGTCCACCGGTTCCGCCTTGCCGGCGTAGCTGATGCCATCCAAGGCCGCCAGCGTCTCACTGGTGAAGGTATTGCCCGAGACAGTGCCGTCTTCTTCCACTTCGCCGGCGATAGCGCCCAGATAAGAGACGCCGTCCTCAATTTCCACCAGCGTGTGGCAGCCGGTCAGGGTGGAGCCCAGCCCGGCCACGCCGCCGGTGTGCTTCTCGCCGGAGAGGATGCACTGCACCCAGCAATCCCGAATCTCCCCCCAGCTGGCGCCGGCGATGCCGCCGGTGTAGCTGCCGTCGGTGCTGGTGATGGTTCCGTAGTTTTCGCATCCGTCAATCAGCCCCAGGTCCATACGGCCGGCGATGCCGCCGGTATGCTCCAGCTTGCCGGTGATTTCCCCGGTGTTGACGCAGGCGAGCACTGCCGCGCTGGCCTCATAGCGGAAATCCAGCGAGCGCTTGCCCTCTTTCGTCAGGTCGTCCTCCGGGTCAAAGTCGTATTCCAGCGCCAGGGAACCGGCAATGCCGGCGGTGCTGTATTCTCCTTCCACTATGCCGCTGTTGCGGGAGTTGGAAAGGCAGCTGCTGGTGTCGGCGCCGGCCGAGGCGGAAACATCCTCAAAGCGGTCTTCCAGCCCGTCATCCTCCTGGGCTTCGGCGACGGCATCCTGCAAAAGGCGGTTGATGGCGCTCATCTGATTGTTGATAGCCTGCAGATCGTCCCCCAGCTCATCGCCGGAATCCGCAAGATTTTCCCGCAGCGCATCGGCGTCCTCCATCAGCCCATCCAGCGCGTCGCTCAGGGCGTCGCCCTGATGGCGCATGGTGCTGCTGACCGGCCGGAAGGTATCAGAGGGCTGATCGGCCAGACGGTCCAGAAAATCTGCCGCATCCGCCGCCATTTCTCCCATCAGCCCCGGCAGGGAGGAGAGAGCATCTTCGATCTCTCCGGCCAGTTCCCAGACCGGGTCGCCCAGCGAGGCGCCGGTTTCGCGCATCAGCTGCAGAATCCGGCCAAAGGCGGCAGCCAGCCCATCGAGTCCTTCCTTTGCCTGGGCAGCCGCCTGACGGAGCTCCTCCAGGGCTGCGGCGGTTTCTTCCTCCTGCCCCAGGGAATCCCGCAGCTCTGCCAGGGCCTGGCCCAGCCGCACCGCACAGGCGCGCACATCCTCCTGCGCCTGATCAAACTGCGCGAGAGCCTCCTGCCAGAGGGCTTCCTCCTCTGGGGAAAGACCGGCGCCGGCGATGATATCCTCCAGCCGGCCGCCCAGGCTCCCGGCCAGATCCAGAAGATCCGCCAGGGATTCCAGATCCGGGCTGATGTCATCCGCCAGCCGGGCAATGCGGGAAATGAGCCGGTTGATGCGCCGGATGTTTCCGTTGGCCCAGTCGGTGACGGAATCCATCAGGTCGCCGGCAGCGTCAATGGCTTCGTCGGCGCCGTCGGAGAGGCTTTCCAGCCGGGCCGAAAGCTCGTCAGAGGCTTCGTCCATATCACTCAGGGCCTGGTCTGCCAGACCGCTGAGCACATCCAATTCATCCAGCAGCTTCTGCAGGGTGTCCCGGCTGTAGATCAGGCGCAGGTCCGGCTCCAGCTGGCCGGCGATGCCGCCTACATCCTTGCGCCCGCGGATGGTGCCGCTGTTTTCGCAGCCGTCCAAATTGCCGGAAAACCGCCCGGCGATGCCGCCCACATTATATCCCATCTGCGCATAGCCCACGCTGCCGGTGTTGCGGCAGCTCTGAAGAATGCCGGTGGAAAGCCCGGCGATGCCGCCGATATCGGTGCAGACGGGGGCGTTTTCTGTAGAATTGAGCTGCTCCAGGTTGAGGGTTTCCCGGTCCAGGGTGGCTTCCACCCGGGTGGTGTTGATATTGCCGGCGTTTTCGCACTGGATGATGCTGCCGCAGTTTTCCCCGGCGATGCCGCCCACCGAATGCTGCCCGGTGACAAAGCCGCCGAAGGAGCAGTTGATAATCTGGCCCTGTGCGTCGTTGAGGCCGGCGATGCCGCCGATACACTCCCTGCCGCGCACAACGCCGTAAAAGGAACACCGCATCAGGGTGCCCTGGTTGCAGCCGGCAATCCCGCCCAGCTGGGCGGTGTCTTCTGCCGGTTCCAGATAGCCTTCCACTGTCAGATCCTGCACGATGCCGGTGGGCTGCAGGTAGCGGAACAGCCCCTGCACATTGCCTTCGCCGGTGAGCGTCAGGCCGGAGATGGTGTGCCCCTGCCCGTCAAAGGTGCCGCCAAAGGTGGGGATGGGGGAAAAGCCGATCCCTTCCAGGTCCAGATCCTCGGTGAGGATCACCCGCTTGCCCCGGGACCAGCTGTCCAGCGAGCATTGCTTGGCCAGCGTCAGGAGATCCTCGGGGGAGGAAAGGAAGACCGTCTCCCCCTGGCTGTCAGCTTCGGCGGCCAGAGCGATCCCGGGCTGCAGCGGGAACAGTAGCATCAGCGCCGCCAGCAGCAGGGCGGCCAGGCGCTTAATCTTCCGTTTCATGCGGCTGCACCTCCTCTCCGGATTCGTCTTGTTCCGATTGATAGCTGCCCGTCTCCATGATGCCGGAGACATCCCCTCGGATCACCCCGCGGATGTTGGCATCCACAAAGCCGGAAACCCGGCCCCGCACCCGGCCGTTCAAATAGACGGTGCCGCTGGCGCTGCGGCTTAGTTCCGGCACCTTGAGGTTAAACCGGGTCTTTTCCACAATGCGGTCCCCCAGCACCAGGATCTGAGGCAGGATGAACAGCACCAGGAACATGGAGATCAGTGTGCCGCGGTACAGGCAGTCGCCGATGCCGCCAATGGTGGGGTCGGTGGTGATTTTGGCGATCAGAAAGGCCGCCGCGGAAAGGATGCTCCCTGAGGTCAGCACGGTGGGGAAGGAGAGGTTCAGCGCCTGCAGCATGGCGGCCTTGCGGGGCATGCGCTCCTTGAGCTCGTTGTACCAGGAGGAGATCACAATGGCGTAATCGATGTTGGCCCCCATCTGGATGGCGGTGACGATCAGATAGCTCATAAAATAAATGGATGTCTGGGTGATGCCGGAAAAGGAAAAATTAAACCAGATGCTGCCCTGGATCACCAGGATCAGCAGCACCGGCAGCCCCACCGACTGGAAGGTGAACAGCAGCACGATAATCACAAACACGGCGGAAAGCACGCTGATCATGATGTTATCTTTGGCGAAGGAGACGGAAAGATCGTAGTCGCTGGTGGAATCCCCCACCAGGAAGACGCTGCCGGCATCATAATAGCGCTCTGCCTCCCGGTGGATGGTTTTTAAGAAGTCAAAGGTTTCCGCCCCTTCCTCCGGCAGGTTGAGGCTTAAAAGGATGCGGGTGTAATCCTCCCCCAGCAGCTGGTCCCTGGCGTCGGTCAGCTGCTGGTAGAGATCGTCCAGGTCCTCTTCCAGGTCGCGGTCCAGATCCACATAGCCTTCTTCTTTTTTGTCGTAGACGAATAAGAACATATCCATCAGCGGGACCTCATAATCGTCGATGCCGCTGATGATCCGGCCGTATTCCTCCCCCTCCGCCGCATAGGCGGCATAGAGCAGGCAGATCAGCTCATAATCCAGGTCGGTCATCTCCGAGAACTGCCGCGGCGTCAGCGAATCGGTGAGGGTATAGCCGTTTTTGACCTCCACGTTGGACAGCCCCAGGGCATAATCCACCTCGTCGTAGGATTCCAGGCGCGCCAGCAGCTCCTTTTCGCTGTCATAATCCCCGCGGGGCACCAGCAGCGCCATGATATTCTGCCGGCCGAAGGTGTCAAAGACCTTCTGTTCCGAAATCTGGGTTTCATTCTGGCGGCTGGTGGTCAGCTGGGTGTAGCCGTAAACATAAGGGCATTGGTTGGAGAGGAAAAAGCCCGCCACCAGGCAAACGGCAAACAGCGGGACGCCGATATACCGCAGCTTGAGGGAGAATTTGCCCCACCGATCGATTTTTGGGATGAAATTGCGGTGGCGTGTCTTTGCCATGGCGTTGGAAAACACCATCAGCAGCCCCGGCATCAGGGTGAACACCGAGAGCATGCTGAACAAAATGGCTTTGATCAGCACAATGCCCATGTCAAAGCCAATTTGAAACTGCATGAACATCATGGCCATCAGGCCGGAGATGGTGGTCAGGCTGCTGGCGGAAATGGAGGGAATAGCCGCACTGACCGCCGCGATGCAGGCTTCCCGGTCGGGGGCGTATTCCCGTTCCTCCAAAAAGCGGTGAAGCATGATGATGGCATAGTCGATGGCCAGCGCCAGCTGCAGCACCACCGTCACCGAGTTGGAAACGAAGGAGATCTCCCCAAAGAGGAAGTTGGTCCCCAGGCCCATCAGGGCGGCAGCGATAAAGGTGATCAGCAGCACCGGCAGCTCCGCGTAGGAGCGGGAGGTCAGCAGCAGCACCAGTACAATGATGACCGCCGCCACCGCCAGAATTACGTTCATCTCTTCTGCCAGGGAGTCAGCCTGGGAATCCCCTACGGCGCTGTCGATATAAAAATCATAGGGGGCCAGCAGCGTCCGGATGCGCTGCAGGGCGGCGAGGCTTGCTTCGTCCTCCTCTTCCCCTTCAAAGGTGACGGAGATCAGCGCGCTGGTCCCGCGGAAATAATCTGCAATCTCTTCCGGCGTTTCCGGTTCGTCGGAATCTTCCTCCTCCACGCCGGGGGAGCCGTCCCCCAGGGAGGCGGAGGAGACCCCCTCCAGCGACTCGATCTGGCTGGCCAGCTCCTTTGCAATTTCCGGCGTGATGTGAGAGACCATGATCCGCGCCGTCCCGTAGGTGACAAATTGATCCTCCATCAGCGTCAGGCCCTGGCGGGTTTCGGTGGAATCCGGCAGATATTCCGTGATATCGTTGCAGACGCTGACCCACCCGCGGGAAAACAGGCAGAACACCGCTGCGCAGGCGTAAAGAAAAAAGATCAGATTCCGCTTATCCACAATAAAAGTGGCCAGCTTTTCAAAAAAGGACGGCTTTTCCTTGGAAGCGCTCAAACAGGGTTCCTCCTTCTGCGGCGCAGTATTTTTTGTTCAGGGGGTTTGGCGGATGCGCCGGCCCTCCCAGCGCATCTGGCAGGGTTCGGAACGGCTCAGGCCGGTCAGCTGATCCCCCTGGATCTGCAGCAGCGTCTCACATGCAAAGGTGCTGAGCGCCGTTTGAATGGCGTGAAAGATCCGCAGGGAACCGTCCTGATCCACCTGGCCCTGGACGGCGTTGACATAGCCGACCAGCTCCAGGGTGCCGGTCAGCCGGATGCCTTGCCGCTGCAGGGTCAAAATCCCCTGGCGGGGCCCCATCTGGCTGTGCAGTGTCACCTGATATTCTTCCGTCATGATACCGATGCCCCTTTTGCGTTTTCTTTCAGCATAGAAAATCACAGGCCGAAATGCAAGATGCAGTGTTGGTGCATTTGTCAGATTTCTGACAGTTGAACCTGTTCTGCATCTATGCTGCAGGGGCTGTGATGTGTTATACTTTTTTCAGCAACCGGCAGGGAGGGCAGATAAGCGCCATGAGAAAGCGTACCTATGAAGCAAGCTATGCGGCAAAGCGGGAGATCTGTGCGGCTTTAAAAAAGCTGATGGCCCAAAAGCCGCTGGGCAAAATCACCATCACAGAATTGATGAAAAACAGCGGCATGGCACGGCAGCATTTTTATTATCATTTTGAAGATCTTTATGATGCGGTGCGCTGGATGTTTGATGAGGAGGCGGTGGCCCTGCTGCGCCGGCACGGGGGAGTCATGCTCTGGCGGGACGGTCTGCTGCAGCTGTTTGAATATTTGCAGGAGAACCGGGCCGTCTGCCTGTGCGCGCTGCGCAGCATGGGCCGGGACCATCTGAGGCGTTTTTTTGAGACGGATATTCAGACCATGATTCAGAACACCATCCAGATGATCGCTTCGGAGCTGTGCTGCCCGATGGAGGAATGGGAGCTGGGGGTGCTGACGCAGTTTTATATCGGTGCGCTTTCCAGCATGATGGAGGATTGGCTTTTAGGGAAAATCGAGGGCACCCCTCAGCAGCTGATCGATTTTGTGGACCGGATGCTACGGGATTATATCCGCGGCGCCGCCATCCGTTTGACCGGGCGGCTGCCGGATGGGGGCACCCTGCCGGGCCTGGGGGAATAAGGCGCATCCCCCGGCGGGGCAGTGCGGCAAAAAACGCTGTGAGAAAATCCTCACAGCGCTGGATAGAGATAGAAAAAACCACCGCGGGCAATGCGCCTGCGGTGGTTTGGTGAGCCATTGGAGATTCGAACTCCAGACCCTTTGATTAAAAGTCAAATGCTCTGCCAGCTGAGCTAATGGCTCGTACGCTCAAGACTTGTTTATTATATCAAATGGTAAAGCTGCTGTCAACCTTTTTTTGCGCTGCAGGCAAAAAGCAGCCCCGGATGCCAGCAGTGCAGAAGGACATCCGGGGCCGCAGTGTAGGGATTGTTTTTATTATAGCAAGTTTTCCTGCTTTTCGCAAGAGGGATGAAAGTCTCCCGCCCCTTGACAGGAGAGGAAGAAAAAGGTAAGGTGATAGCAGATACCCAGGGTATCATCCTGCGGCCGCAGCCGCGTACCAAAAGGAGGAAGAAGTAAATGAGGGAAGTTGACGCCGCCCAGATCACCGGAATTGTCAAACGGCTGTGCATTGAGACCAACTGCTGTCTGCCCGGAGATGTCAGAGAGCGCATCACCGCCTGCCGCGCCTGTGAGGATTGGGCCCCCGCGGCGGAGATTCTGGACCGGATTGTGGAGAATTTTGAAATTGCCGGGCGCGACCAGGTGCCCATCTGCCAGGATACGGGTTTGGCCTGCGTGTTTTTGGAGATCGGCCAGGATGTGCATGTGAACGGCAGCCTGACCGAGGCCATCCACGAAGGGGTGCGCCAGGGCTACACCGAGGGCTACCTGCGCAAATCCGCTGTACGCGACCCGCTGCGCCGGGTCAACACGGGTGACAACACCCCGGCCATGATCTATTATGACCTGGTGCCCGGGGATCAGATCAAAATCACGGTGGCCCCCAAGGGCTTCGGCAGCGAGAATATGAGCCAGATCAAGATGCTCAAACCCTCCGACGGGCTGGAGGGGGTCAAGGAGTTCATCCTGAAGGTGGTGGAAGATGCAGGCCCCAACCCCTGCCCGCCCATTGTAGTGGGCGTCGGCATCGGCGGCACCTTCGACAAGGCTGCGCTGCTGGCCAAAAAGGCCCTGATGCGCCCGCTGGAGGAGCGCAATCCCGACCCTTATTATCAGCAGCTGGAGGAGGAAATGCTCCAGAAAATCAACGAGACGGGCATCGGCCCCCAGGGCTTCGGCGGGCGCACCACCGCGCTGGCGGTGAATATTGAAACGATGCCCACCCATATTGCCGGGCTGCCCTGCGCGGTGAACATCAACTGCCATGTGACCCGCCATAAAACGGAGGTGCTGTAAATGGAACGACATGTGACGACCCCCATCACCCGCGAAATGGCGCGTACTTTTCGCTGCGGGGATTCGGTTTATCTTTCCGGGGTGATTTATACCGCCCGGGATGCTGCCCACAAGCGCCTGTGTGAGCTGGCGGCGCAGAACAAGCCCCTCCCGCTGGATTTAAAGGACGCCACCATTTATTATGTGGGGCCCACTCCCGCCCGGGAAGGACAGGCCATCGGTTCGGCCGGGCCGACCACCAGCTACCGTATGGATGCGTATTCCCCTACGCTGATCGCCCTGGGAGAGACCGGCATGATCGGCAAGGGCAAGCGCGGCCCGGAGGTCATTGAGGCCATGAAGGAGCATGGCGCGGTCTATTTCGGCGCCATCGGCGGCGCGGGCGCGCTGCTTTCCGGCTGCGTGAAAAAGGCGGAGGTGATCGCCTATGAAGATCTGGGCGCCGAAGCCATTCGCCGGCTGGAGGTGGAAAACCTGCCGGTGGTGGTGGTCATCGACAGTGAGGGCAACAACCTGTATGAGCAGGGCAGGCGTAATTATTTGGCTGCGCGGGAGAAATAATCCTTGACAAACCGGCCTTTAGCAGGGATAATGATAATTGTACTATAACATTAACCTGCAAAGGCGGTGTTGGTTGTGAATATTACCCTGCAGCCGGAATCGGGCGAGCCGATCTACCTGCAGATCGTCCATGCCATTGCGGAGGGTATCCGCAGCGGTCAGCTGCCGCCTGGCTATAAGCTGCCCACGGTGCGGGAGCTTTCGGCCCAGATGAAGATCGCCCGCGGCACCATCAAGCACGCCTATGACGAGCTGGGCCAGATGGGGCTGATCGAAATGACCCAGGGCCGCGGCACCTTTGTGCTGGCGCAGGAGAGCTCCTCCCGCAAGGAGCGCGCCATGGCTGCCATTGACAGTTTACTGGATCAATTGGAGAAAATGTCTTTCACCCCCTGGGAGATCGAAGTCATCCTGCAGCTGAAGCTGCGGGAGCGCAGCGAGCGGGTGCCCCATGTGCGCATTGCGGCGGTGGACTGCAACCCCGAGACGCTGTCGGCGATCGTCAACCAGCTTTCCACCATCCGGGATGTGGATATCTACCAGTTCATCCTGCGGGATGTGCTGGCTTCTCCCAATCAGGTGGAGGAGGACACGGACCTGGTGGTGGTCACCTCTACCCATTACGCTCAGCTGGAACGGGTGATTGCCGACCGCAGCCGCCTAAGCCGCATTGCCCTAAGCCCCGCGGCTCACACGGTGGCGGAGCTGGCCAAAATGAACGATCTGTACCGGATCGGCGTCCTCTGCGTCAGCGACGAGTTTGAGAAGATCGCCCGCAAGGGCTGCGCCAGCTTTATCGGACCCAGCTGCAAGGTGGAGGCGGCCCGGTTTGGCGCCGGCGGCCTGGAGGAATTCCTCGCCCGGCAGGATGGTCTGGTGGTGCCTTCGGGGTATTTGGCCTTCTGCAGCGGCAGCGAGGTGGATTTGATCCAAGCCTTTGGCCACCGGCATCCGATTGTGCCCTATGAATACAAAATCGACACGGGCTCCTTCTTGTACCTGGAGGACCGGGTGGAGGAGATCCGCAAAAGGAAATAACCTGATCTATTTTTGAGACGGCCGTAAGGCCGTCTTTTTTTGCTTTTCAGCCGGTTTTGCGGCAGAAGGAGCCAGAAGGAATATTGTAACAATACAATTCAAGAAAAGAAATCGGGAAAAATCCCGAGGTTCCCGCAGAAAGCAGCAAGGAATGAGAAAAATCCAATGGGAATTCAAAATATTGAAACAGATACAATTCATCTGAATTGGTAAAATCAAGGCGGATAAACTCGTTATTTCCCATAAAAACAGAGAAAAAACAGAAAATTTGTGGTAAATATCGTTAAAAAAATCCCGGAAACTCAGGCGGAATGCCAATTGATTTTTGTAATATAACAATGTATCTTATAGACATAGTTCAAATAAAACTGCCAACGAACGAACAAGAGAGGATCAGGTGTGTTATGGATCAGAAACAGAAAACGCTGGTCATCGGCGTGATTGGAGCCGATGTTCACGCGGTCGGCAACCAGATACTGTATCATGCGTTCACCGAGGCGGGCTTCAACGTCATCAACCTGGGCGTCATGGTCTCGCAGGAGGAGTTTATCAATGCCGCCATCGAATCCAACGCGGACGCCATTGTGATTTCCTCCCTCTATGGCCACGGCGAGCTGGATTGCCGCGGCATGCGCGAGCAGTGCGACGAGCACGGCCTGGTGGGAATTCCGCTGTTTGTGGGCGGCAACATCGTGGTGGGCAAGCAGCCCTTTGAGGATGTGGAGCGCCGCTTTAAGGCTATGGGGTTTGACCGGGTGTTCCCGCCGGGGACCGCGCCGGAGACCACCATCGCCGCTCTGAAAGAAGTGCTCGGCGTGGAGGGTCAGAAATGAAAGCCGTTTTGCTGATTGACTTCGGCAGCACCTACACCAAGGTGACGGCGGTGGATCTCGAATCGGAACAGCTTCTGGGCACGGCCGCCGCCTACACCACCGTGCAGACGGATATCAACGACGGCCTGCGCTGCGCCCTGCAGCAGCTGGAGACGGCAACCGGCCCGCTGGAATTTGCTGAGCGGTATGCCTGCTCCTCTGCGGCCGGCGGGCTGAGGATGATCACCAGCGGCCTGGTGCCGGAGCTGACCGCCGAGGCGGCCAAGCTGGCCAGCCTGGGCGCCGGGGCAAAGATCCTGAAGGTTTACTCCTACCAGCTGACGGAGGATGACCTGGAGGAGATCGAGGCGGCCCGGCCGGAGATTCTGCTTCTGGTGGGCGGCACCGACGGCGGCAACAGCGCGTGCATCCTGCACAACGCCAAGATGCTGGCCCAGTCCAAGGAGAAGTTCCCCGTCATTATCGCCGGCAACCGCAGCGTCGGGCGCCAGTGCCAGCGCATCCTGGAGGGCAGGGAAACCTACCTGGTGGCCAATGTGATGCCCCGCTTTGGGGAGCTGAACATCGAGCCGGCCCAGGAGAAGATCCGGGAATTGTTCCTGGAGCGGATCATCCAGGCCAAGGGCCTCAGCCAGGCGTCGGAGCTTATCTCCGGTATTATGATGCCAACCCCCTCTGCCATGATGGCGGCAATGCGCCTGTTGGCAGAAGGTTTTGAAGAAGAAAAGGGAATTGGAGAGCTGCTCGGCATTGATGTCGGCGGGGCGACCACGGATATTTATTCCATCGCCAGCGGTATGCCGGCCAAAGCCAACGTGGTTTACAAGGGGCTGCCAGAGCCCTATGTCAAACGCACGGTGGAAGGCGACATCGGCATGCGCTACAGCATCCACGGCATTGTGGATGCCGCCGGCATCGGCAGGGTAGCCCAGCTGTCCGGCCTGACGGAGGGCCGGGCGGAGGAACTGGTGGAATATTTGAGCCGCCAGACGGATACCCTGCCCCAAAACAGCGAGCTGGAGGCGCTGGATTTCGCCTTGGCCAGCCTGGCGGTGGAAACAGCGGTATCCCGGCATGCGGGCCGGCTGGAAGAGGTCTACACCCCCACAGGCCTGGCCTACGCCCAGACGGGCAAGGATTTGAGCGGCGTGGATCAGATTGTGGTGACAGGGGGCTCCCTCATCCACACCCGGCGCACCGGGCAGATCGCGGCCCACGCGCTTTATGACCCCGCCCATCCCGAATCCCTGCGGCCGAAGAAGGCCCGGATCCTGGTGGATCGAAAATACATCCTGGCGGCGATGGGGCTGCTCAGCCAGCACGCGCCCGGCACCGCCCTGAGAATTATGAAAAAGGAGCTAGTGAGAGATGGAGCTGAAGAATAAACGGATCTCCAACGACGATTTTGCCGCAATCCGCCAAGAAGTTCTGGCCCAGTGGCCCACCGGCAAGGATGTGGATTTTAAAGAGGCGGTGGAATACCACAAAAAGCTGCCGGAGCACAAGATTTTTTCTTTAAAGCTCAAAAAGGCGAAGGAGCAGGGCACCACCCTGATTCAGCCCCGCGCCGGCGTCGCCCTCATCAAGGAGCACATCGAGCTGCTCACTTACCTGCAGGATAAGGGCGAGGCGGACCTGCTGCCCACCACCATCGACAGCTACACCCGCCAGAACCGCTATGTGGAGGCGGAGGACGGCATCACCGAATCCATCAAGCAGGATAAATCCATGCTCAACGGCTTCCCGGCGGTCAACCACGGCGTCGGCGGCTGCCGCCAGATCATCGATAATCTGGATACCCCTGTGCAGGTGCGCCACGGCACCCCAGATGCCCGCCTGCTCACCGAGATCTCTTACGCCGGCGGCTTTACCAGCTACGAGGGGGGCGGCATTTCCTACAACATCCCCTATGCGAAAAATGTCCCGCTGGAGAAAACCATCCTGGATTGGCAGTACTGCGACCGCCTCACCGGCATGTATGAGGAGGCGGGCGTACCCATCAACCGGGAGCCTTACGGCCCGCTGACCGGCACCCTGGTGCCGCCCTGCATCTCCCATGCGGTGGCGATTATCGAGAGCCTGCTGGCGGCGGAGCAGGGGGTCAAAAACATCACCGTCGGCTACGGCCAGTGCGGCAACCTGGTGCAGGATGTGGCCGCAATCCGGGTGCTGGGCCGCCTGACGGAGGAATACCTGCAGCGGTACGGCTATGGCGACGTCACCGTCACCACGGTGCTGCACCAGTGGATGGGCGGTTTCCCGCAGGATGAGGCCAAGGCCTTCGGCGTGATCGCCTGGGGCAGCGCGGTGGCGGCCCTTTCCAAGGCCACCAAGGTCATCGTCAAGACCCCTCACGAGGCGATGGGCGTCCCCACCATGGAGGCCAACGCCCAGGGCCTCAGATGCACCAAGCAGACCATCTCCATGCTGCGGGATCAGAGGCTGCAGTCCGACCGGCTGGAGCGGGAAGAGGAGATCATCTCCGCCGAGACCCGCTGCATTGTGGAAAAATGCTTCGAGCTGGGCGACGGCGATATTGCCGTCGGCGCGGTGCGCGCCATTCAGGCCGGGGTGCTGGATGTACCCTTTGCCCCCAGCCGTTATAACGCAGGCAAGATGCTGCCCGCCCGCGATAACGAGGGCGCCGTGCGCATGCTCAACTTCGGCGGCGTGCCGCTGACCAAGGAGCTGCAGGACTTTAACCGTGAGAAAATCGAGGAGCGCGCCCGCTATGAAAAGCGCACCGCCTCCTTCCAAATGGTGATTGACGATGTGTACGCCATCTCCAAAGGCCGCCTGGTGGGCCGCCCCTGGAGATAACATCCGCCGGATCAGATTCCCAGAATTTCAGAATAGAGGAGATAGAGCACCATGAAGATTGTAGATGTCATCTGTTCGCCCGGGCGCACCGGCTTCTTCTTTGACGACCAGCGCGCCATCAAAAAAGGCGCCGTGGCCGACGGCGCCGCCTATGTGGGCAATACGGCCACGCCCGGCTTTACCGCGGTGCGCCAGGCCGGTGAATCCATTTCCGTCATGCTGATCCTGGAGGACGGCCAGATGGCTTACGGCGACTGTGCTGCCGTGCAGTACAGCGGCGCCGGCGGGCGTGACCCGCTGTTTCTGGCCAAGGATTTCATCCCCGTCATCGAGAAATACATCAAGCCTGAGCTGATCGGCGCCGAAGCGGATCATTTCCGCCCCCTGGCCGAGAAAATCGACTCGCTGCATGTGGAAGGAAAGCGTCTGCACACCGCCATCCGCTACGGCGTCACTCAGGCGATTCTGGACGCGGCTGCCAAGTCTACCCACCGGCTGATGTGTGAAGTGATCGCCGACGAATACGGCTGCACCGTATCCGATCATATGATCCCCATCTTCACCCAGTCGGGGGACAGCCGCTATGAGAACTCCGACAAAATGATCATGAAGGGCGCCCAGGTGATGCCTCACGCCCTCATCAACAATGTGAAAACCAAGCTGGGCGAGCACGGCGAGCTGCTGGCCGAATATGTGGGCTGGCTGCGGGCGCGCATTTTGAAACTGCGCCCCACGCCGGACTATATGCCCATCCTGCATATCGATGTGTACGGCACCATCGGCATCGCATTCGGCAACCACAATTACAAGGCTATGGCCGATTATCTGCAGAAGCTGGAGGAGATTGCCAAGCCCTTCCATCTGCGCATTGAAGGCCCCATGGATGTGGAGGAGCGCGAAGGCCAGATGCAGGCTATGAAGGCCCTGCGGGAGGAATTGGACAGCCGCGGCATCGATGTGGAGCTGGTGGCTGACGAATGGTGCAACACCCTGGAGGATATCAAGTATTTCACCGACAACAAGGCCGGCCATATGATCCAGATCAAGACCCCGGATCTCGGCGGCATCAACAATATCGTCGAGGCGGTGCTCTACTGCAAGGCTCACGGTATGGGCGCCTACCAGGGCGGCACCTGCAACGAGACCGACCGTTCCGCCCAGGTGTGCGTCAACTGCGCCATGGCCACCCAGCCGGATCAGATCCTGGCCAAACCCGGCATGGGCGTGGATGAGGGCTTTATGATCGTCTATAACGAGATGCAGCGCA
Organism: Candidatus Neoruminococcus faecicola; assembly: GCA_904398325.1. Taxonomy (GTDB): domain Bacteria; phylum Bacillota; class Clostridia; order Oscillospirales; family Ruminococcaceae; genus Neoruminococcus; species Neoruminococcus faecicola. Next base: position 14,326 of record CAJFPC010000025.1, on the reverse strand, counting down.
TCATGGCCTACCGCAAGGCCATGGCGGACAAAGCTGCTAAATAAGAGAGGGGAACAAACATGAAAGAAGAATTCCGCATCCTTTCCGCCACCGCGATTCTGGGCTACGGCTTCCCGCAGGAATCCTTTGAGGAGGGCATGAAGCGCCATCCCCATCTGATCGCTGTGGATGCCGGCTCCAGCGACCCCGGCCCTTATTATCTGGGCGCCGGCATCTCCTTTACCGACCGGGACGCCGTCAAGCGCGACCTGAGCATCATGCTGCAGGCCGGCTGCCGGGAGCATGTGCCGGTGGTCATCGGTACCGCCGGCGGCAGCGGCGCGGAGCCTCACCTGCAGTGGTGCCGCGAGATCATTGAGGAGATCGCCGCGGAGCATGATCTGCACTTTAAAATGGCGCTGATCCACGCGGAGTTTGATAAAGAATTTGTGAAGCAGTCACTGGCGGAAGGCCGCATCACCCCGCTGGACCCCGCCCCTGCGCTGACGGTGGAGGAAATCGACGCCACCAGCCGCATCGTGGGCCAGATGGGCTTCGACCCCTTTATCAAGGCGCTGGACGGCGGCGCCGACGTCATCCTGGCCGGCCGCGCCTATGACCCTTCCGTGTTCTCGGCGGCGGCTATCCGCGCGGGCTACGACAAGGGCCTGGCCATCCATCTGGGCAAAATCCTGGAGTGCGCCTCTATCTGTGCCACGCCGGGCAGCGGCTCCGACTGCATGTTCGGCTACATCGGGGAGGATTACTTTAGGGTGGAGCCACTCAATCCCATCCGCAAGTGCACTACCCTTTCGGTGGCGGCCCATACCCTTTACGAAAAGACCAACCCTTACATCCTGCCCGGCCCCGGCGGCCATTTGGATCTGACCAACTGCAAGTTTGAGCAGGAGACGGAAAACACCGTCAAGGTCAGCGGCAGCCGCTTTGTCCCGTCGGAAAAATACACCATCAAGCTTGAGGGCGCCAAGCGCATCGGCTACCGCACCGTCTCCATCGCCGGCGCCAGAGATCCCATCATGATCGCCAAGATTGACGAGATCATCCAGGGCGTCAAGGACCGGGTGGCGGACAACTACCGCGACCAGAACTGGGATTACTACCTGCATTTCAATATCTACGGCAGGGACGGCGTCATGGCCCAGCTGGAGCCCAACCCGGATCTTTCCCAGGCCCATGAGATCGGCGTGGTCATCGAGGCCGTGGCGGACAGCCAGCACAAGGCGGATACCATCTGCGCCTCCGCCCGTTCCACCATGCTGCACTATGGCTATGAGGGCCGCCGCGCCACCGCAGGCAACCTGGCGTTCCCCTATTCGCCCAGCGACTTCCACGCCGGGGAGGTCTATGTGTTCAGCGTCTACCACCTGATCGAAGTGGAAGACCCGGCGGCGCCCTTCCCCATCGAGTACATCACCTATTGACAGGAGGCGTGGATATGAAAACCAAAATCACCGATATTGCCGATATTATCCGCAGCAAAAACTCCGGGCCCTACGAGCTGACCATGGATATCATGTTCAAGGATTTCGAGAGCTTTGAGAAGGTCTGCGCCAAAAAGGCCATCAACGAGCAGTTGGTCTGCAAGCTTTACCGCATCACTCCGGATCAGATTATCAACATCATCGAGTTTAAGCCTGCCAAGGCCATCAAGATCACCATCAAGCGCCCCATCTGCTCCGGCGACCTGGGCGAGACGGATGTCTACGGCGCCCAGCAGCACGCGCCGCTCTTAGGGCTGGAATTTGACCTGTAAGACGGCAAAAAAACCGCAGAAAGCGGCGGTCCCACTTGAAGGATCGCCGCTTTTTTGATAGGATGATAGCAGAAGATAGAGGGGAGGCTTCGCCATGTCTTATTCGGCCAAAATGCAGGGCAACCACCTGTACAGCGTTTATTTTGCGCCCCGCGGCAGCCGCCGCCTGTTTGAGCTGGGCATGCAGATCGCCCAGATGTATTTAAGCCCCTTCGACAAGCTCATCGGCGTCATCGGCGACGCCGGTTCGGGCAAGAGCATGATTATCAAGGGCATGTTCCCGGGCCTGGAGCTGACCAACGACGACGAGGGGGTCAATGTGCGCCCGCTGCCGCTGCTCAACATCGATGACACCGGGTTTTACACGCCGCACACCTACCATGTGGATATCCGCTTTGAGGCGGCGTTTACTCAGCTGCATGTGCTGGCTGACGCCATTCTGGAGGCGGTCGGCAAGGGCAAGCGGGTGATCGTGGAGCATTTTGAGGTGATCTATCCCTTCCTCAAAAAGCAGAACGCCCATCTGCTCATCGGCGTGGGCGGGGAGGTCATCATCACCCGGCCCAACCTGTTCGGGCCGCTGCCGCAGGATATTGCGGATATCGTCTACCGCTCCATCCACTACCGCAAGATGGCCCACACGGCGGAAAACCTGCTGATCGCCAATTTGGATCCCAAATACAAGGGCACCTTCCTGTTTGGAGATGTGCGGCACGGGTTCGTCCTCTCCTTTGAGGAAAAGCCGGAACTGGATTTTGACGACCTGGTCCGCCGTATGAAGGAAGGCATCGAGGCCGGCCTGCCGGTCACCTATGTGGATGAAAAGCATATCCGCATCGGCGATTATCTGTGCGCCTGCACCGGCCCGCGCATCAATGTGACCTGCACCAATGAGATCGAGGATTTCAAACTGATCCCCCAGCTGTTCCACGATACCTTCAATGACCGCTGGCTGCTGGTGGGGCTGGTGGGCTATGACGCCAAGCTGGATCGGATCGACGACCTCAACAAGGTAGATCTGGACGACGAGGAAGAATAGTCCGAAATATTTTGGCGGAGGCGGCTGCGGCTGTCTCCGCCGTTTCTTTGGCGCCGGCCTGGCTGACTGATGACAAAACCGGCTGTTTGCGGTACAATAGAAGCCGTAACCTGACCACGAAGGGGGAAAGGCGCATGGGCCTTGCGTTGGAATCGGATATCCGTTTTTTAAAGGGCGTGGGGGAAAAGCGTGCCCAGAGCTATCACAAACTGGGGATTCGCACCATCGGCGACCTATTGCGCCATTATCCCCGGGAGTATATCGATTTGACCCAGCCCCGGGCGCTGCGCGACTGCCCGCCGGATGAGGCCTGCGTCGTGCGGGCCACTGTGCTGCAAAAGGGCGCCGAACAGCATATCCGCAAGGGGATGAGCATCACCAAGGTGCTGGCCTGCGATGAAAACGGCGACCGGATGCTGCTGACCTTTTTCAACAGCCATTTCCAGGTGGAGGCGCTCCGCTTGGAGGAGGAATACCTCTTCTGCGGGCGGCTGGAGCCGGGCCTCACCCAGCGACAGATGAGCGCGCCCCTGGTGTTTTCCCTGCGGGAGGGGCAGTCCATGATGCCGGTTTATCCGCTGACGGCGGGCCTTTCCGGCCGGGTGATTGCCTCCGCCGTACACAAGGTGCTGGCCGAAGCGGATCTGCCGCCTGACCCGCTGCCCCAGCCGATCCGCCAGCGGCAGACCCTGGCAGAGCTGGGCTATGCGCTGCGGGCCATCCATTTTCCCCAGAGCGCTTTTGAATTGGAGACCGCCCGCAAGCGGCTGATCTTTGACGAATTTTTTCTGCTCAGCCTGGCGATGGAGCGATTAAAAAGCCTGAAAAAGCAGGCGTCCGTCGCGCCCTTTGTCCAGCTGGAGCTGGAGCCTTTTTTGGCGGCGCTGCCCTTCCGGCTGACCGAGGCCCAGCGCCGCGCCCTGGAGGACTGCCGGGCGGACCTGGGCCGCGGCGTGCCCATGAGCCGGCTGATCCAGGGGGATGTGGGCAGCGGCAAAACGGTGGTGGCGGCGGCCTGCTGCTATCTTAGCTGGAAAAACGGCGCCCAGTCGGTGCTGATGGCGCCCACTGACCTGCTGGCCCGGCAGCATTACGAGACCTTCTCCCGTCTGCTGGGGCCCTTCGGCATCCGGGTGGGGCTGCTGACCGGGTCGCTTTCCGCCAGGGAGAAGCGCGCCCTGCTCCAGGATTTGGCCGAGGGCTGCATCGATGTCTGTGTGGGCACCCATGCGCTGTTTTCCGCCGGGGTGGAATACCGCGACCTGCGTCTGGTGATCGCCGATGAGCAGCACCGCTTTGGGGTGGCCCAGCGGGCGGCCCTGGCCCAGAAGGGGGAGGCCTGCCATACGCTGGTCATGTCTGCCACGCCTATCCCGCGGACCCTTTCCCTGATTATTTATGGGGAGCTGGATATCTCTATCATCGATCAGCTGCCCCCGGGCCGGGAGCCGGTGCTCACCTATGCTATCAGCACGGATAAGCTGCAGCGGGCCTACGGTTTTATCCGCCGGCATCTGGAAGAGGGCCTGCAGGCCTATATCGTCTGCCCGATGATCGAGGAAAGGGAGGGGGCTTCTTCCGTTCAGCTGCGGGCCGCAGCCAGCTATGTGCAGCAGCTGCAGGAGGGGCCTTTTGCCGGGTTCCGGCTGGGGCTGGTGCATTCCCGACAGAAGCCGAAGGAAAAAGAGCAGGCTATGGAGGATTTCCTTTCCGGCAAAACCCAGCTGCTGGTCAGCACCACAGTGGTGGAGGTGGGGGTGGACGTGCCCAATGCCGTCATCATGATGATTGAGAATGCTGAGCGCTTCGGCCTCAGCCAGCTGCATCAGCTGCGGGGCCGGGTTGGCCGGGGGAGCCGGCAGTCCTACTGCATCCTGGTCAGCGACCATCCGGGTGAGGGGGCCCAGCGCCGCCTGAAGATGATGTGCCGCACCAACAACGGCTTTGAAATCGCAGAGGAGGATCTGCGTCTGCGCGGTCCGGGGGATTTTTTGGGCCACAGGCAGCACGGCCTGCCCCAGATGAAAATAGCGGATCTGGGCCAGGATGTGCAGCTTTTGCAGAGCGCCCGCGAGGAGGCTCAGGCTCTGCTGGCCGGCACGCGGGATTTCGAACGGGATTATCCGGAATTTGCTCATGCCATCGGCCGGCTGCTGGAGGATACCGGCGAGCGGCTGAATTAAATCGACGCCATAAGAAAAAGGCCCCATCGCGGGGCCTTTTTCTTATGCTTCAGGAAAGCAGCATGCGGTCGTTATCCAGCTCCTCGCTGGCTTTTTCCTTAAAGAGGGCCAGCAGCTTTTCCACTGTCATCTCGTCTCGCTCTTTGCCTGCCAGATCCAGGATGATGCGCCCATTGTTCATCATAATGGTGCGGTTGCCCAGCTCCAGCGCGGATTTGATATTGTGGGTGATCATCATGGTGGTGATGTGGTTTTCGCTGACGATTTTTTTGGTCAGTGCCAGGATTTTTTCCGCCGTTGCGGGGTCCAGGGCGGCGGTGTGCTCATCCAGCAGCAGCAGCTTGGGCGGCACCATAGTGGCCATCAGCAGGGTGATGGCCTGCCGCTGCCCGCCGGAAAGCAGCCCCATTTTGCTGGTGAGGCGGTCCTCCAGCCCCAGGTTTAATTCGGAGAGCACGCTGCGGAAAAATTCCCGGTCCTTTTTGTCAATGCCGAAGGAAAGGGTTCTCTTTTTGCCCCGCAGGTAAGAGAGGGAAAGGTTTTCCTCAATGGTCATGTTGGGGGCGGTGCCCTTGAGGGGGTCCTGGAACAGCCGCCCGATCATGCGGGCGCGCTTATATTCCTTCAGGTCGGTGATGTCCTTCCCATCCAGGATGACACGGCCTTCGTCCACGTCGATATTGCCGGAGATGGCGTTGAACAGGGTGGACTTGCCCGCGCCGTTGGAGCCAATGATGGTGACAAAATCCCCTTCTTCCAGCTTCAGGGAGATATCTGTCAGCGCTTTGCGCTCGTTGAGGGTGCCGGGATAAAAGGTCTTGGAGAGGTGTTCCAGTGTCAGCATGCGCTCTTCCCCTTTCTTTTCAGCTTGCGGGCCACATAGTGCTTTACCGTCGGGTAGGCTACGGCCACCGTGACGATGATGGCGGAGATGAGCTTCAGGTCATTCTGGTTCATGTTGATGCGCATGGCCAGGGCGATGATGATGCGGTAGATCACCGCGCCCACAATGGCGGCCAGCGCCCGGCGGAAGACGGTCTTTTTGCCCAGGATCACCTCGCCGATGATGATGGAGGCAAGCCCGATGATCACCATGCCGATGCCCATGCTGATATCCGCAAAGCCCTGGTACTGGGCCAGCAGCCCGCCGGAGAGGGCCACCAGCGCGTTGGCGATAGCCAGGCCCACCAGCTTGGTGAAATCTGCATTGATGGAGGAGGAGCGGACCATATCCTCATTGTCGCCGGTGGCCCGGATGGACATGCCCAGCTGCGTCTTGAAAAACAGCGTGACCACTGCCAGCAGCACCGCCGCAATCAAAAGCAGCAGGATCAGCTCCCCGTATTCCTCTCCCAGCAGGGCTTTGATGCCTTCAAAAACCGTGGCATCCGCCGGGACAGCCAGGTTGGAGCGCCCCATCACATGCAGGTTGATGGAATAAAGGCCTGTCATGGTCAGAATGCCTGCCAGGATCGGCTGAACCCCCAGTTTGGTCTGCAAAAGTCCGGTCACCAGCCCGGCGGCTGCGCCTGCCAGGGTGGCCAGCACCAGGGCCAGCACCGGGTGGCTGGCAAAGGGGATGCCGAAGATGCTCCCTTCGCCGACGGCAAATACCGCCGAGACGGCGGCGCCCAGCGTAAAGCTGGAATCCACCGTCAGATCCGCCACATCCAGGATGCGGAAGGAGATCATCAGCCCCAGCGCCAGCAGCGAATAAATCAGCCCCAGCTCCACGGAAAGCTGTAATGCTTGTAAACTCATGACAGATGCCTCACTTTATCTTGAAATGGGATCAGGCCCCGGCCTCTTCCGCCGCGCCGGCTTCTTCGCCGGTGATGACGGTGGCGGATTCCAGAATATCCTCCGGAATGGTGATGCCCAGGGCATTGGCGGTATCCAGGTTGATGATGGTGGAGAAGTTATCCAGAGTCTTGACCGGGATTTCGCTGGTCGGGGTGCCGGTCAGCACCTGGGCGGCCATTTTGCCGGTTTCCTCGCCCAGCACGGTGTAGTCGATGCCCACGGTGGCAAAGCCGCCATCCATCACCATGGAGTCAGCCCCCACATAGAAGGGCTTGCCGGCATCGGTAGCCACCTGGGAGGCGGTTACCATTGCAGTGGCCACCGTGTTGTCGATGGTGGTGAACAGCGCGTCGGCACGGTCGGCCGCAGACTGGACCGCCTGCTGCACCTCGCTGGTGTTGGTGATGGTGGATTCCACATAGGGGATGCCGTTTTCATCACAATAGGCCTTGGCGCGTTCGATGACCGAGACGGAGTTGGGTTCGCCGATGTTGTAGACAAAGCCGTAGGACTGCATCTCCGGGGTCAGCTGCTCGGCCAGGGCAAAGACCTGCTCCACCGGGATGTCGTCGGAGGTGCCGGTGACGTTGCCGTCGATGGTACCGTCCTCCCGGACTTCAAAGCCGGCGGCGGCAGGGTCGGTCACCGCGGAAAAGACGATGGGGATCTCGGTGGTGGCCCGGGCGGCCGCCTGGGCGGAGGGGGTAGCGATAGCGATAATCAGGTCTTTATCGTCGGTGGCAAATTTTTGGGCGATGGTGGTCAGGTTGCTCTGGTCGCCCTGGGCATTCTGATAATCCACTTTGACGGTGTAGCCGTCTCCCAGCTCCGCCTCCAGCGTCTCGAGGGTGGAGGTGCGGATGGTGTCCAGCGAGGGGTGCTCCTGCACCTGGATGACGCCGATGTTCAGCTCGGTGGCGCCGGAAGCGGCAGCGGAAGAAGCGGCGGAAGAGGAGGAGCTTTCCTCCCCGGAGCAGCCGCCCAGCATGGACAGGCTGGCGATGGAAAGGGCGAGAAGCAGCGCGAGTTTGTTCTTTTTCATGACTGATGACCTCTTTCGTGAAATAATTTTGTTGGACCATGATGGGGGTGTTCCAAGCTTCACGACGGGCGGCTCTCAACCGGGAAATAAAAAAGCCTGCCCTTGCCAAAAAACAAGGACAGGCGAAAAACCTGCGATACCACCTTGATTGCCGTTAAAAACGACCACCTCATCGGGATGCCAACACATCCCTCGCTCTGTAACGGGAGCATACGTCGCGGAATACTTGGCCGGAGGCCTTTCCCCGCGCCCTCAGGGGTCCATTTGTCGCGTCCGCATCTCTATGGCGATTCCAGCCTCCGCCACTCTCTGTCAGCGCGCTGCGCGTTTTATCTCCCCGTCAACGGTTTATACTATTAATAGCACAGCTGCCGGAATTTGTCAAGGATTCGGAAAAAATTTTTACCCGATGGACTGCTTGATATCGCTGCCCTCCTTGAGCAGGCGGTAGAGCTTTTCCTTGTCACCGGCGGCGATGGCGTCCCGGTACTGGGCCAGATGCTCGATGAGCAGGTCGATTTCCTCGCAGAGGTAATCCCCGTTGGCCAAAAACAGCTTGGTCCACATATTGGGGTTCAGCTTGGCCACGCGGGTCAGGTCCTTGTAGCTGCCGGCGCTGTAGCCCACATGCTGGCGGGAGGAGGGGCTTTTGATAAAGGCGCTGGAGGCCACATGGGCCAGCTGGGAGGTGTAGGCGATCATGCGGTCGTGGTTTTCGGGGGTGGTGTCCACCACCTGGCCGAAGCCCAGGGAGAAGAACAGCGGCCGCAGCGCATCTGCCTGCTCCTTCCATTCCGGCGGCGGGGTGAGGATCATGCTGGCCCCTTCATACAGGTCGCCCACCGCATAGGAAAAACCCCAGCACTCCTTGCCGGCCATGGGGTGGCCGCCGATGAAAAAGAAGCCTTCCTCGCGGGCGATGGGCTCTGCCGCCTGGCAGACAGGCTGCTTGACGCCGCAGAAATCCACCACCACCGAGCCTTTTTTGATCTGGCTGCGGCGGCTTTGCATCCACTGCACCGCATCGTCGGGGTACAGGGCGAGAACGGTCAGGTCGCACTGCCGGAGCAGCTGGGGGGTGAGGGTGGCGTGGATAGCGCCGGTTTCCAGGGCGGCGGCCATGGTGCCGGGGTCGGTATCCTCCCCATAGACCCGGATGCCGGTGCGCTGGGTGAGGGCCTTGGCAAAGGAGCCTCCCATCAGGCCCAGGCCGATTATGGCGGCGGTTGTTATCATAGCGATCTTCCTTTCCAGGCAGGGCAAGAGGACAGCTCCCCGCCGGTGATAATAGATTGATAATGCTCCGGGTCGGTGTCTCCCTCCGTGCTGATGACCAGGATCCGGGAGGAAGCGTCCAGCCCCAGGGCGGCGGCTTCCTCCTCGTGGCCGTCGGCCAGGGCGAGGGCGGCCAGCCCGCAGGTCACCGCGCCGGATTCCCCCGAGATGACGGGCGTATCCCCCCGGATAGGGGCGGCCAGCAGGCGCATGCCCAGGGCGGTGGCCTCATCCGGGCAGCTGACGGCGCCGTCCAGCCGGGCGCGCAGCACCGGGAAGGCGGTCAGGGAGGGCGTGCCGCAGGCCAGGCCGGCCATGACGGTGTGCATCTCCTCCCGGATCTGGACCCGGCGCCCCGCCTTCAGGCTGCGAAAACAGCAGTCGGCGCCGTGGGGCTCCACCAGCCAGATCTGCGGCGGTGCCTGCCAGCAGCGGGAGAAGTATTCCGCCGCAGCGGCGGGAAAGCTGCCCACCCCCGCCTGCAGGAAGATATGGGTGGGCGCCTCTCCGTTCAGCTGCAGGGCGGCCTCCCGGCAGAGGGTGAAATAGCCCGCCATGATCCAATCCGGGATCTGGGTGTAGCCCTCCCAGGCGGTATCCTGCAACAGCAGCCAGCCTTTTTCCTCGGCGATGCGGGCGGCCAGGCGCACGGTGTCGTCGTAGGAAAGATCGGTGATCTCAGCATCCGGGGTGAACTGCCGGATATTCTCCAGCCGTCTCTGGGAGGAGCCCCGGGGCATGAGCACATGGCTGCGGGCCCCCAGCAGGCGGGCGGTAAAGGCCACGCCCCGGCCGTGGTTGCCGTCGGTGGCGGTGATAAAATGCAGCCGGGCGATTTCCTTTTGGATGGCGGGCCGGCGCAGCGCCTCATAGGTCAGGGGACCTTCCAGCCCCAGCCGGCCGGCAATGGCCATCGCTGCGGCAAAGGTGCCGCCCAGCGCCTTGAAGGCCTTGAGGCCGAAGCGGTGGGATTCATCCTTGACCCAGAGCTTGCCGGCGCCGATCAGCGCGGCCAGGCCGGGGCGTTCCACCAGCGGCGTGGGTGCATAGCCGGGCAGGCTTTCGTGAAAATGCCAGGGCTCCAGCGCGGCAAAGGCCGGCGGTGCAGAGGGCTGGCGCGCTTGGGAATAGAGTAGGATCGGATCCATAGGGAACCTCTTTTCTGCCGGTGCGGCGGTTTTGTCAGGGCTGCCGCCGCCCTGCGGCAGCGGATGCCCTTATTATAGCACATTTTCCCAGAAAAGACAGCCCGCCTGCACTTTATCCCAGATGCTTGCCAAACCAGCGGCAAAAGGGTAAGATAACAGTTAGAGGCCGCCTTCTGGTCAAAGGCGGCAGGAGAAGCCAAGAGAAACAGTAAAAGCCAAAAACGACAGAGGAGGAACTCGGTATGATTGATATTGCCATCATCGGCGCGGGCCCGGCGGGGCTGACGGCGGCCATTTACGGCGCCCGTGCGGGCTTTCAGGTGACGGTATTTGAGGAGCTGATCTACGGCGGGCAGATCACCAATACCCCGGAGGTGGAAAACTATCCCGCCATGCCCGGCATCAGCGGGGCGCAGTTCAGCATGCAGCTGTATGAGCAGGCGGTTTCCCTGGGGGCGGCGGTGGAGTTTTCCCAGGTGGAGCAGGCCGATCTGGCCGGCCAGGTCAAGCGCCTGACTGCCGGCGGCAGGGAATATGAGGCGCGCAGCGTCATCATCGCCAACGGTGTCAAGCGGCGTCCGCTGGGGGTGGCGGGGGAAGAGAAATTCACCGGCCGCGGCATTTCCTACTGCGCCACCTGTGACGGCTCCTTCTTTAAGGGAAAGGACACCATGGTGGTGGGCGGCGGCAATACCGCCCTGGAGGATGCCCTCTATCTTGCCAACCTGGCTAGGACGGTCTATCTGGTCCACCGCCGGGAGGAATTCCGCGGGGAGGAGGCCCTGGTGCGCAAGGTGAAGGAAAGGGAGAACATCCGCCTCTGCCTTGGCCAGGTGGTGGCCGCCCTGGAAGGGGAGGAGAAGCTTTCCGGCGTGCGGCTGAAAAATGTGGTGACCGGGGAGGAGGCCTTTCACGCGGTGGAAGGGCTGTTTGTTGCCATCGGCCTCATGCCCCAGAACGAGCGTTTTGCCGGCCAGCTGATTCTGGAGGGAGGCTATATTGCCGCCGGAGAGGACACCAGGACCAATCTGGAGGGGGTTTTTGCCGCCGGGGATACCCGTACCAAGACGCTGCGGCAGCTGGTCACCGCCACGGCGGACGGCGCCATGGCTGCGACCCAGTGCGCGTTATATCTGCAGTCAAAATAACAGCAAATCAAAATCTTTTTGCATCAGACTAATATCTCATTCCTTTGGCGGGAATAAGTCTTGTGAGGCAGTTTTATTCATGATATAATAGCTGCAAAGCTCACGGCAGAGCATTTTTCCATCCATGCGGCGGGATGACGGCGCCGGGGGAGCCGGGCGCTTTTCCCCGGGGCCTGCATGGCGCGAAGACGGCGCTGCAGCATAGATGGATCTGAAATCTGCCCCGCCTTTTTTTGCAGGGCGGCTGGCAAAATCTCCGTGCTTTCTTTCTGTGCCGGTGCATGCGGCGCAGGATTAAAACAGCCGGGAATTGGGGGAGGAACGGGAATGACCGGCAGGCGGCATGTCTTTATCATGGGTACGCGGGGCTATCACCAATATTATGGCAAGTGGGAAAAGGTGGTCAGCCATTTGATCCGTCAGTTTGACGACGGCGACACCAGGTTTTATGTCACACACATGACGCACCAGTATCATGAGGCGGGCAAAAAAATCATCGACGGCGTGGAATACCTCAACATCCACGCGCCGCAGGGCGTCCTGGCGCTGACGGTTTATTCGATGGTTTCGCTGCTGCATGCCCTGCACCTGGTGCGCCGGCACGGGCTGCAGAATGTGATTTTTTATGTGCTGGGCACTGCGGGCGGGCCGGTTTATTTTGCCATCAAGCTGCTGTTGATGAAGCTCGGCATCCACCTGGTGGTCAACCCGGGGGGCATGGCGCCCAAGGCGGGGCAGGGGCCTTTGCGCCGCCTGCTGGGGCGTGTTTCCCTTTCCACCATGATGGAGGCCTGCGACTGGGTCATCTGCGACAGCCGCAGCCTGCAGAAAAGGCTGCTGAAAAAATACCGCTTTTTGCGGGGCAAGAGCACCTATATCCCTTATGGCGCTACCCGTATGGAGCCGGACGAAGGGTTTCTGGCGGATTTCCGCCGGGAAAACCAGCTGGAGGGGCCTTATTTTCTCTGTGCGGCCAGTTTTGTGGAGGAGAACAACCTGGAGCTTCTCTTCCGGGAATACCTGGCCTATGAAGGGCAGGCGGCACTGGTGCTGCTCACCACGCCGGATTACCGCCAGTCCCCGCTTTATGGGCGGCTGAACCGGCAGTTCGGCCTGGAGGGGCATGCGCGCATCCGGATCTTCGGCGATATTTATGAGGAAAAGAAGCTGGATACCCTGCGCCTGCACTGTGAGGCTTATATCCACCCCAGCCAGCGTGACAGCACCGACCCCAACCTGCTGGAGGCTATGGCCAACGCCCCGGTGGTGCTGGCCTATCACTGCCCCTTTAATCTGGAGGCGGCCCTGACGGGAGGGCTGTATTTTGGGGCGGAAAACGGCGGCCTGCGCAATATGCTGCGGCTGGTGGAGCAGCTGGATGAGGCTTCCCGTCAGGAAATTGCCGCTGCAGCGCAGGAGCGCATCGACAGCATCTATAATTGGCAGCTGACCGCCGATTGGACGCGGCGCGTGTTTGACTACTTGACTTATGAAGAGGAGGCCCGGGCGGGCGAGGAGCTCCCGACCCTGCTGTGACAAAGGCGGTTCCCCTTGTCTGCTTTGGGCAGACGGAACCGCTTTTTTGCGAGTTATTTCTGCGGGGGCTGGGGAGGTAAACCGTGGAGGTGTGAATTGAACATTTTAATCACAGGCGCCAAGGAGTTTTTGGGCTATAACCTGGTGCTTTATTGGAGGAAGGTCCATCCGGGGGATACCGTCTACTGCATGGATGACGCCCGGCAGCAGACGCCGTGGCCTTCCTCTTTCAGCGGGGAAAACACTATTCTGCTGGAAGGGGATCTGCACGACCGGTTTTATTACGAACGTGTCTTTCAGCGGTATTCTTTTGATGCCGCCATCAATGCCAGCGCCGTCAGCCGGGTTCATCTGGCCAATGTGCAGGTGGAGGAAAACTTTGAGCGGTCGCTGCAGGCCTTTTTTTATCTGGCCGATAGCTGCCGGCAGCACGGGGTGAGGCTGCTGCAGCTTTCCCGCGGGGATTTGTACCAAAAGCGTACCGGCCTGCTCAATGAAAAATCCCCCGTCTGGCCCCAGGGGCATCTGGGGGCGGCGGTGCTGGCGACGGAATTATTTTTGCAGAGCTTTTGCCGTTATAACGGGTTGGAGGGCTCCATCCTTCGCCTGCCGCGGGTTTACGGCCCCAATGAACCGAGAGAGAACCCCTTTGTCAAAATGGTCCTCTCGGTGGTGGCGCCGATGGATGAATCAGCGCTTCCGCAGCATTTTTATTGCCGTGGGCAGGAGAAAAACTGCTGGGTCTACGCCCTGGATATGGCCCGCGCCGCCGACCTGGTGCTGGAGCGCGGCAAAAATGGGGAGATCTATCAGCTGGGAGGGCAGATGTTCTCCAATGATGAGATCGCCCGGCAGCTGCTGCGGCAGGGCAGGCGGGAGGATCTGGCATTCAGCCTGGAGGAAAACGGAACCAAACCGCCGGCAGCACGGGAGCTTTCGGAGGAGAAGCTGGAGAAAAAGCTGGGCTACCAGCAGCAGATCCTGCTGGAAGAAGGCCTGCGCTACACCCTGGACTGGTACCGGGAGCACCAGCCCTGCCGCCGCTGAAAAAATGGGTAGCAGCCCGGCTGGCGGGGTTTTTTCCCTGCCTGCCAGCCGGATGATCTGCAAACGGGAGTAATGGGGACGCCGCAGCCGGCGTCTTTTTGCTTGCATGGGGAACGAGTGTATGTTAATATAAAATTAGCTTATGCTAATTTATTGCGAAGGAGGAAGAGCAATGAAACGATGGGCAGCGTTTGGCATGATCCTTGGCTTTGCCGTATTGCTGCTGGCTGTGCCGCTGGGGCTGCAATGTGCGGGGGCAACACTGCGCGCCCTCGGCGGCGCCGAGACAGACTTTTACCGGATGCTGAGCTGCAGGTGGATTTTCAGCTTTCAGCTGGCCGGCGGGCTGCTG
>CAJFPC010000024.1 GCA_904398325.1 Candidatus Neoruminococcus faecicola | reverse complement strand
TGCTGCCGATCCAGATTTTGATTATCAACCTGCTCACCGACGGGCTGCCCGCCATCGCCCTGGGCCTGGAGCCGCCGGAGGAGGACATCATGTATCAGAAGCCCCGCAAGGCCAAGGATTCCATTTTTTCCGGCGGGCTGGCATTCACCATCCTGATTCGCGGGTGCATGATCGGGCTGAGCACCCTGGTGGTGTTTATCTGGCTGGCGCGGGACGGCTATCCGCTGGAATATTGCCGCACGGCTGCGCTGCTGACGCTGGTGGTGACCCAGCTGTTCCATGTGTTTGAATGCAAGTCGGAAAAGAAGACCCTCTTCTCCGTGCCGCTGGGCAACAACCTGTTTCTGCTGGCGGCGGTGGCGGTCTCCGCCGGGGTGATTCTGCTGGCCATTTACCACCCGGTTTGCCAGCAGCTGTTCGATACCGTGGCACTGAGCGCCGGCACCCTGGGGAAGGTGTTTTTTGTTAGTCTGATTGCACCAATTATTTCGGCGATTTCCATGAAAATTAGATAAAAATGATGCGTTTACAAAGGGCAGGCGGTGTGCTATAATGGCGGTGCTCCGAGGGGAGGAGAGTACATGGGGGCATTGCTGTTAGGCCCGGTGTATTTCGCCTTGGCAAGGCTTTTGGGCATGCTGCTGATGGCGGCCGTCGGGGCAGATTTGCCGGCTCTGTTGTGGGCGGCCGCGGCAGCAGCGGCAGCGGCCAGCCTGGCGATGCTGTGGCTGGAGGGAACCGGGCGGGCAAAAAGTGAATATTATATCGGCTATTTCAGCTTGCAGCTGCTGCTTGTTTTGGGCAGCCTCTGGCTGGCACGGCGCAGCGGAGCAAGCCTGCCCTGGTATGGGCAGTTTTTGACCGGGAATATACCAGATCTTGTGATTGCGGCGGTGTTTTTATATGCTGCCTGCCGTACCGGCAGACATGGCGGAGCCGAGTGAATTTGAGAGCAAAAAGGGATTTTAACGCAGGGTTAGAATCCCTTTTGGCGTGTGTGGAATCGGGACAAAGGAGGGAATCTGGTATGGAACAGCAGGATGCGCTGTTAAAAAGCGACGATCTGAAGGGCATTTTCTTCCGCTTTTTGGGGCCTTCCATGGTGGGGATGTTTTTCTATTCCATCTACTGCATAGCGGATATCCTCTTTATCGGCGTGGGGGTCAGCAGCGAGGGCATGGCGGCTGCCGGCCTCTGCATGCCGGTGTTCACCATTTATAATTCCCTGGGCTACCTGGTGGGCATCGGCTGCGCCACTACGGTGGCCATCGCCAAGGGCCAGGAGGAATTCCGCCTGGCACACCGGGTGTTTACGCTGGCGGTGGTGGTCAATCTGACAGTGGCATCGCTGATTACCGTCACCGGGATGCTGTTTACCCGGCAGCTGGCTCAGCTGCTGGGCGCCACGCCGGATATGATTGATCTGGTGGTGGAGTATTTAAAGCCGGTCAATTATTTTGCTATCCCCATGATTCTTTCCACCACTTTTCAAGGCATCATCCGCGGGGATGGCAACCCCCGGCTGGTGATGGTGGCGATGCTGGTTTCCAGTGTGATGAACGTGGTGCTGGATTATGTCTTTATTTTCAAGTTCCACCTGGGAATTTTCGGCGCTTCGCTGGCCACCGGCATCGGCACGACCATCGGCCTGATGCTGATGATGCTTCACTTTTTGCTGCACCGCAATACCATTTTTCTGGTGCGGCATTTCTGGAGCCTGCGGCTTTTGCGCCGCCTGCTTAAAAACGGGACAGGCTCTCTGGGCATCGAGCTTTCGGCCGGGGTGGTGACCTATCTGTTCAATTTCAGCCTGCTGCGGGTGGCGGGTTCGCTGGCGGTATCCATTTATTCGGTGCTCAGCAACCTGGCGGCGGTGGCCAAGGGTATTTTCAACAGCGTGGCCTTTGCGGCCCAGCCGCTGATCAGCACCAACTACGGCGCCTATCAGATTCCGCGGGTGGCCAAATCATTCCGGCTGGCGCTGGGCACTGCTTTGGCGGCCGGCGGCGTGATGATGGCACTGATGTTTATTTTCCCGGAGGAATTGATGAGCTGCTTTACCCGGGATAATCTTCAGCTGATTACCGAGGGCGCAGAGGCCATCCGGGTGTATTTTTCCTCGCTTTTGTTTACGGCGGTCAATACGATTTTCATCTATTTTCTGCAATCGGTTGAGCGTGCGGTTTCCGCCACCATTATCGCCATTTTGCGCGGCGGGGTTTTTGTGGCGCTGGGCCTGGTGATTTTGATCCCGCTGTTGGGGGAATTGGGCATCTGGCTGACGATCCTTTTTGCCGAGGGGGTCACCTTCTTGTGCGGGCTGGCGCTGATGCTGCGGGAATTTGCCCGCCTCAGGCAGATCCATCGGTGTGAGAGCGGCGGAGAAAATGCATGATTTCGCAAAAAGCACTTGAAGCAAGCGAAGGATTGTGATAAACTATTTTAGTTAAACTACGCATAAAGGGGCGACCGAGATGTCTGGACATTCCAAGTGGAACAACATCAAACGCAAAAAAGAGAAAACCGACGGCCAGAAGGCGAAGGTTTTCACCAAAATGGGCCGCGAGATCGCCGTGGCCGTGAAGGAAGGCGGCGCCGACCCCAGTAGCAACGGCAAGCTGCGGGATATTATTGCCAAGGCCAAGTCGATGAATGTCCCCAACGAAAATATCGAGCGCGCGATCAAAAAAGCGGGCACGGATAACAAGGACACCTATGAGGAAATCGTCTATGAGGGCTACGGCCCCTGCGGCGTGGCCATCATTGTGGAAACGCTCACCGACAATCGCAACCGCACTGCCGGCGACCTGCGGCATTATTTTGACAAATGCGGCGGCAACCTGGGGCAGAACGGCTGCGTTTCCTTCCTGTTTGACCGCAAGGGCATCCTGCTGATCGACGGGGAAGGCCGGGAGGAAGACCAGGTGATGGAGGACTGCATGGAGGCCGGCGCAGCGGATTTCAACGAGGAGGACGGCGTTTTTGAGGTCCTCACCGATCCCAACGACCTGCGCACGGTCCGCGAGGCGCTGGAAGCGAAGAATTACTCCTTTATTTCCGCCGAGGTGGAATATGTTCCCTCGACCTATACCGCCATCGACGATCCGGATCTGGTGGTCAAGATGGAAAAGCTGCTGGAAATGCTGGAGGATAACGACGACGTGCAGAATGTCTGGCACAACTGGGATGCGCCGGAATCCGACGAGGAAGAATAAGCAGGGTCATCGTCAAAACAGAAGAGCCGCCCAAGTGCCGGGCGGCTCTTTTTCACATTTTAATATAGAAAGGCATTGACCTTTACAGAGATTGCCGCAGACAGACACGCCTATCGCGCCTGCCCCAGAAGGCGCTGGGCTGCGGGCATAAAATCCACGGCGCTGGCGGTGAAGGTTTTGCCATCCAGATAGGCCAGATGTTCCGGGTCTTCCTTAAAGTGGAAGGTGACCTGGTAGGAGCAGAGCGCCTGGGAATTCAGGCCTGTTTCCCGGTTGCGGCGGATGCGGCCGTATTTGTTGTCGCCCACCAGCGGGCAGCCCAGATAGGCCAGATGCGCCCGGATCTGATGGGTGCGCCCGGTGACCAGCTCCACCTCCAGCAGGGAGTAGGCGCCGTTGGTGCGCAGGGTGCGGTATTGGGTGACGATGGTTTTGGCGCCAGGCTGCGGGGCAGAGAAGATTTCCACCTGGTTTTTGGCGGAATCCTTTTTCAGCCAGGCCTTTTTGACCGCTTCTTTCGGCTGGGGGCAGCTGTGCACCAGGCACAGGTAGCGCTTGTCCAGTTCCCGGTTTTTGATGACCCGGTTCATCACCCGCAGGGTGGCGGCGTTTTTTGCGGCCAACACCAGGCCGCTGGTGTTGCGGTCGATGCGGTTGCAGAGCGCTGGTGTAAAGCTATTTTCCTGTTCAGGCAGGTATTCCCCTTTGTCATAGAGGTAATGCAGCACTCGCAGGATCAGCGTATCCCGCTGCTGGCGGTCATCCTCGTGGACCAACAGGCCGGCGGGTTTTTCCAGAATCAGCAGGTTCTCATCTTCATAGACGATGTGAAGCAAGGCGGGCGCCGAGAGAAAGAGACGCTTCTCATCCTTCTCGAAAAACTCATCCTTCAGATAAAGCTGCAGCCGGTCCCCCTCTTCCAGGCGGGTGGAGATTTCGCACCGCTTGCCGTTGAGCTTGATCCGCTTGGTGCGGATGCCCTTGTAAAGCAGCGACTGCGGCAGCAGC
This sequence comes from Candidatus Neoruminococcus faecicola, assembly GCA_904398325.1. GTDB lineage: Bacteria > Bacillota > Clostridia > Oscillospirales > Ruminococcaceae > Neoruminococcus > Neoruminococcus faecicola. The sequence goes on along the minus strand of CAJFPC010000024.1, from coordinate 8,407 downwards.
GGCGCCGCCTTGGTGAGAAATTTATCCACCCGCTGGCCGCTGTCGTTGGCGGCAATAATGAATTCTTTCATGCTTTTTCCTCCCCGCAGGCGGCGGCTGCCCTGCTGTTTTTTCTGGCTGCTCCTAATTATAGCACAAAAAGCCCTTTTTTGCCAAAAGACGCCTCTTTAAGGCTGATGCCGCCCTTTTCAAACAGGGGAATGTGTAGTATAATATGAAAAATGACTATCAAAATGCAATGAGGAGGAGTTTACCATGATGGAACGGGAACAGGTTCTGGCGATTCTCAAGGAGGCGGGTGTGCTGCTGGAGGGCCATTTCCTGCTGACTTCCGGCAAGCATTCGGATAAATATCTGCAGTGCGCGAAGATTTTCCGCCACAGCCAGTACAGCGAGGTGCTCTGCAAAGAGCTGGCCGAGCATTTCAAGGGCCAGAAAATTGACGTGGTCATCGGCCCTGCCCTGGGCGCCATGATTATGGCTTATGAGGTGAGCCGCCATCTGGGCTGCGAGAATTTCTTTGCGGAACGGGAGAACGGCGTCATGACCCTGCGCCGCGGCTTTGCGGTGACCCCCGGCATGAACGTGCTGATCGTGGAGGATGTGGTCACCACCGGCGGCTCGGTGCGGGAAGTGATGAAAATTGTGGAAGAGGCCGGCGGCAACATTGTGGGGGTCGGCTCGATTGTGGACCGCACCAACGGCAAGATCGATTTTGGCGTGCCTTATCAGTCGGTGATCGCCTTTGATGTGAAGGCCTATGAGCCGGAGGAGTGCCCCCTGTGCAAAGAGGGCAAGCTGCCGGTGGTCAAGCCGGGCAGCCGCACGCAGGCGAAATAATCTGCCTATGAGGAAGGAGAAGCCGGAAGGCACTGAGCCTGGGCAGCATCCCCATGCGGGGCACCGCCAGCGGCTCAAGAACCGCTTTTTGCGGGAGGGCTGTTCCTTTGACCATTTTGAGCCGCACGAGGTGCTGGAACTGCTCCTCTATTTTTCCATTCCCCGCCGGGATACCAATCCCATCGCCCACGGGCTGATGGAGCGCTTCCACGGGTTTGCCCAGGTGTGCGACGCCTCTTTTGAGGAGCTTTGCCGCACGGAGGGCATCGGGGAGACTTCCGCCCTGCTGATTAAGATGATCCCGGCCATCGGGCGCTTTTACAGCGTGGATAAGTACTCGGCCGGCTATGTGATCGACAGCACCCAGAAGGCGGGGGAGTTTATTTACCCTAAGTTTTTCGGTCTCACGGAGGAAACAGTCTACCTTGCCTGCCTGGATGGGGCCAACCGGGTGATCTGCTGTGAAAAGCTGTTTTCCGGCTCGGTGAACCGGGTGCCGATTCTGGTGCGCAAAATTGTGGAGACCGCCCTGCGCGTGGGCGCGGTATCTGTGCTGCTGGCGCACAATCATCCCGGAGGGACCGCCATCCCTTCCTCGGAGGATCTGGTCACCACCCGCAAGGTGATTTCCGCTTTGCGTACAGTGGATATCAGCCTGTTGGATCACATCATCGTGGCGGAGGATGACTATGTCTCCATGGCGGAAAGCGGCATGCTGCAATAAGGTGACCTTGATCATGCATCGCGTATAAAAAGAGCTGCCCTGTGTGTGGGCAGTTCTTTTTTATGCCTTTGGGGCGCAGGGGACAAATCAGCCCAAATGTGCTATAATTATTTTATGACAGAATGACTGGGGAGGGGGATTCGCCATGACATGGCAGCTGCCGCAGGAGGTGCGCGGCCTGATGGAACAGCTGGAGGCCGCAGGCGAAGCCGCCTATTTGGTGGGGGGCTGCGTGCGGGATCATCTGCTGCAGCGGGAGCCGGAGGATTGGGATCTGGCCACCAGCGCCCTGCCGCAGAAGACGCAGCAGGTTTTTGCCGGCATGCCCCTGGTTTTGGATGGCCTGCGGCACGGCACGGTGGGTGTGGTGCTGGGCGGCCGGGTGTATGAGATCACCACGCTGCGCAGAGAAGGCCCTTATGAGGATCACCGCCACCCCAGCCAGGTGTGCTTTGTGCGGAAGATTGAAGCGGATTTAGCCCGCCGGGATTATACCATCAACGCCATGGCCTGGCGCGGCGGGGCGCTGATCGATCCCTTTGGCGGGCAGGCGGATTTGGAAAGACGCCTGCTGCGCTGCGTGGGGGAGCCGCGGCGCCGCCTGGAGGAGGATGCCCTGCGCATATTGAGGGGCCTGCGCTTTGCCTCGCAGCTCTGCCTCGAGGTTGACCCCGCCGTTCGGGAGGCGCTGCATGCCCGGCGCGCCCTGCTGGGTGACATTGCGCCGGAGCGGATGCAGAAGGAGCTTCTTGGCCTTCTCTGCGGGCCAGGGGCGGAACAGGTGCTGCTGGAATACGCCGATGTGCTGGCGGTGCTCATCCCAGAGGTTGGCGACGCGGTCGGCTTCTGCCAGCACACGCCTTATCATATTTACGACGTCTGGACCCACATCGTCAAAAGCATCTGCGCCTGCCCGCCGGACCCGCTGCTGCGCACAGTGATGCTCTTTCACGATCTTGGCAAGCCATACTGCTTTACACAGGAAGCAGCCACCGGCCGGGGGCATTTTTACGGCCATGCGGCCATCAGCGAGCAGATCATCCGCCGCAGCCTCAGGGCGCTGCGTTTCCGGCAGGATTTTATCCGGAAGGCGGCCCTCCTGGTCCATTATCATGACGCCTCGCTGGAACCGCAGCCCCGGCTGATCCGCCGCTGGCTGAACCGCCTGGGCCGCCAGGGGCTGGAGGCGCTGATCCAGGTGCATCTGGCGGATAACAGTGCCAAAAACCCTGCCCACGGCGAAAAAAAGCTCGCGTCCCTGCGCGCTTATCAGGAGGCGGTGGAGGAGGTGCTGCGGCAGGAGGATTGTTTTTCCCTGCGGGACCTGGCGGTGAACGGCCGGGACCTGATAGCCGCCGGGGTGCCTCAGGGGCCGCAGGTGGGGGAGATCCTGTCCAGGCTTTTGGAGGAAGTGATGGACGAGCGCCTGCCCAACGAAAGGGAGGCGCTGCTGCAGCGCGTCCGGCAGCTGCGGTAATACCAATGCGAGGGGCACCGGTTCGCCGGTGCCTTTTTTGTTTGCCGTCAGGGATTTCTCACCAAAGCCGGTGCCTTTTCATAGGATGGTTTACAATTCTGTATGGAGGCGCTGATATGAATGTACATCAAATCCTCATGGTCGGCGGCGACCGCCGGCAGCTGTATCTGGCCAGCGCCCTGCGTCAGGACGGCCTGCAGGCAGGGGAAGCCCTGCTTTCCCGCGGGGCGCCGGATCTGGAAGAAATCACGGCGCTGGCCGCTGCAGCCGATGCGGTGGTGCTGGGAATTCCTGCGCTGGATGCGGCGGGCATGATCGCCGCGCCCCTCTGCCCGGCAAGCATCAGCCCCGGGCCGCTGCTGGAGGCCATGCGCCCGGGCAGCCTGCTGTTGGGCGGAATGCTGCCTTCGTGGCTGACCGGCCTGGCGGACCGGCATCAGGTGGAGGCGGTGGATCTGGCGGCTCGGGAGGACTTTGCCATTTTAAATGCCGTCCCCACGGCAGAGGGTGCTATCGAGCTGGCTTTTACCCAGCGGGAATCGACTCTGGACGGGGCGCGTTGCCTGATTATCGGTTATGGGCGCATCGGCAGGGCGCTGCTGCCGCGGCTGCAGGCGCTGCATGCCCGGGTGGCGGTGAGCGCCCGCAAGGCGGCTGATCTGGCCTGGATTCAGGCCGGCGGGGCGGAATGCTGCCGTTATCCGCTCACCGGGGAAAAGCTGTCGCAGTTTGACGTGATTTTCAACACGGTGCCCGCTTTGATGCTGACCGGGGAATTATTAGGCGGCATGCGGCGCGAAACGCTGGTGATCGACCTGGCCAGCCGGCCCGGCGGCGTGGATTTTGACGCGGCCGGCCAGATGGGCATTACCGCCCTGCCTGCTTTGAGCCTGCCGGGCAAAACCGCTCCCCGTTCGGCAGCGCTGGTGATCCGGGATACCATGTATCAATTATTTCGAGAAAAGGGGCTGATGTAAATGTCCGAACAGGCACTCCGCGTGGGATTTGCCATCTGCGGGTCCTTCTGCACGTTTTCCCAGGCGATCCCGGTGATCGGCACCCTGCGGGAGCAGGGATGCGATGTTTATCCCATCATGTCGCCCATCGCCTATGAGACCACCACCCGCTTCGGCCGCAGGGAGGATATTATTGAGCAGGTAAAGGCTCTCAGCGACCGGGAGATCATCACCACCATTCCGCAGGCGGAGCCCATCGGCCCCAAAAAGCTTTTGGATGTGATGGTGGTGGCCCCCTGCACCGGCAATACGCTGGGCAAGCTGGCCTGCGGCATCACCGATACCTCGGTCACACGCCGGGCTGTTTTTGCTGGTGGCGGCGCTGCACCTGCACCCACAGCGCCCCTTCGATCACAGGGGCATGCAGGCCGGGAACAATGATCCAATCCTCCGGGCGGGTGCGGTGCCGGGCGCCCCGCTGGCCCTGGGCGCCGGTTTTGCGGTAGGCGATCAGCCCGCGGCTGCCGTCGAATTCCGCCGGGCAGGGCAGCCCCTCACCGGGGAAGCGCTCCCGCAGATAGGCGCAGGTATCCTCATCGGCTGCGGCATAGACCGGGTTGAGCAATATCCCCCGGAAGCCTCCGGCGCTGAAGGGCGGCAGCCCCTCGGCGGCGGCCCGGCGCGCCAGGCCGGCGAAGGTGCCTTCCTCCAGGTAGAGGGAAAAGATCCGGCGAACCGTCTCCTTCTGCTGGGGCAGCGGCAAAAGGCGGGTGAACCGCTTGCCGTCCGGTGCGGTGTCTTCCCGGGTGGTAAAGCCGAAAGGCGGCGTGCCGCCCTGCCAGCGGCCGGTGCGGTAGAGGCGGTATTTATTATCCCGAATGCGCTCGGCGATGGTTTCCCGTTCCAGCTGGGCGAATACCGAGGCGATATGGATCATAGCCCGCCCCATGGGGGAGGAGGTGTCAAAATTTTCCCGGATGGAGAGAAAAGCCACCCCGTGCCGCTCCAATTCCTCCAAAATCAGGGTGAAATCCGCCACGCTGCGGCTGATGCGGTCCAGCCGGTAGCAGATCAGCAGGTCGAAGCGCCGGGCGCGGATTTCCTCCATCATTTTTAAGAACTGCGGCCGGTCGGTATTCTTGCCGGAAAAGCCCTCATCTTCAAAACAAACCAGTTCCAGCGGCGGATCAAACAGCCGCCGGGCATATTCCCGGCAGAGGGCGGCCTGGTTTTCACAGCTTTCGCCGTGGTGGCTGAGGCGGGATTTTCTGGTATAAACGGCAATGCGCAAGGCTGCCAACCCCTTTCCGCCTAACTTTACGCGGCGGGACAGGCGGAATAGTACCAAATAGCGGCGCAGGGGAGTCCGGGCAATGGCGCACCCTGTGAAACCATGACGACGGCAAAAAGCAAGAAAAAAGCGCCCCATGGGGCGCTTTTTAGCTCGGGATTGGATTCAAAAGGAAATGCGGCCGGAGCGGATTTCTTCCACCAGGGCGTCCATTTCCGCATCGGAGTGGATGGAACCGGTCCTGTCGATGACTTTCATCTGCTGCTCATAGGGGAGCATGGCAAACGCATTCACCGCATCTAGATGCTTTGAGAGGGCCGCGCCAAACTGCTGGGGCAGCACCTGCTTTCTAGGAGCCATTTTGATCACCTCGAAAGTAGTATGCGCCCGCCGGCGGCAGATTATAGCATCCTTTTGGACAAAGCAGGAAGAAGCAGGCCGTATTTTGCGGCAAAACCGCTGGAAATTTCAGTTTCAGATGGTGATTTCTTTTTCTTCCAGCCGCTTGTTGATATGCTTGCGGAACAGCGTATAGATGACGGCAAAGCAGGGGACGCTGAGCAGCACGCCCGCCACGCCGAACAGGCTGGTGCCCACCAGCAGGGAGGCCATCACCCAGAAGCCGCCCAGCCCGATGGAGGTGCCCACCACATGGGGGTAGATCACGTTGCCCTCGAAGTTTTGCAGCAGCACCATAAATACCACAAACCAGAAGGCCATGGGCGGATCGACGATCAGGATGATAAACGCCCCCGGGATGATGCCCAGGTAAGCGCCGATGATGGGAATCAGCCCCGTGATGCCTACCAGCATGCTGATCAGCAGGGCATAGGGCATGCTCATCAGCGACATGCCGATAAAGCACAGCACCCCCAGGATGATCGCTTCGATCACCTGGCCGGAGATAAAGCCGCTGAAGGTCTTGTTGGCAATGACGGAAACATCCATCAGATGGTCGGCGCTTTTTTGCGGGATGTAAGCGTAGATCAGCTTTTTCAGGCCCTTGATATGGGCTTCCTTGTGGGCAAGCAGGTAAATGGACAGGATGGTGCTCATAATCAGGTTCATCACGCCGACGGTAAACTGCCGGGTCAGCGTGAGCAGGCTGGGCAGCGCGCTGGTGAGAAAGGCGAGCACCTGATTGAACACCTGGTCCCAGTTATCCGTCAGCTGTTCAATATAAACCGCCGTTTCGGGGTACAGGGTGGAGATGCTGTTCAGCAGCCGCTCCAGGCTGGATTGATACAGCGGGATATTGCTGATGAGCATGCTGACGCTCTGCTGCAGCTGCGGGATAATAAAGCCGGTGAGCACCAGCAGAAAAAGAACCACCGACAGGAAGGAGCAGGTAATGGAGATCGGGCGCTTCCACCGCGGCCACCAGGGCTTTTCAAAATAGATCATGAATTTGAAGAAGCGCTCTTCAAAATAGGTCATGATAATATTCATCACATACGCCAGGCCAACGCCGCCGATGATTGGCCCCATGGTAGAGATCAGCCCTCTTAAAAAGCCGACCACGCCGGGCAGGTTGTTGAGCAGGCAATACAACACCACTGTGTAAGTGGCGACAATCAGGGCACGTTTTAAGGTCAGGTCATTGCGCAATCAAATCGCCTTCTTTCCGTTGAGGCACTGCGGCCGGAGGGTGGGGCCCGTCCCATGCGCGCAGGCAGCAGGGAGCCGCTGATCGGAAAACAACATTTCTCCCTAATAATATACAACCTTTGCCAAAAAAAGTACAGCCCTGATTTTTCGCCGTGTGACCGATACCTCGGTGACCATGGCGGTCAAAGCCCACCTGCGCAACCAGCGCCCGGTGGTGCTGGCGGTTTCTACCAACGACGCACTGGGCGCCGCGGCGAAGAATATCGGCCAGCTGATGAACTGCCGCAATATTTATTTTGTGCCGATGCGGCAGGATGATCCGCAGAACAAGCCCGCCTCGCTGGTGGCGGATTTTTCCCGCATCCCGCAGGCAGTCGCCGCCGCCATGGAGGGGCGGCAGCTGCAGCCGGTGCTGCTGTAGCCATCCTTTCCGGCAGCAAAAACGGCCTGCTTTTTTTAGCAGGCCGTTTTTGCATCCAGCGGTCAGTATTTCAGCACAAAGGTGCTGCACTGGGTCTGCTCCCAGCTGGCGGCGCTGATCCCGTCGATCCCCAGCGAGGGGGCGCGGCAGCTGCCGCCGTTATGATAGAGGCAGCTGCCCACATCGCAATGGATTTCTGTCAAAGGGTGGGCGCGCTTGAGATAATTCTGCGCGGCGGCCGGCTGGGGCAGATAGCTTTTGCAGGCGGTATCCTCATTATCATAGGCGCCGGTGGCCCCGCTGATATACACCTCACTAAGGCTGCAGAAATGGTCGCAGTTGTGGGCGCAGCTTTCGGCATTGCAAAAAAGCCGGATCAAAATATCACCTCATCTTCGGCGGGTTTTGGCATTAGTGTGCCCGGTGTCCGCAGCGTCATGCGCCGCGGCAGAAATTTTCTGGACAGCGGTGCCCGCCTGGGTTATAATGGCAGATAAGGGAGGTGATCTGCCATGCGTTTTTGTCCCAGATGCGGCGCTCAGGCGGAGGAGAACGCCCGCTTTTGCAGCAGCTGCGGGGCAGGCCTGCAGTCAAAACGCCGGTGGGAGTGCATGCAGTGGCATTCTGCGCAGTTTACGGAGCTGGAGCGCTGGTTTGACCAGTACGGCGGCCAGATCACTGTGGTCGGCTTCCGGCTGAACCCCTATTATGTGGATGGCATCGGCTGGATGGCCGACTATGCCGAGCTGCGCTATTATCCGGAGGCGGACGGCAATTATTACGATCTTTGGTGGTCCTGGTGCAATACCGCTACGGTGCTGTTTTCCCGCACGGAGGGGGATTTTCAGAATAACAACAACGAGCTGGAGATGAAATACAAAAACCCCGGCGTGTATCTGCTGTATCCCTTCCACCGCAGCATTCGCTATCCCGGCGGGCAGGGGAATATGAGCTATTTGCGGGGTTATCTGACCCGCCTGCCGAAGGACCCGGCCCAGCGCATGACCGCAGAAGAGACCGTGCGCACCCAGGGGACGGCGCGGAATTTCCTCAAAGTGAATCACTTCAGCATTTTTTAGCGCACTAGACC
>CAJFPC010000023.1 GCA_904398325.1 Candidatus Neoruminococcus faecicola | reverse complement strand
CCCGGGCTTTTGCGCTGCGCTGGGTGGCGTCGGGCATCCTGCGGGGCCGCGCCTCCCCCTTCCGCAACCAGCTGACCGGCGGGCCCATGTGTGGCGTTTACGACCCGCCCATCGGCAGATAAGCCGAACCAAATCAAAAAAGCCCGGGGCTTCTCCGGGCTTTTGCGCTGCGCTGGCCGGGCCGGGAGCGCCCGGCGCCAAAAAACCGCCGCCCCAAAAAAGAGGCAGCGGCTTTTTCTTTTCGCCTGCAGATTATTCGTAAAAGGCCCGGAATGCCCGGTAGGTGTGGTACACGTCGTTTTTGGCCACCAGCTCAAAGGGCGCATGCATCGAAAGCACCGCCACGCCGATATCCACCGTATCCACATTCATCTCGGCGATATACATGGCCACGGTGCCGCCGCCGCCGGCATCCACCTTGCCCAGCTCGGAGGTCTGCCAGGGCACCCCCGCCTGGTTGAAGATCCGCCGCACAAAAGCGAAATACTCCGCACGGCAGTCGTTGGTGCCGCTCTTGCCGCCGGCGCCGGTGTACTTCATCAGCACCGGGCCGTGGTTGAGATAGGCGCAGTTGTTTTTTTCGCTCACATCGCCGAAGGTGGGGTCATAGGCGGCGCCCACATCGGCGGAAAGGCACTTGGAATGCTCAAACACCCGGCGGTGGCAGACGCCGAAGCTTTCCGCCAAATCGCAGATATAATCATAGAAATAGTTGGATTTCAGGCCCGTGGCGCCGTTGGAACCGATCTCCTCCTTATCCGCCAGCATGGTGACGGTGGTGTAGCGGGGATTTTTGGTCTCCAGCTCCGCCATCAGGGAGGTATAGGCGCACACATGGTCATCCTGGCCGTAGGCGCCGATCAGGCTGCGGTCCAGGCCCACATCCTTGGCAGTGAAGGCGGGCACGGCGCACAGCTCGGCGGAGGTGAAGTCCTCCTCGGTGATGCCGTATTTTTCCGCCAGCAGCGAGAGGATGTTGAGCTTGACCTTTTCGCTGACCTTCTCATCCTGAAGCTGCTCGGAGCCGAAGATGATGTTGAGCTCCTCGCCCTTGAGGCCCTCGTTCAAGGTGCGCTTCATCTGCTCCCGGCCCAGATGGGGCAGCAGGTCGGTGACGCAGAACACCGGGTCGCCGGCATCCTCGCCCAGGGTGACGTGCAGCACCGTGCCGTCCTCCTTGACCACCACGCCGTGCAGTGCCAGCGGGATGGCGCTCCACTGGTATTTTTTGATGCCGCCGTAATAATGGGTTTTTAAAAGGGCAATCTCGCTGTCCTCATACAGCGGGTTCTGCTTGAGATCCAGCCGGGGGGAATCAATATGGCTGGCCTGGATGCGCACCCCGTCGGTGAGGGGGTTGGTGCCGAAGGTGGTCAGGATCATGCTCTTGCCCCGGTTGACAGAGTAGACCTTGTCGCCCGGCTGGTATTTTTTGCCCGGCTCAAAGGGCACATAGCCGTATTCCTTGGCCTTTTCCACCGCATAGTGGACCGATTCGCGCTCGGTTTTGCAGCGGTTGAGAAAATCCTTGTACCCCTCGCAGAACTCCATCACCTGACGGCGTTCCTCCTCGGTCTGGCTGCCGGAGATATGCTCCCGGCTCAGGGTGAGGCTCTCTTTGAGCTCTTCCCCTCTGGTTTTTGCTTCGCTCATGGTTAAAATCTCCTTTCCTGCGGCCGGTTAGGGCTGGCCGCTCAAGTGATAAAGCTTCTCGTAGATTTGTTTGGTATCCATCACCTTGCGGACATACTGCCTGGTATCCCCGTAAGGAATCTTTGACAAATGCTCGCCGTCGGGGCTGTATTCGCTGTCCGCCAGCCATTCCTTCACCCGGCCCCAGCCGGCGTGATAGGCCGCCAGGGCGGTTTCCTCACTGCCGAATTCCTCCAGCAGCAGCGAAAGGATGTAGCAGCCGTAGCGGATATTGGTCTCGGCGTCATAAAGGCTGTCGTAATCGCTCTCCTCCCCCATGCGCCAGGCGGCCCAGTCGCAGGTATCCTCGGTGATCTGCATCAGCCCTTTGGCCCCCACCGAGGATTGGGCGCAGGGCTCAAAGCTGCTCTCGGTGCGGATCACCGCAAAGGTCAGGGAAGGCTCGAGGCCGTTTTCGCCGGAGTAGCGCTTCACCAGCTCCTGATACCCCAGCGGATAGGCCTGCCGGTAGTAATAATGGTGCGCCAGCAAAAACGCGGCGCATACCGCCAGAAAAAATGCCGCGGCAGCCGCCAGCTTCCGGCGGCGGGTCATACCGTCCCCTTGAGGATGAAATCCTCCGCCACAGCCCGGGCCTGGGCCAGCAGCTGCGCTTCGCCGCCGTCGTTGACCAGGTGATAGTCGCCCCGCTCCAGATAAAACTGCTCGGGGGGCTGGGCCTCCATGCGCTGGCGGGCCGCATACTCATCCAAGCCGTCCCGCAGCATGATGCGCTCCAGCCGAAGCGGCGCCGGGGCGGTGACCACCGCCACCTGGCTGCAGAAGACCTCGCCGCCGCTTTCCAGCAGGGTGGGGGCATCCAGCAGCACATAGTCGTGCCCGTCAGAGGCCAGCTCGATCTGGCGGCGGGTCTCCTCCAGGATAAAGGGATTGAGCAGGTCGGTGAGGGCCTTAAGCTCCGCCGGGTCGGAAAAAACCAGCGCCCCCATTTTGCGCCGGTCCAGCCCGCCGTCGGGGGTGAGCATCCCCGGCCCGAAGCAGGAGGCGATCTGCAGAAGCGCCTCGCTGCCGGGCTGGGTCACCAGGCGGGAAATCTGATCCGCATCCACCACGCCGAAGCCCATATCGGCAAAATACCGGCTCAGGGTGGATTTGCCCGCCCCCGTCTGGCCGGTGAGGCCCAGCACCAGCGCCTTCTGGCGCACCAGGTCAAAGCCCGCCGCCCGGATCAGGCGGTTATAGACCGCCAGGCCCACGCCCTCCCGGCTGGGGCAGCGCACAAAGACCTCCTGCTCGGCCATATCGTCCATGCGGCGCAGCGCTGAAAAAATCTCCCGGGCCTGGGCGGCGCTGTCCTCCCTGGGGCCGTATTCCAGCGCGGGCAGCTCCAGCCGGCAGGCCTCGCCGTCAAACACCATGGCGGCGGAGCGCTCGCCGGCGTTTTCCTCCACATAGCGCTGAAAGAAATCCCAGCTGCCCTCCACCAGGATCACATCCGCCCGGGGGGAGTAATGCTTATACTTCATACCGGGGGAGGCCGCCACCGCGCCGGATTTTAATTCCTGGGTGACGGCAGGGTCCAGCTCCACCTCTTCGCCCAGCGCCTGGGAGATCATCTCGGGGGTGATGGCGCCGGGGCGCAGGATGCGGGGGCGCTCCCCCACCAGGGAGATGACGGTGGATTCCACCCCCACGCCGCAGTCCTCCCCCACGATAATGCCCTCCACCCGGCCGTTGAGATCCCGGATGCAGTGCTGAGCCGTGGTGGGGCTGGGATAGCCGGAAAGGTTGGCCGACGGCGCCGCCAGCGGCAGTCCGCACAGCCGGATCAGCTCCCGGGCCACCGGATGGCTGGGCATGCGGATGGCCACGGTGGAAAGCCCCCCCGAGGTCTGGTCGGGCACCAGGCCGCTTTTGGGCAGGATCATGGTCAGCGGCCCGGGCCAGAAGGCCTCCGCCAGCGTTTGGGCGGCCGGCGGGAATTCGGTGGCCAGCGCCCGGGCATCCTCCACCTCCGCAATATGCACAATCAGTGGGTTATCCGACGGGCGGCCCTTGGCCTCGTAGATGCGCCGCACTGCATCGGAATCCAGGGCGTTGGCGGCAAGGCCGTAGACCGTCTCGGTGGGGATGGCCACCAGCCCGCCCTCCCGCAGGATCTGGGCCGCTGTTTCTAAGGATTCCCGATCCGCTGCCAGGTCATGCACCGGCAGCAATTTTGTTTCTGGCATTATAATTCCTCCGCCTGATGTTTCAGCTTCTCCGCCTGGTCATAGGTGACCAGCGCGTCGCAGATTTCTTCGATGTCCCCGTTCATAATGGATTCGATGCGGTAAAGCGTCAGCCCGATCCGGTGGTCGGTGACCCGCCCCTGGGGGAAATTATAGGTGCGGATGCGCTCCGACCGGTCGCCGGTGCCCACCTGGCTGCGGCGCTCGCTGGCGATCTTCTCGTTCTGCTCGCGCACCATACGCTCATACAGCCGTGAGCGCAGGATCTTCATGGCCTTATCCTTATTTTTATACTGGCTGCGCTCATCCTGGCATTCCACCACCAGCCCGGTGGGCAGATGGGTGATACGGATGGCCGACTCCGTCTTGTTGACGTGCTGGCCGCCCGCCCCGCCGGAACGGTAGGTGTCGATCTGCAGATCGTCGGGGTTGATCTGCAGCTCCACCTCCTCCGCCTCGGGCAGTACCGCCACCGTGACGGTGGAGGTATGGATGCGCCCGCTGGTCTCGGTCTCCGGCACCCGCTGCACCCGGTGGACGCCGCTCTCAAACTTTAATTTGGAGTAAGCCCCCTCCCCCTGGATGGAAAAGCTGATCTCCTTATAGCCGCCAAGCTCGGTGGAATTGGAAGAGAGGATCTCCGTCTTCCACCCCTTGGATTCGGCAAACATGCTGTACATGCGGTAGAGCGAAGCGGCAAACAGGGCTGCCTCCTCCCCGCCGGCGCCGCCGCGGATCTCCACAATCACGTTTTTCTCGTCGTTGGGGTCCCGGGGCAGCAGCAGGATCTTCAGCCGCTCGGCGCTCTCCTCCATTTTGGCACGGCCGGCTTCCAGCTCCTCCTGGGCCATTTTCTGCAGCTCCCGGTCGGCGCCCGGCTCCTCCATCAGCTCCCGGGCCTCCTGGGCCTGGCGGCAGGCCTGCTCATAGACCTGGTATTCCTCCACCACCGGGCCGAGGGATTTATGCTCCTTCATCAGCTCGCGGTAGCGCTGGTTGTCGCTGATGACCGCCGGGTCGGCCAGCAGAAGGTTCAGCTCCTCATAGCGCTGCTGGGCCGCCTTTAGCTTTTCAAACATGTCTTATCCTTCCTCCCCGGGCGAGGGGCGGGTGATTTTCTTGATGTTTTTTTCCACCCGCAGGCGGGGCAGCATCATCTCCCGGCCGCAGGTGGTGCAGCGGATGCGGAAATCCATCCCCGAGCGCAGCACCAGAAATTCCCGGCCGCCGCAGGGATGGTTTTTTTTCATGGTCAAAATGTCCCCCACGCGCACGTCCATACCGCCTTGCCCCTTTCCCGTTTCCTGTTGATGAAATCCGGCGTCTTCCGCCTGCGGCGCTCCAAACCCCGGCGCACCGCCTTTTCCTCCGCCCCCAAGGGGCAGCTTTGTGTCATGTATTTTTCTTATTATACCACAAACCGCCCGCAAATGGTATCCGGATTCTGTCGCCGCCAAAGCCGGCGCCGGCCGCCCCTCCTGCGCCCGCGAAAAGAGCCCTGACCGCCGCACCGGCCCAGGCATGTTTGCCCCCGCCGGCGAATATAAGTGAAACAGGCATGCCCGCGGCTGCTGTTTTTGTAAAAAGAGGAGGGTACACAAATGACAACCTATAAACCGGAAGGCGCCCTGCTGGATACTCCGGAAAATGCATATTACTTAAGAGACCTTTCCACCCTGCGGGAGGCATTCTCTCAAGGGGTGATTCTGGAAGCGCGGACGGTATTGTGCGACCACGGCCACGACCTGATTGTAGATCTGGGCTGCACCCAGGGGATCATCCCCCGAACGGAGGGCGCAGAGGGCATTGAGGAGGGCACCACCCGCGATATTGCGCTGATTTCCCGGGTGGGCAAGCCGGTGTGCTTTCAGATCACCGGCTTTGAGCCCGGTCCCGACGGCGGCGTGCGGCCGGTGCTTTCCCGGCGGGCGGTGCAGGCCCAGTGCCGCCGGGATTATCTGGATCATCTGCGCCCCGGCGATATCATCGACGCCCGCGTCACCCATCTGGAAAATTTCGGCTGCTTTGTGGATATCGGCTGCGGCATCCCCTCCCTGATTCCCATCGACGCCATCTCCATCTCCCGCATCTCCCACCCCAGGGACCGTTTCTTTGTAGGGCAGGAAATCCACGCCGTGGTGCGCTACACCGCGCCGGATGGAAAGATCACCCTCTCCCACAAGGAGCTGCTGGGCACCTGGGAGGAAAACGCCAGCCTGTTTGCCCCGGGGGAAACGGTGGCCGGGGTAGTGCGCTCGGTGGAGCATTACGGCATCTTTATCGAGCTGACACCCAACCTGGCGGGCCTGGCCGAGCCGAAGGAGGATGTCTTCCCCGGCCAGCAGGCCAGTGTCTTTATCAAAAACATCCTGCCGGAAAAGATGAAGGTAAAGCTCATCATTGTGGACGCCTTCGACGCCAAATATCCCTGTGTGCCGCCGCGGTACTTTCTGCCGGGGAGCCATATGGATTCCTTCCTCTACTCCCCCGCCTGCAGCGACCGGGTCATCCGCACGGATTTTGCCGCTCCTTAAAGGAAAAAAGCGCCCAGCCGGCGCTTTTTTTGATTTCGGCCCCAAAGGGCCGCTTACAGTTCCAGCTTGTGGCGGGTGTGGCGGTCCAGCCAGGCGAGGATGCGCTCCCGCAAAAAGAAGCCCGCCACCCCCAGCGCCGCCGAAAGCCCCGCCACCACCGCGGCGGAAAGATAGGCCCCTTCCACCAGCGCCGCGCCGGTAAAGGTGCTCATCAAAATGGAGGGCATCCGCGCCAGGGTGGAAAGGAACAAAAACCTGGTGCGGCCGATGGGGGTCAGCGCCGCCAGGTAGGTGAAGACATCCTTGGGCAGGGCAGGGATCAGATAAAGCAGAAAGACTGTCGCCTCCAGGCGGCTGCCCTGGGTGAAATACCGCAGCCAGCGGGAATTTTCCTCCTGCCGGCAGAAAAAATCCACCACGCGCCTGCCGAAGTGCCGCACCAGCACAAACACCGCCGCACTGCCGCAGAACACCCCCGCGGCGCACAGCAAGGAGCCGGTCCAGGCGCCGTAGGTCATGCCGGCAAAGATCTCCAGCGGCTCCGCCGGGATTACCGCCACAAAGGCCTGCGCAATCTGCAGCAGGAACAAAACCACCGCGCTGGCCGGCCCAAAGCCGCTTAAAAAGGCCTCCAGCTCCCGGCGGCCCTCCTCCCCGGCCAGCCAGGCCAGCTGCGGGGCATAGCGCCATACCAGCGCCGCGGCGGCCGCCAGCAGCAATACCGCAGCTGCACACAGCAGGATTCTCTTGTGGGATTTTTTCATGGGACGCTTCCCTCTCTCGGCCGGATGCACATTACGGGCGCGGAAAGCCCGCACCCGTAACGCTTTTGCAGCAGCCTGCCCGCAGCGGGCGGGCCGCCCTGATTCTGTTACTTCACCCGATACAGCGGGTATTTGCCGCACAGGGCGTTGACCCCGTCGCGGATGGAATCCGCCTCGGCCTCAAAGTTGGTGGCGGCGCGGTACATAAAGTCTGCGATCAGCTTCATATCCTCCTCCACCATGCCGCGGGTGGTGACCGCCGCCGTGCCCACCCGGATGCCGCTGGTGACAAAGGGCTTTTCCGGGTCGAAGGGGATGGCGTTTTTATTGACGGTGATATACACCTCATCCAGGCGGTGCTCCATCTCCTTGCCGGTGATGTGCATGGGCCGCAGGTCGATCAGGTTCAGGTGGTTGTCGGTGCCGCCGGAGACCAGGTCGAAGCCCTTCTCCAGCAGCGCGGCGGCCAGGGCTTTGCTGTTGGAGAGCAGCTGCTGCTGATACTCCTTGAATTCCGGCTTGAGCGCCTCCCCGAAGCAGACCGCCTTGGCGGCGATGATATGCTCCAGCGGGCCGCCCTGGGTGCCGGGGAAAATGGCCTTGTCGATCTTCTGGGCCAGCTCGGCCTTGCAGAGGATCAGCCCGCCGCGGGGGCCGCGCAGCGTCTTGTGGGTGGTGGAGGTGACGATATCCGCATAGGGCACCGGGGACATATGCAGCCCCGCCGCCACCAGGCCGGCGATGTGGGCCATATCCACCATGAAATAGGCGCCCACCTCTTTGGCAATCTGGGAAATGGCCTTAAAATCGATCTCCCTGGGATAGGCGCTGGCGCCCGCCACAATCAGCTTGGGATGGCATTCCTTGGCGATCTGGCGCATTTTGTCATAATCGATGCGCTGGGTCCCGGCGTCCACCCCGTAGGGGACAAAGTGATAGTTGGTGCCGGAAAAATTCACCGGGGAACCGTGGGTCAGATGCCCGCCCTGGGAAAGATCCATGCCCATCACCGTGTCGCCGTGCTGGATGACGGCGGCATAGGCCGCAAAATTCGCCTGAGCTCCGGAATGAGGCTGCACGTTGGCATGCTCAGCGCCAAAGAGCTTTTTGGCGCGGTCGATGGCGATGTTTTCCACCACATCGACACACTGGCAGCCGCCGTAATACCGCTTTCCGGGGTAGCCCTCGGCGTATTTGTTGGTGAGCACGGTGCCCATGGCAGCAAGCACAGCCGGGGAAACGAAGTTTTCCGAGGCAATCAGCTCGATGTTCCGCTGCTGGCGGTCCAGCTCTGACTGCATGGCATCCCCTACTTCTTTGTCGAACTGGCCGACAAAGCCTATGGTATCCAAAATCTCGTTGTCTTTCATTCCAGAACTCCTCCTTCTTTTGAAATAAATATTAGCTTTTATTATACCTAAAATCTGTCAGCGGCGCAAGATACCCGCAAAAAATATTTGCTCAGCCGGCAAGGAACCGGCTGATATCCTTGTTGGTGCCGAGCAAAAGCAGCGTCTCCTGCCCGGAAAACTGATAATCCGCCCGGGGCAGCGGGTCCAGCTCCTCCCCCATTTTGATAGCCAGAATGTTGATATGATAGCACTGGCGCACCTGCAGCTGAGCGATGCTTTTGCCCTTCCATTCCTCCGGCACCGAGGTCTCATAGATCGAATAATTGTCGTTGAGCCCGATATAATCAAACACATGGTCCATGCCGCAGCGTACCGCAGCGCGCACCGCCATCTGTTTTTCGGGGTAGACCACCTCGTCGGCGCCGTTGCGCAATAAAAACTTGGCGTGCACCTCCCGGTTTGCCCGGGCAATCACCTTTTTGGCGCCGTAATCCTTGAGCAGGGCCGTGGTCTCCAGCGAGCTTTGGAAGTTATCGCCGATGGCCACCACGCACACGTCAAAATCCCGCACCCCCAGCGACGCGATAAACGCCTCGCGGGTGGCGTCGCCAATCTGAGCGCTGGTGACCAGGTGCAGCACATCGTTGATGCGCTCCTCGCTGATATCCACCGCCAGCACCTCGTGGCGCAGCTCCTGCAGCTTGGCCGCCATATGCCGGCCAAACCGCCCCATTCCGATAATCAATATGGATTTCATAATAACCGATCTGCTCCTTTATCCATTCCTGCACCGCCGGCCCTCAGCCGACGGTGATCTTCTCCTCCGGCAGCTGGGAGACGCTGCCCCTGCCCTCCTGGGTCAGAGCGTACATCATGGTCAAGCCTCCCACACGGCCGAAGAACATCAGCGTCATTAAGACCACTTTGGAAACCGGCCCCAATTCCGGCGTAATGCCCATCGAGAGGCCCACCGTCCCCAGGGCGGAAGCCGTCTCGAAAAAGGCGGCTTCCAGCGAAACGCCCTCCGCCAGGCAAATCACCGCACCGGATACCAGAAACAGCCCGAGGTATAAAAACAGCAGCGCGCCGACATACAAGGCCGTCTCTTTTGGCAGCCGCCGGCCAAAGCAGCGGGGCGTATCCTGCCGGCGGAAAGCCGCCCGCACCGACAGCGCCAGCGCCGCCACCGTGGTCACCTTCATGCCGCCGGCTGTGGAGCCGGGCGCGCCGCCGATCAGCATCAGGCACACCAGCAGCATCGCCCCCACCGGGCTGAGCAGCGGCAGCGGCACTGTATTAAAGCCGGCGGTGCGGGGGGTGACGCTTTGAAACAGCGCCGCCCAAAAGCGTTCCCCCGCTGTCAGTGAAGCCCACTGCGGCTGCGAGAATTCCACAAAAAACAAATAGACGGCGGGCAGCACCAATAGTAGCCCCGTGACCACCAAGATAATCTTGGTCTGCAGCGCATACTGGCGGAAATGCAGCCGGTGCATCTTTAAATCATACCAGGTAAAAAAGCCCAGCCCGCCTAAGATAATCAGCAGCATCACCGTCAGGTTCACCACCGGGTCGCCCGCATAATGGGTCAGCGAGACAAAGCTCTCCCCCCGGCAGCCCATCAAATCAAAGCCCGCATTGCAGAAGGCAGAAACCGAGTGGAACACCGCATACCAAAGCCCGCGGGCCAGCCCCATCTCCGGGCAGAAGCGCAGCGCCAGCGCCAGGATGCCCGCCCCCTCAAAGATGGCGGTCATCTTGAGGATAAAGCCGGTCAGCCGCAGCACGCCGCCCATTTGGGGGGCGCTCAGCGACTCCTGCAAAAAGAACCGCTGCTTTAAGCCGATCTTGCGCCCAGAAAAAATGGCCGCTGCCATGGCCATAGTGATAACGCCCAGGCCGCCCACCTGGATGAGCAGCAAAATCACCCCCTGGCCGAACCAGGACCATTGCTGCACAGTGTCAAACAGGGCCAGCCCGGTCACGCAGGTGGCAGATGCCGCGGTGAACATCGCATCCAAAAAGGAGACGCTCTCCCCGGTGCGGGTCGCAAAAGGCAGGCAGAGCAGCAGCGCCCCCACCAGGATCTGGCTGAAAAAGGCCAGCAGAATCACCCTGGCCGGTGTCCATCGAAAGCGCCTTGTCCCCAACGCTGCCGTCCTCCTTTTGCCGAACGCATTTTTCTCTATTGTAGTGCATCCGGCCATAAATTACAACCAAAATTTGCATGAAAAAACGGGAAGGCCCCGGTCAGGGCCTTCCCGCTTTTCAGGCTTTCAGCCGTTCTGCCAGCCGGATCAGCTCATCGGCAATCTCCTGCTGTTCTTTTTTCAGCGCCTCCAGGCGCTCCTTCAGGCGGGCGATTTCCTCCGCTTGGCCGCCGGCCTCTTCTTCCAGATACGCCACCCCAAAATACTTGCAGGTGCCGCGGGCCAGGGCGGCGGCGATCTGCCGCTTTTCGCTCAGCAGAAATTCCACATCCTTTTTGTTGTCGTGGAACGCGATTTCCGCATAAACGCTCACCATATCGGTGCTGTTGTTTTCCAGGTATGCCTTGCCGTTTTTGATCCCCCGTTTGGAGGGATACAGCTCCACCAGCTCGTCATAAACCAGCTGGTTGGCGCGGATGCTCTCCGGGTCGGGGTAATAGAACATCTCGGTGCCGGTGCCGCCGCCCGCATTGGTGTGGATCGCCTGATAGAGATCCATCTTCAGGCGGTTGGCCTCTTTGGCGCGCTGGGCGATGGTCATGGAATCGGGGGCGACGATCACCTCAAAGCCGCAGCGCTCCAGGTCTTTGCGCTCCATCTCTGCAATTTCCACGCAGTAGTCATGCTCGAAGGTGACCCCATCGGCAAAGGGCCCGTGGGGCGCCGGACGGCGTTCCGGGCTCAGATATATTTTCTTTTTGTCTGCCACGAAAGCATTCCTCCTGTTCTCACATCCCGCTGGAGGCGGGCAGGGACCCCTGGGAGGCTAGGCCCCAAGACGGGGTCCTTTTTATACTATCCAAAACTGCCGGGAATGGTTCCCCCTCACTGCTCCTCCGGCTCAAAGCCCCATTCCCGCAGCCGCCGCAGCAGGGCGCGGCGTTCCCGTTGGCATTGGCGGTAGCTGCGCACCAGGCCGCGCTGCTCCTCTTCCAGCTCCGACAGGCGACCGGCCAGCAGCTCATACTGCCGGCTGCGCCAGCCGGGCGCCGGCGGTTCCAGCGGCGCATGAGGCAAAAATCCCCCCATCAGGAGGCCCGCCTCTGCCGGCTGCGCTGTTTATCCAGCGCCTCCTTGCGGGCGATCTCTGCCCGCATGGCCGCCGCCCAGGCCAGCAGCTTGCCGGCGGCGCTGCGGCGGCTGGCAGTATCCATCCCGGCGCAGTACAGCTTCACCAATTCTCGATAATGTCGCTGCTCATATGTCATGGCCAAACTCCTTTCGCCTTTCGATAGAAACAATTGTTCTCATTTTGAACCACTTTTTTTGCCAAGCAAATCCACCGCCTGCCGCAGCGGCTCCGGCACCGGCACCCCCATGCGCCCGGCGTTTTCCAGAATCGAAACCGCCTCGTTGAGGGTCAGCGCCAAAATGACGCCATCTTTGATGAGGCCCCCGCTGCCCGAGAGCAGATCCAGCCGCCAGGCCACCAGCACGCAAAGCAGCATCATCGCCTTTTTGCAGAGGCCCTGCCATCCCGCCTTGCTGGAAAGGGCGCCGTTTTCGCTTTTATCACTGTTGTGAAACAGGGCCGCCGACACCACACCGGAAACATAATCCGCCAGCATGAAGATCATCAGGGTCGCCATTGCAGCATTCCAGGGACCGAACAGCGCCGAACAGGCGGCTGCGGCCATCCCGGCCAGGGCGGCCGCCTGCGTTTTCAGGGTCAAAAAATCCAACCGTAGCCCTCCTTTCTCTCGTTTTCGTTGCATTGACGCAACGATTTTAAATATTCCCTCACCTGATTCTAATTATAATAGGGGATTATTCTGAATTCAAGAGCAAATTCGGACATTCTTTCTCTGTCTCAATTATTGCGTTAACGCAACATTCGGCTGAGCAATAAAAAGAAAGACACGGCAAACACCGTGTCTTGCGGCAGAAAAGTACCGCTGGAGCAACCTGCATCACCTTGCAGCAGCGGTAATTGGGAGCGAAAGCAGCGGCATGCTTTCCTAAAAAAATAAGAACGAGCGGCTCTGAGGCTCTGAAACGGCGGAAAAAATAAAAAGCCGGCCAGAACCCGAGCTTCAGCAATGGCAGACAGGATCAATTTAGGTTGCAATCAGCCCGCAAAAGGGTGATAGCGACAGCGAGCCGCCGCGAGGGCGCCAAAATTTGCCGACTTTTTGTCGAGAATCCTTTACGATACCAGACGATCTGTGCTAATATTTGAGTTGGGACAGAAAATACGGCAAAAAAGAAACCCCGACAAACGGCCTCATAAAGCCATTGATCGGGGTTTCTACGGCAGGAGCGGTCGGTTTAGATCGCAAGCACCCGCAAAAGGGCGGCAGCGACAGCGAGCCACACGTGCCTTTTGCAGCGAAAAAGGCGGGGGATGACGGAGTGGTATAAGAAAAGCCCGGTCAGAGACCGGGCTTTTGCATTGGAGCTGCTAACCAGATTCGAACTG
>CAJFPC010000022.1 GCA_904398325.1 Candidatus Neoruminococcus faecicola | reverse complement strand
GGCGGATGCGCTCCCGGGTGACGTTGAATTCCTTGCCCACTTCCTCCAGGGTGCGGCTGCGGCCGTCCTCCAGGCCGAAGCGCAGCTTAAGCACCTTCTCCTCCCGGGGAGTCAGGGACTGGAGCACCTCGCTGAGCTGCTCCTTGAGCAGGATCAGCGACGCCGCATCCGCCGGGGCGGGGGCATCCTCATCCTGGATGAAATCCCCCAGGTGGCTGTCCTCCTCCTCGCCGATGGGCGTCTCCAGCGAGACCGGCTCCTGGGCGACGCGCATGATCTCGCGCACCTTGTCCACCGGCATGTCCAGTTCGGCGGCAATCTCCTCCGCGGAAGGCTCGTGGCCGTTTTTGTGCAGCAGCTGGCTGCTGACCTTTTTCACCTTGTTGATGGTCTCCACCATGTGCACCGGGATGCGGATGGTTCTGGCCTGGTCGGCAATGGCGCGGGTGATCGCCTGGCGAATCCACCAGGTGGCATAGGTGGAAAATTTAAAGCCTTTGGTGTGGTCAAATTTTTCCACCGCTTTAATCAGTCCCAAGTTCCCCTCCTGGATCAGGTCGAGAAACTGCATCCCGCGGCCCACATACCGCTTGGCAATGCTGACCACCAGACGCAGGTTAGCCTCGCTCAGGCGCTTTTTGGCGGCAGGGTCGCCGGCCGCCATCTTGGTGGCCAGGTCGATTTCCTCCTCGCTGGTGAGCAGGGGCACCCGGCCGATCTCCTTTAAGTATACCTTCACCGGGTCGTCGATGTTGATGCCCTCGGCGGAAAGGGCGCTTTCCAGATCGTCGCTGCTGGCCGTGATGGCAAAATCCGCCGCCGGGTCCGTGCCATCCTCCACGATGTCGATGTTCATGCTTTCCAGCATGTCGTAGAGCTTGTCCACCTGCTCAATGTCGAAGTCTGCCTCTTCCAGCACATCGCTGATCTCCTTGGTGGTCAGGCGGCCTTTGGCCTTGCCCTGCTCCAAAAGATCCTGAATCAGATTCTTTTTCTCTTTCTCTGCCAAGTGAATTCCCCCTATTTTTTACGGTCTGCCAGCGACTGGATGTACTGCCGCAGTTCCTCCTGCGGCAGGCCGGCAAGCTGTTCCTTTGTTTTTATTTTTGACGCCCGCAGGATCACCGCGATATAATCCTCTGCTTCCTGTTTTGTGTAATGAACACCGGAGGATGCTGCGATGATGCCCGCCAGGCGGGAAAAATCCTGTTCTTCCAGCTGCTGCCCCAGCGCCGTCACTTCCAGCGAATCGCCCGCCTGCAGGCGCTGGCACAGCAGTTCATACAGCCGGCGGCACCCCTCGTCGGTGAAATCCTCCGGGGAGATGCGCTGCTGCACACCGGCGGCATAATCCGGGTTTTTATAGATCAGGCCGATCAGCCGCTCCTCTGCAATGGCGGCGGTCAGCTGTTCGCCGCGGCGGGGCATCCCCTGTGGTTCACCGGGACGCAGCTGCATGAAATTTTTTAGATCCGACTGTTCTTTTTTGCGCTGGGCGGCGCCCTTGCGCTTCAGCACAGCCTCTGCCTGCAGGGCAAGGGCCTGCTTGTCAATTTCCATCTCCTGGGCAACCCGGCCCAGATAGACCTCCCGCTCCACCGGGCTCTGAATACCTGCCAGCAGAGAGGCAGCCTCCTTTAAAAAGCTCACCTTGCCGTCGGCGGTTTCCAGATCATATTTGCGCCGCAGCTTTTCCAGCTCAAATTCCACCGCGTTGTCGGCGCCGTCCAACAAAAGCTTAAAGCGCCCGGCGCCGAATTTTTTGATGTATTCATCCGGGTCCTTGGCACCGGTCATCTGCAGCACCCGTACCTTGAGCCCCACCTGGTCAAACAGGCCGATGGCGCGCCGGGTGGCCTTCTGCCCCGCCTCGTCGGAATCGTAGGAGAGAATCACCTGGCTGGCATACTGGCTGATGAGCCGGCTCTGCTCGCTGGTCAGCGAGGTGCCCAGGGTAGCCACGGCATTCTCAAACCCCGCCTGATGCAGGGCGATCACATCCATATAGCCCTCCGCCAGGATGAGCTTGTCCTCCTTGGCGGCCTTGGCAAAATTGAGGGCGAACAGGTTGCGGCTCTTTTTAAACACCGCCGTATCCGGGGAGTTGAGATATTTTGGGCCCCTCTCCCCCATGGTGCGCCCGCCGAAGCCGATCACGTTGCCCCGCAGGTCGATAATGGGGAACATGGCCCGCTCCCGGAACAGGTCATAGACGCCGCCGTTTTTGCGGGGCGCCACCACCGAGGCGGCCAGCATCTGGCTCTCGGTATAGCCCAGGCTTTTCAGATGGCGGGCCAGGCCGTCCCATTCGCCGCCGGCGTAGCCCAGCCCAAAATGCTTGATGGTCTTGACCGTCAGCCCGCGGCCGGTGAGGTATTCCAGCCCCGGACGGCCCTGGGGCGAAACCAGCAGATGGTGGAAATACCGGGCCGACGCCCGGTTGATCTCCAAGATCACCTGGCGCAATTGCCCGGCGGGATCTTCCAGCCCCTCTTCCGGCATCTGCATGCCCACCCGCTGCGCCAAAAACTTCACCGCGTCCACATAGCCCAGGTTTTCCATCTGGCGCACAAAGGTGATCACATCCCCCCCGGCGCCGCAGCCGAAGCAGTAGTAGGACTGCGTCTCGGGGTACACGTTAAAGGAGGGCGTCTTTTCGCTGTGGAAGGGGCAAAGCCCCAGCAGCGTGCGCCCCCGGCGCTTCAGCTGCACATAGGAGGAGACGATGCTCTCAATATCGCAGCGGTAGCGCAGCTCCTGCAAAAAGCTTTCCGGCAGTCTCGGCACCGGTCTCCCTCCTTCCCTAGGATCTTATGGCTTCACATACCCCAGGCCCTGGGGATGAAAAGCTCCTCATACAAGCTGATGGCGTAGCGGTCGCTCATGCCGGCGATGTAATCGCAGGCGGCCCGTTCCCGGCCAAAACGCTCGGCAATGCGGCGGTATTCCTCCGGCAGCTGCTCCTGATGGTCGATATAATAGGCGAACAGCCGCTTGACCACCTCCTCCGCCTTGGATTCCTCCCCCTTGGCCTTGGGGTTGGTGTACACCGCCTCAAACATGAACTCCCGCAGCTTCCAGAGGGCCTTTTCCACCTCGGGGGCCATCTGGATGGTCTCGCCGCTGTTTTCCAGCAGGGAGGCCACCAGGGTGGTGATCCGCTGGGATTTGCCCCGGCCCAGCACATAGGTCACATCCCAGGGGATATCCCCCGGCTGCAGCACCTCGGCGCGGATGGCGTCGTCAATATCGTGGTTTAAATAGGCAATTTTGTCGGCATAGCGCACCACGCGGCCCTCCAGCGTTTCCGCCCAGGGGCAGCTGGAGGAATGGCAGGCGATGCCGTTTTTGACCTCCCAGGTCAGGTTGAGGCCCCGGCCGCCCCGCTCGATATATTCCACCACCCGCACGCTCTGGGCTGTATGCTCAAAGCCCTCGCTGCACACGGCGTTGAGGGCCCGCTCGCCGCAGTGGCCAAAGGGGGTGTGCCCCAGATCGTGGCCCATGGCGATGGCCTCGGTGAGATCCTCGTTGAGGGCCAGCCCCTTGGAAATGGTCAGCGCGATCTGGCAGACCTCCGCGGTGTGGGTCATGCGGGTGCGGTAGTGGTCCCCCTCCGGCGAGAGGAACACCTGGGTCTTGTGCATCAGCCGCCGGTAGCTGTTGGAGTGGATAATCCGGTCCCGGTCCCGGGCAAAGGCGGTGCGGTAGGGGCATTCCTCCTCCGGCTTTTCCCGCCCCCGGGAATCGCTGGCCAATTTGGCATAGGGGGAATAATACGCCTTTTCCCGCGCCTCAATCTGCTCCCGGATGGTCACAGGCGTCCCTCCTTCTATTCTGTCTTGGATTTTAGCTTCCATACAAATATACAGCAGAAAGAGGGCAAAATCCTCCTTTTTATCCGCAAAATTTTAAAATTCCTGCAAATTTTTCCCGCTCAGGCCATATCCTCCCAAGACAGGCCCATCTCTTCCGGGTGCACCTGCCCGGCGGAAAGCTCCTCCAGCTCCTTCAAAAAGGCGGTTTTTTGCTCCTGCGCCACCAACAGCTCCACCGTCACCGCCGCGCCGAAATCGCTGGCGGCGGTTTTCACCCCGAAACGGGGCAGCAGGCGGCTGAGCCTGCCGTAAAAGGAATAATCGAACTGCAGCCGCAGCCGTGCGCAGGGGGTCATCCGCAGGCGCCGGGCGGCATCCACGGCGATTTTGGCCCCGTGGGAATAAGCCCGCACCAGCCCGCCGGCGCCCAGCAGAATGCCGCCGAAATACCGGGTGACCACCACGATCACGTCGGTGAGCCCCTCCCGGCGCAGCACCTCCAGCACCGGCTGGCCCGCCGTGCCCTGAGGCTCCCCGTCGTCGCTGTAGCGCTGGGCCTGGTTTTCCCGCAAAAGGTAGGCGTACACATTGTGCGTGGCGTCCCAGTGCTGGGCGCGCTTCTCGCTTAAAAAGGCCATCGCCTCCTCCTCGGTTTTGACCGGGGCGATATAACCGATAAAGCGGGAGCGTTTTTCCACAAATTCCGCCTGGGCGGGGGCCGCTATGGTCTCATATGCCTGCAAGGGTCTTCCTCCTTCTGACAGCAAAACAAGGCGGCACAAATGTACCGCCTTGTCAAGTGCAAACCAATGCGTTATTTCTCCAGACCGAAACGCTTCTTGAAGCGATCCACGCGCCCGCCGGTATCCACCAGTTTCTGCTTGCCGGTAAAGAAAGGATGGCACTTGGAGCAAACCTCCACGCGGATGTCCTTCTTGGTGGAGCGTGTATGGATAACCTCGCCGCACGCGCAGGTGATGGTGGTCGGCTGGTAATCAGGATGAATGCCCTTCTTCATATTCTAATTCACCTCTTTCAGTCTATACGTAAACAACAATAAGAATAATATCATAATCCGACGGCAAAATCAAGTATTTTTTTCGGTTTTGCCAAATTGTTCCTCAGGCCAGCCGCTCCTTCATAAAAGCGCGGTATTCCTCCAGCCGGCCGGCGGCCTCCTTGCGGGTCCTGCCCACAATGGTAAAGTAGATTTTCAGCTTGGGCTCGGTGCCGGAGGGCCGGGCGATGACGGTGCAGCCGTTTTCCAGCCGGTGGATCAGCACGTTGGAGCGCGGCAGGGTCAGCGCCTGGGAGGAACCGTCCCGCCGGGTCATCACCCTGTTCTGGTAGTCGTAAAACTCCGTCACCGCAGCCCCGCAGATCTCAGTGATGGGGCTCTGGCGCAGCCGGTCCATCAGGGCGGCCATCCGCTCCATGCCATCCACCCCTTCAAAATAGAGGTTATCCACATGGTCCACATAGGTGCCGTATTTCTCGTAGAGGGCCCGCAGCGCATCGGCCAGGGTCATGCCCTGCCGGCGGTAATAGGCCGCCATCTCGCAGATGAGCATGGAGGCGTCCACCCCGTCCTTATCCCGCACATAAGTGCCGGAAAGATAGCCGTAGCTTTCCTCAAAGCCGAAGATATACCGCTCCTTCTCGCCTTTTTCCTCCAGATGGAGGATCTGCTCGCCGATAAATTTAAAGCCGGTCAGGGTATTGACCACCTCCACCCCGTAGGAGCGGGCCACCTCATCCACCATGGTGGAGGTGACGATGGTCTTGACCGTCAGGGGATTTTGGGGCATCTCGCCGCTTTCCAGCCGGGCCCGGCAGATATAATCCAGCAGCAGCACGCCCGTCTCGTTGCCGGTGACCAGACGGTAATCCGCCCCATCCCGGACAGCGATGCCCACCCGGTCGGAATCCGGGTCGGTGGCGATGAGCAGGTCGGCATCCTCCCGGCGGCAGACCGCAAGCCCCTCCTGCAGGGCGGCGGCATCCTCCGGGTTGGGGTACGGGCAGGTGGGGAAGGTGCCGTCCGGCTCGGCCTGGCTGGCCACCAGGGTCAGCTGCTCCAGGCCGATGGCCTGCAGCGCCCGGGTCACGCAGGTGCGCCCGGCGCCGTTGAGAGGGGTGTAAACCACCTTAAGGCCGCTGCCCTTCACCACGCCGGGGCGGCGCTGCTCCGCCAGCACTGCGGCAAGGTAGGCGTCCTCCACCTCCTGGCCGATCAGGCGGATGCTGCCCATCTGCAGCCCCTCCTCATAGGGCAGCCGGCGCACATCCTCAAACAAATCGGTGGCCACGATCTCCGCATGGATGCGGTCGGCGGTTTCCAGGTTGATCTGGCAGCCGTCGGGGCCATAGGCCTTGTAGCCGTTGTATTTGGAGGGATTGTGGCTGGCGGTGACCACCACGCCGCCCTGGCAGCCCAGGTGCCGCACCGCAAAGGAAAGGGCGGGCGTGGGCATCAGATGGGGATAAAGATAAGCGGTGATGCCGTTGGCGGCAAACACCGAGGCCGCCTCGCGGGCAAACAGGTCGGATTTGATGCGGCTGTCATAGGCGATAGTCACCGACGGATGCTCATACTGCCGGTTCAGGTCGTTGGCAAACCCCTGGGTGGCCTGACGCACCGTATAAATGTTCATCCGGTTGGTGCCGGCGCCCAGCACCCCCCTCAGCCCCGCGGTGCCGAAGCTGAGCTCCTGAAAAAAGCGCTCGTAGATTTCCTCCTCCTGGCCCTGGATCCGGCGCAGCTCCTCCACCAGGTCCGGGTCCTCCAGCGCCAGCTTGCACCATCTTTCATACTGTGCGGTCTCTTTCATCGAAAACTCCCCTTTCCCCGCCGGTTTTTCCGGCGGCTGCGGCTGCTGCCTTCTGGGCGGGCTGCTTTGTCCCGCATTACAGGCTTATTATACCATGAAACAAAGCAAAATGGTAGGAGTTCGCGGCGTTTTTCCTGCTGCGGCAGGATTTGTCAAAATCTTCCCATGCTGGTATAATGAGGGTATCCAAGTCAAAAGGAGGGACCGGCGTTGTTCGCTTCACTCAAAAGTTTCGGCCTGTGCGGCATCGACGCCTTCACCGTCAGCGTGGAGGTGGATCTGGCGCGGGGCATCCCCGCCTTTGAGATCATCGGCCTGCCGGACGCCGCCGTCAAGGAATCCCGCGACCGGGTGAAGGCGGCTTTTTCCAACTGCGGCTACACCCTGCCCCTGGGGCGCATTGTGGTCAACCTGGCCCCGGCGGATATCCGCAAGGAGGGCTCGGTCTATGACGCCGCCATCATGTGCGCCCTGCTGTCGCTGGACGGCACCCTCAGCACCGGCACCGAGGACTGCGCCTTCATCGGGGAGCTCTCGCTGGACGGATGCCTGCGCGGCGCCCGCGGGGTGCTTCCCATGGTGGCCCATGCGGCCAGTAAGGGCATCCGGCGGGTGTACCTGCCCTATGACAACCGGGCGGAGGCCTCGGTGATCCAGGGGGTGGACTGCTACCCGGTCAAGCATATCAGCGAAATCATCGGCCATCTGCAGGGCCGCCTGGAGCTCAAGCGCGCTGCCGACATGCGCTTTGAAGAGCCTGCCGCGCCCTTAAGCCTGGATTTTGCCGACGTCAAGGGCCAGCTGGAGGCCAAGCACGGCCTGGAGATCGCCGCGGCCGGCGGGCACAACCTGCTGATGATCGGGCCGCCCGGCTCGGGCAAAAGCATGCTGGCCAAACGGCTGCCCTCCATCCTGCCGCCCATGACCTTTGAGGAGGCGCTGGAATGCACCAAAATCCACTCGGTCAGCGGCCTGCTGGGCCCGGGCCAGAGCCTGGTGCGGCAGCGGCCCTTCCGCTCGCCCCACCACACCGTTTCCGGCGCGGGGCTGTGCGGCGGCGGCTCCAACCCCATGCCGGGGGAAATTTCCCTGGCCCACCAGGGGGTTCTGTTTCTAGATGAGCTGCCGGAGTTTTCCACCTCCGTCCTGGAGGCGCTGCGCCAGCCGCTGGAAGACGGCAGCATCACCATCTCCCGGGCCAAAAGCCGGGTCAGCTACCCGGCCCGGGTGATCCTCATCGCAGCCATGAACCCCTGCCCCTGCGGCTACTATGGCAGCCAGTGCCACCAGTGCACCTGCTCCCCCCAGAAGATCGACCGCTACCTGGGCAAGATCAGCGGCCCGCTTTTGGACCGTATCGACCTGCATGTGGAGGTGCCCGCTGTGGAATATGAGCAGCTTTCCTCCCGCCGGCAGGAGACGCCCTCGGCTGAGATCCGCCAGCGGGTGGTGGCGGCCCGCAAAATCCAGCAAAAGCGTTTTGCCGGTCTCGGCATCCACTGCAACGCGGATATCCCTGCGGGCCTTCTGGCCCAGTGCTGCCCCATGACCCCGGAGGCCGACCGCCTGCTGCACCAGGCCT
Organism: Candidatus Neoruminococcus faecicola; assembly: GCA_904398325.1. Taxonomy (GTDB): domain Bacteria; phylum Bacillota; class Clostridia; order Oscillospirales; family Ruminococcaceae; genus Neoruminococcus; species Neoruminococcus faecicola. Next base: position 18,508 of record CAJFPC010000022.1, on the reverse strand, counting down.
TTGACCGGCTGGGGCTTTCCGGCCGGGCCTACGACCGCATCCTCAAGGTTTCGCGCACCATCGCGGATCTGAAGGGGGAGGAGGTCATCTCCCCGGCGGATCTTTCCGAAGCCATCCAGTTCCGCGGGCTGGACCGCAAATACTGGCACCGCGGCTGACCGAAAACAGAAAGGAGCAAGCCACATGGTCAAACACATCGTCTTTTGGAACTTCACCCCCGGCGCCCGGGGCTGCACCGATGAGGAAAACTACCGCGCCATCAAGGCGGGGCTGGAAGGTCTGGTGGGCAAAATCGACGGCCTGGTTTCCGCCAAGGTCTCCCTCAACTTCAACCCCAAGGGCTACACCGCCTGCCTGGAGGCCGTCTTCCGCGACCGAGCGGCGCTGGAATTTTATCAAAGCCATCCGGAGCACCAGAAGGTGCGCGCCCTGGTCCATGAGGTCATCTGCGGCAGGGCCGTGGTGGATTATGAAGAGCCCGGCCCTTCGCAGCCTTAAAGGCCCCGCCGGGAAAATACAGTGAAAAAAGGGACGCCTCAGCGTCCCTTTTCTATTGCCCTGAACTGATTTTTGCTCTGTGCCCGGTCACTTATGATACTTGCCGTGATAGAGGATGGAATACGCCCGGTAAAGCTGCTCCAGCAGCAGCATGCGGGCCAGCTGGTGGGGAAAGGTCATCTCCGACAGGGAAAGCCGCAGCTGGGCGCGGCGCTTCACCTCGTCCGACAGCCCCCAGGAGCCGCCGATGACAAACACCAGGCTGCTCCTGCCCTGCAGGCCGGCCTCTTCGATCAGGCCGGCCAGCCCCGGGGAGGAAATCTGCCGCCCCTCGATGCACAATGCGGCCACCCAGGCGCCGGCAGGGATTTTGGCAAGGAGCTCCTTCCCCTCCTCCTCCAGCGCCTGCTGGATCTGCCGGGGGCTGGGCTGGTCGGGCAGGCGGCTCTCGGGCAGCTCCACCACCCGGGCCTTGCAGTAGGCGCCCAGCCGCTTGAGATATTCCGCGCAGCCGTCGGTCAGATAGGCTTCCTTCAGCTTGCCGATGCACAGTATGGTCACGGACTGCATGTCCCTTCCCCCTTCCCCGAAAAACGCCGGATCAAAAACAGATTAAATCCCGGTCACTGACCGGGGCTGCCACCTCCAGCAGATAGTCCACCCCTTCGCGCATGCCGGCCTCCTCCAGCGCCAGCCGGGTAGTCAGCCGGGCCTGCTCGGGCAGGTTGTTTTCCCGGCTTAAATGCCCCAGGATCACCCGGGTGCACCCGCAGGAGACCATGCTCGCCGCCTGCCGGGCGCAGCAGTCATTGCTCAAATGCCCCCGGTCGCTGGCGATGCGCTGCTTTAAGGAATAGGGGTAGGAGGAAACCGCCAGCATGCTGGCCTCGTAGTTGGATTCCAGCAGCACCAAATCGGCGCCGGCAATGGCCTTTGCCACCGTGGGGGAGACATGCCCCAGGTCGGTGGCCACCGCCATTTTGCGCCCATCCGGGGCGGTGATCTGATAGCCCAGGCTATGTACCGCATCATGGGGGGTCTCGAAGCTTTCCACCCACAGATCGCCCACCGCCACGCCGCCGCAGACGGGGTGCAGCTGCGCCTTGGGGGAAACCAGCCCGTGGGCGGCCAGATATTCCAGCGTCTCGGCGCTGGCATAAATGGGGATCTGCGGGAACCGGCCGGAAAACACTCGGAGCCCCTTGACATGGTCGCTGTGCTCGTGGGTGATGAATAAGGCCGCCAGCTGCTCCGGCTGGATGCCCCGGTCTGCCAGGGCGCCGGTCAGCTGCCGGCAGGAGACCCCCGCGTCAATCAAAATGCCGCTGCCGCTGCTGCCGGCATACACGCTGTTGCCGGAGCTGGAGCTGAAAAGCGGACAAAACCTCGCCATTCTCTTCTCCTCTCTTGCCGCCGGGCTCTCGGTCCCGCCGGCAGCAAAAAGCCGGCAGGGAAACCCGCTGCCGGCTGCCGCAAAGCTGTTTACAGCGCCTGAACCAGAGGCGAATCCGGGATGCTCACCCGGCGGATATCCGCCCCCAGGCGGTTCAATTTGCCCACAATATCCTCATATCCCCGTTCGATATGATAGATATCCTCAATTTCCGTCTTGCCCTCGGCAATCAGCCCGGCGATGATCATCGCCGCCCCTGCCCGCAGGTCGGTGGCTTTCACCGGGGCGCCGGTGAGCTTGGGCACCCCCTGCACCACCGCCACCTTGCCGTCCACCGAGATCTGGGCTCCCAGACGGCGCAGCTCGTCCACATAGCGGAAGCGGTTGTCCCACACGCCTTCGGTGACGATGCTGGCGCCGTTGGCGATGGTCAGCATGGCGGTCATCTGGGGCTGCATGTCGGTGGGAAAGCCCGGGTGCGGCATGGTCTTGAGGTTGATTTTTTCCACCGGGCCCTTGCGGGTCACCCGCACCGCGTCGTCATATTCCACCACCAGGGCGCCGGATTTTTCCAGCTTCTCGGTGATGGATTCCAGATGCTTGGGGATCACGTTGCGGATCAGCACATCCCCGCCGGTGGCGGCAGCCGCCACCATATAGGTGCCCGCCTCGATTTGGTCGGGCACGATGGAATAAGTAGTGCCGTGGAGCATGTCCACCCCGTGGATTTTGATCACATCGGTGCCGGCGCCGCGGATATCCGCCCCCATGGAGTTGAGGAAGTTGGCCAGGTCCACGATGTGGGGCTCCTTGGCGGCGTTCTCCAAAATGGTGATGCCCTTGGCGCGCACGGCGGCCAGCATCACGTTGATGGTGGCCCCCACCGAAACCACGTCGAAATAGATGTGCGCCCCGAAGAGCGTATCGCACCGGGCGTTGATCATGCCGCCGTCGATAGAGACCTTGGCGCCCATCGCCTCAAAACCCTTGATATGCTGGTCGATGGGGCGCACTCCAAAGCAGCAGCCGCCGGGCATGGAGACGCTGGCCTCGCTGCAGCGGCCCAGCAGCGCCCCCAGAAAATAATAGGAAGCCCGCATATGCCGCGCCAGCTCATACGGGACCACCGGGTTGGTCAGATAGGTGGTGTCGATTTCCACCGTGGTATTGGTCAAAAAGCGCACCCTGGCGCCCATATCCTGCAGCATCCTGCAGAGAAGGCCCACATCGCTGATATTGGGCACATTCTCCACCACACATTTGCCCTGGGCGAGAATGGCGGCAGGGATGATGGCCACCGCCGCATTTTTTGCGCCGCTGATCTCCACTTCCCCCGTCAGCTTTACCGGACCGTGAATCACAAATTTCTCCAAAGTAAAGACTCTCCTTCTCCCATCTATACTGACGGTATTATAACATCCTTTGCAGAAAAATGAAAGGACTTTGAAGGATTTTGCCTGGTTTTCCAGATCTCTCCAAATTCCCGCCCGCATCATGAGGCCACATTCTGCTGATAGTATCCCCAAAAGCGCGGAAAAATCCAACGCCCCTGCAAGAAATGCAGCGGCAAAAAACAACAGTTTGCGGCAATTTTTCCGCAAAAAAGGGACTGCCCGGGGCAGTCCCTTTTTCTTCTGTGCCGAATCAATAGCCTGCGGCCCTGGCCGCCATCATCTGGGCGCGGGTGCGGGTGCCGACATAGTTGGCCGGGTTCATAAACTGGCCGTTGACCTTCACCTCGAAGTGGCAGTGCGGCCCGGTCACATTGCCGGTGGCGCCCACCGCCGCAATCGGCGTGCCCTGCTCCACATACTGGCCCACCTGCACATACAGGGCGCTGCAGTGGGCATAACGGGTCTGGACGCCGCCGCCGTGGTCGATCAGGATGTTGTAGCCGTAGTAGGCGCTCCACTTGGCCAGCACCACCTGCCCGGACGCCGCCGCATAGATCGGTGTGCCGATGGTGGTGGCAATATCCATGCCGGTGTGGCCATAGTAGCCGTAAAGCCCGGCGCTGACATAACCGCCGTCGCCGCCTACCGGCCAGATAAAGCCGCCCACATTGGTGCCGCCGCTGACCGTGGGATAGCTGACCAGCGGCGTATTGCCGCCCACTGTGATCTTCTGGGGGACCATCTCCTTGATGGTCCTGGTGGAGATGAGCTTGCGCTCGATTTCCACCCCGTCCTCATAGGTGATCTCATAGGTCAGCTCCTCCAGGCCGGCCTCACCGGTCTGGGTGATCTCGGACCAGCCGCGGTTCTGGCTGGAATCCACCGTCTGCTCGATCTCAAAGGGGATGGACTGCTCCTCCACCACCGTGCGGGTGACCAGCACGCTCAGATAGGGCACCGCCCGGGAGACGATCAGCTCGTCCCCGATGAGCAGGCTGGTTTCGATGCCGGGGTTGAGGGATTTGAGCACCGAGTAGGGCACCTCCAGCTTGTCGGAGATCAGCAGCGGGGAGTCGCCCTCCTGCACGATGTAGGTGCGCTGCTCCTGCTCCTCGGTGTTGAGCACGTTGCGCACCGCGGCAATATCCACAATGGAGGCGGAGGGATAAAGCCCTTCCACCACGCTGATGGGCTTATCGAAGGTGACCCGCTCGCCCGGCTCGCCGGTGCGGTACTCCTCCAGGATGGAATCCAGGTAGATCAGCAGCTCGTCGCCGTCTTCCACCGCGCCGATAAAGTCATCCCCCACATAGAAGCCGTCCGCTTCGCTCAATTCCCCGCCGCTGCGCTGCATCAGCAGGTTGGCCAGCTCTTCCGCATCGGTCAGGTCCTCTTTCTTCACGATGGCCATCGAGCGTTCGGGAGTCAGATGCACCTGCTCGGCGGAAAGATCCCGGATGATACGGTCTTCCACCATGGCGCGGGCCTGCTCGTAGACGGATTCATTCTCCACATAGGCGATGATCTGCCCGTCAAAGCCGATGCCCAGCGCAAAATTGAGGCTGCGCACATAAAAGACCGTCCCCAGCAGGATCACCAGCCCCAGGAGCGGCGCAAAGTAATGCAGCAGCGTATGGATATGCCGGTGAAACTGCAGAAAGAAATTGGAGACGCTCTCTTTGAGGCGGGCGCGTTTTTCCTCCCGGGAAAGGTGGCGGGAAGCCCGGTAGTCCTCCCGCAGCTCCCGCAGGCCCCGGCGGATCTCGCTGTAAGAACGCTTGATGCGCAGCCGCTGGGCCACCCATAAATGCCGGATGCCCCGGCCGGCGCGCTGCGCCGCATGCACCAGGCTGGTGCCGCACCAGCGCGCCAGACGCAGGATGCGTTTTTTCAGGCGGCGCCCCAGCCGGATGGTCTGGGAGCCGATCAGATAAGTGAAGCGGTACAGCCGCTCGGTCAGGGGGATGCCCGGCGCTTTCGGCTGTCTGCGTTTCTGTTTTGGTTCGGCCGGCTGTTTTTCCGCCAAGGCATCTCCTCCTCTTTCCGGGCCGGATGGTATGGGCAGGCCCGTCAGATTGAAAACGACATTATTATAGTGCAAATGTGCGTTTTAATCAAGTTTCATCGGGCAAAATACCACAAATCGTCAGAAATTATCAGCAAATCCCGCTAAATTACCCCAAAAAACTTTGTCTAGTTTGCCGGGGCTGTTTGTTGTTTGTTCATAGTCTGTTTTTCTCTCATTCACTGCCGCAAGGCCGGGCAGATGCAGCACCGCGAAAAAAGGGCGGCTGCAGGGCCGCCCTTCTTCCCCTGACGGGGATTATCTCTGTTTCGTTCTGATTTCCTCCAGGGCGTCGGCCAGGAACTGCTCCACCGCCACGGCGCCCAGGTCGCCCTTCTTGTGAGAGCGCACCGACACCTGGCCGGAGGCCATCTCCCGGTCGCCCACCACCAGCATGTAGGGGATCTTCTGCACCTGCGCCTCGCGGATCTTAAAACCGATCTTCTCGTTGCGCACATCCAGCTCCGCCCGGATGCCGGCAGCCGTCAGCTTGTCATAGACGCCGCGGGCATACTCCTCCTGGGCGTTGCCGATAGGCATGACCTTCACCTGCACCGGCGCCAGCCACAGGGGGAACGCGCCGGCATAATGCTCGGTGAGCACGGCGATAAACCGCTCGATGCTGCCGAAAATCACCCGGTGCAGCATGATGGGGCGGTGCTTTTCGCCGTCCTTGCCGGTATAGGTCAGATCAAAGCGCTCGGGCAGCTGGAAATCCAGCTGGATGGTGCCGCACTGCCAGGTGCGCCCGATGGAATCCTTCAGGTGGAAGTCGATCTTCGGGCCGTAGAAGGCGCCGTCCCCTTCGTTGACCACATAGGGCTTGCCGTTGCGCTCCAGGGCCTTGATGAGGGCGTTGGTGGCCAGCTCCCAATCCTCGTCGCTGCCCATGGAATCCTCCGGCCGGGTGGAAAGCTCCAGCGCATAATCAAAGCCGAAGACATTGTAGAAGCTGTCGATCAGCTGCATGACGCCCAAAATCTCATCCTCGATCTGCTCGGGGGTCATAAAGATGTGGGCGTCATCCTGGGTGAAGCAGCGCACCCGCATCAGCCCGTGCAGCGCGCCGGAAAGCTCGTGCCGGTGCACCAGGCCCAGCTCGCCCAGGCGCTGGGGCAGGTCGCGGTAGGAGTGCATCTTGCGCTTAAAGACCAAAATGCCGCCGGGACAGTTCATAGGCTTGATGGCAAAATCCCGGTTGTCGATCTTGGTGAAATACATGTTGTCCTTATAATGATCCCAATGCCCGGAGCGGTGCCACAGCTCCTCGCTGAGGATCATCGGGGTGCGGATCTCCTGGTAGCCGTGCTTCACATGCTCCTGCCGCCAGAAGTTTTCCAGCTCGTTGCGGATGACCATGCCCTTGGGGAAGAAGAAGGGGAAGCCGGGGCCTTCCTCCATGATATCGAACAAATCCAGTTCGCGGCCCAGCTTGCGGTGGTCGCGTTTTTTGGCCTCCTCCAGCATGGTCAGGTATTCCTCCAGCTGGCTGGCCTTGGGGAAGGCGATGCCGTACACCCGGCAGAGCATGGGCAGGCTGGCGTCGCCATGCCAGTAGGCGCCGGTGCACTGGATGAGCTTGATGGCCTTCAGGGGGGCGACGCTCATCAGATGGGGGCCGGCGCACAGGTCGGTGAAATCCTCCTGGCGGTAGAAGCTGATCTTCTCGCCGGCGCCGGCGTGCTTTTCGATCAGCTCCAGCTTGTAGGGCTGGTCCTTCATCAGCTCCTTGGCCTCTTCCACGCTGGTCTCAAAGCGCTGGAGCTCCTCGCCGGTCTTCACCAGGCGGATCATCTCCTTCTCGATGGCCTCCAGATCCTCCTGGGTGAAGGGCTTTTCCACATCAAAATCGTAGTAGAAGCCGTTTTCCACCGCGGGGCCGATGGTGAACTTGGTCTCGGGGTAAAGGTGCATCACCGCCTGGGCCAGCAGATGGGCTGCGGTATGCCAGAAGGCGCGCTTGCCCTCCGGCGCGTCAAAGGTCAGGATCTCCAGCTCGCAGTCTTCAGTAATGGGGGTGCGCAGGTCGCAGGCCTGGCCGTTCACCTTGGCGATGCAGGCGCTTTTATAAAGGCCCATGCCGATAGATTTGGCCACTTCGGCGGGGGTGACGCCGCTTTCAAACTCGCGGACCTCGCCGCCTTTGAGGGTAATGTGGATCATGTCATCAACTCCTTTTCGCTGATCCTATCAACAATCCTTTTCCTGGAATGGGGAAAAACGCCGCCGTGCCCTGCGGGCAAACAAAAAAGCCCCATCCCGCCTCACGGGATGAAGCTTGAGCTCCACGGTTCCACCCGAATTGCGGCCGCAGCCGCCTCTCGTCAGGGCCGATAACGGGGCCCGGCCGTTGTGCTTAGAGGGCCTGGGCCCTGTTCACACACGCTCACGGATGGTACCTGGCCGGGAAATTTTTAGCTGCTTGCAGCCGTCGGCAGCACTCTCTGGAAAAAATTTTCACCCGCAGATTTTCCGCTCAACGCGTTTGATTACTGGCTTTTTTCTTAGGTTAGCACCCACAAAAGAGATTGTCAAGCCGAATTCAATCTTGACATCACCCTGTTGGTACTATAAAATAAAGTTGTCATGTTATTTTTATACATTTTTGTGATATCTGATATAGGACCGTATCATAGATAGAACAGATAAGCTTGACAATTTCATAAGGATAAGGAGGTAGCAGATTCCAAGATGGGAATGGGAAGAATCATCCTGTTCGCCGCCGGCGGATTGGTGATATTCGCTGTTCTGTTCGCGCTCATTTTCTTCCTGGGCGTTCATTATAGAAAGAAAATCGCCGAAGCGGAGCTGGGCTCCGCGGAGGAAGAGGCAAAGCGCATCCTCAGCGAAGCCATCAAAGCGGCAGACAGCAAAAAGAAAGAAGCCGCCATCGAGGCGAAAGAAGAAAGCTACAAAATGCGCCAGGAGACGGAAAAAGAGCTCAAGGACCGCCGCAATGAGGTCCAGCGCATGGAACGCAGAATCCAGCAGAAGGACGAGAACATCGACCGCAAGCTGGAGAACATTGAAAAGAAGGAGGAGCTGCTCCAGAACCGCTTAAAGGACGCCGAAGAGCGCCTGCAGGAGGCGGAGCGCATCAAGCAGCATCAGTTTGAGATGCTGGAGCAGATCTCCGGCTACACCGTTGAGCAGGCCAAGGATTACCTGCTCAACAACCTGGAATCGGAGCTGACCCACGAGAAGGCGCTCAAGATCAAGCAATATGAGCAGCGCTTCAAGGAGGAGGCCGACCAGAAGGCGCGGGATATCATCACCCTGGCCATCCAGCGTTGCGCTGCCGACTATGTGTCGGAGATGACCGTTTCGGTGGTGCCGCTGCCCAACGACGAGATGAAGGGCCGCATCATCGGCCGGGAGGGGCGCAACATCCGCACCATCGAGACGCTGACCGGCTGCGACCTGATCATCGACGACACGCCGGAGGCCATCACCCTCTCCTGCCACGACCCGGTCAAGCGGGAGATCGCCCGTCTCTCGCTGGAGCGCCTCATCCAGGATGGGCGCATCCACCCCGCCCGCGTGGAGGAAATGGTGGAAAAATCCACCCGCGAGGTGGAGCAGAAAATCAAGCAGGACGGCGAGCGCGCCGTCCTGGATCTGGGCATCCACGGCATGCACCCCGAGCTGGTCCGCTTATTGGGCCGCATGCGCTACCGCACCAGCTACGGCCAGAACGTGCTGGTCCACTCGATTGAGGTGGCACAGCTGGCCGGCATGATGGCTGCGGAGGTGGGCGCCGATGAGATGCTCGCCCGCCGCGCCGGCCTGCTGCACGATATCGGCAAGGCCATGACCCACGAGGTGGAGGGCAGCCATGTGGCCATCGGCGTGGAAATCGCCAAAAAGTATAAGGAAAGCCCGGAGGTCATCCACGCCATCGAGGCCCACCACGGCGACGTGGAGGCCAAGACCGTGGTCGCCTGCCTGGTGCAGGCGGCGGATGCCATCTCGGCGGCGCGTCCCGGTGCCCGCCGGGAAAACCTGGAGAACTATATCAAGCGGCTGGAAAAACTGGAAAACCTGGTCAGCAGCTTCGACGGCGTGGAAAAATGCTACGCCATCCAGGCCGGCCGGGAGGTGCGGATCCTGCTCAAGCCCGAGGTGGTCAGCGACGACCAGATGACCATCCTGGCCCGGGAGATCGCCCAGCGCATCGAGGCCGAGCTGGAATATCCCGGCCAGGTGAAGGTCAACTGCATCCGGGAAAGCCGCGCCATCGATTACGCCAAGTGATCCGGCGCACCGACATTTGGGATGAAAAAGAGCGGAAGGTCCCCGCTCTTTTTTCTTTTGCCCGCAATTCTTGCCGCACAGCAAAAAGCGCCCGGATCTCTCCAGGCGCTTTGTCAGCTTACATCTTTTCAAATCCCGGCGCATCGGGGGCTTTCTCCCCCGCCGAAGGGATAGCGCTCTTCCAACCAGGCCAGCAGATCCTCATACACCTGCCGGCGGTTGACCTCCCCCAGCATCTCGTGGCGGCCGCCGGGATAGAGCAGCAGCTCCAGATCCCGCACGCCGCAGTTTTTCAGCTGGCGGCGAACCTTCTCCACCCCTTTGCCATAGCCGCCCACCGGGTCCTCACTGCCGGAAATCAGCAGCGTCGGCATCTCGCTCGGATAGCTATGGTACCATCTTTTGCTGTTGACCGCCTTCATCATCACAAACAGGTCGCGAAAAGCGGAGGCAGTAAACTGAAAATCACACAGCGGATCGGCCAAAAAGGCATCCACCACCGCATCATCGCGGGAAAGCCAGTCGCTTCTGGTGCGATGGGGATGGCAGTGCCGGTTCATGCTGCTGAAGGCCAGCCGCTGCACCAGCTTGGGGCGGTAATGCGCCCCCCTGGCGCGGATATAATACTCATCCAGCTTGATGGCGGCATCCACCGGCATGGGGCCCGCCGTGCCGCTGAGAATCAGCCCCCGGTAAAGCTCCGGGTGGCTGACCGCTGCCATGCGCGCCACAAAGGAGCCCATGCTGTGCCCCAGCAAAACCAGCGGCAGCGGACGGAATTCCTCCCGCATCAGGCGGCTCAGCTTGCACAAATCCCCCGCCAGCAGCTTGGCGCCGCCGCTTTCGGCAAAAAAGCCGAAATCCTGTTCGCTGGCGGCGGTCAGCCCGTGGCCCAGATGGTCATGGCCGCAGGCCAGATAGCCGTGTTCGGCCAAGAAGCGCATCACCTCATCATAGCGGCCCATATGCTCCTGCATGCCGTGGCAGATCTGCACGATCCCACGGGGATGCTCCGGCAGATAGGCCACCGCGTAAATGGTGTGCACTTTATCCGTGGATGCAAACTGAATTCTGTTGATCTTATAGGTCAAGCCCGCTGCCTCCTTAGGCGTTTTGCCGGATTAAATGGACCTCCTGTGCCTGCCCTTCTCTTGAGACGGTGAAAAAATTGATATGTAAAAAGGTCTGATAGAACTGGTAGAGGATGGAGTCCTCGTTTTCCGGCTCGCCGGTCACCACATTGGAAATTTTGGAATTTTTGATGGCGGCGATGATTTCTTTTTTGGGATTATCGGAATACAGCACCTCCAGCACCGCGCCGTGCTCCCTGGAAACGCCGAACAGGTATTCCAGGGCATTTTCGCTCTGCTGGATCTGCTTTGGGTCCATCACCGTCAGCACCCGCAGCTCGGTGGAGCTGAAATCGGCCAGGCGGCGCCCCACCCGGATCAAGCGGTCACAGGCAAACTGGTTGGTCACCAAAACCAGGGTGGCGGGCAGGTGAGGCTGATAGCTTCGCGGTTTCGACTGAATCACCATGAGAATAACTCCTCCCGTTTCTGGAAATCTTTCGGTTTCGGTTTAATCTTATCATACCCCATTTTCGCGCCGAATGTATGAATAAATTGTAATAACTTCTAAAAGGAACCGGGAAGAATTTTTGTATTTTCGTCAAATTCGCCAGCCTTTGGCAAAATCCGCGCCCGGCTTAGTACCGGCAGAAAATCCCGCCCCCTCTGGTTAGGAAATTGACAATCTCCTCCGCTTGCGGTAGAATATAAGGTATCTCAAAGGACACAATCCCCCTTACAAATGCGGATTATTCGGCAAAATCATCATGGAGGTGCTTTCATAATGGATGAGAAATTATCGCTCAGCGCACAGAAATTTCTGGACGTGCTGCAAAGCCAGATGCTCCGGGTGGAGAAAATGAAGTCGGTGCAGCAGTTTACCGACTACGAAACGCTGGACCGGCTGATCATCGGCGTCTGCGGCGGCGACGGCATCGGCCCCATCATCACGGCGGAGGCCCAGCGGGTGCTGGAATACCTGCTGGCAGACGAGGTGAAGGCCGGCAAGGTGGAATTCCGCGTCATTGACGGGCTGACCATCGAGAACCGCATCGCCTGCGGCAAAGCCATCCCCGACGACGTGCTGGCCGCCCTGAAGGAATGCCACGTCATCCTCAAAGGCCCCACCACCACCCCGGATGCCGGCTACACCGGCCCCAATATCGAGAGCGCCAACGTGGCCATGCGCCGCGAGCTGGATTTGTTCGCCAATGTGCGCCCGGTCAAGGTGCCGGAACAGGGCATCGACTGGACCTTCTTCCGCGAGAACACCGAGGGCAGCTACGCCGTGGGCTCCTGCGGCTTTGATGTGGATGACGAGATCACGGTGGATTTCACCATCACCACCACCGAGGGCAGCCGCCGCATTGCCGAGCTGGCCTATGATTTCGCCAAGAAAAACGGCAAGACCAACGTCGCCGTGGTCACCAAGGCCAACGTGGTCAAGGCCACCGACGGCAAATTTTTGCGCATCTGCCAAGAGGTAGGCAAAAACTACCCCGAAATCAAGACGGAGAGCTGGTACGCCGACATCGTCACCGCCAAGCTGGTGGATGAAAAGCGCCGCAAGGATTTCCAGGTCTTCATCCTGCCCAACCTGTACGGCGATATCATCACCGACGAGGCCGCAGAGTTCCAGGGCGGCGTCGGCACCGCCGGCAGCATGAACCTGGGCCGCCGCTACGCCATGTTTGAGGCGATCCACGGCTCCGCCCCCCGCATGGTGGCGGAGGGCCGCGGTCAGTATGCCGACCCCTGCTCCATGCTGCGGGCCGCCGCGCTGCTGCTGAGCCACATCGGCCGCCGCGACAAGGCCGCCAAGCTGGAACGCGCGCTGGATATCTGCATGTTTGAGGAAAAGAAGCTGACCATCACCGGCCGCGACACCGGCGCCACCTGTGAAGAGTTCGGCAACTACCTGATGGAGACCATCGCAAAACTGTAATGATCGTTTAACGGGAGATGCTGCTAGTTATGCCAAAGCGAGAAGATGTATCTATTTCTGTGATCCGCCGCCTGCCGCGCTATTACCGGGTGCTGGGGGATCTGATCAAGGCCGGAACGGTCCGCATTTCTTCCCGTGAGCTGGCCCAGATCATGCGGCTGACCGCCTCCCAGATCCGGCAGGATCTCAACTGCTTCGGCGGCTTCGGGCAGCAGGGATACGGCTACAACGTGGCCACCCTGCAGGGGGAGATCGGCAACATCCTGGGCATCGACCAGGCCTTCCCGCTGATTCTCATCGGCGCGGGAAACCTGGGCCAGTCGGTGGCACGGCATGTGGATTTTCCCAGCAAGGGCTTCCGGCTCATCGGGGCCTTCGACAGCAACCCTCAGCAGTGGGGCAAAACCATCCGCGGCGTCACCGTGCAGGATACCGCCAATCTGGAGCATTTCTGCGGGGAATACTCCCCCCGGGTGGCCATGATGTGCACCCCTACCGCAGGCACGCCGGAAATCGTCGCCAAGCTGGTGGGGCTGGGCATCCAGGGCTTCTGGAATTTCAGCAACTATGACATTTTGGCGGATTATCCCGACGTTTCGGTAGAGAATGTCCACATCGGCGACAGCCTGATGACGCTGTGCTATCAGATGAATAAACAGCTGGAAAAGCCGAAAGAAAAATAACCGGATACAAAAAATGGAACAGGGCGCTGCCGTTTGGCAGCGCCCTGTTCCATTCTATTCAAACTCCACACAAATTGGCATAAAAAACGGATAGGTTAGATTTTACCCAAAAGCGCGGTTTTTGTCAACCCTTGCTGGAAAAATCCGCCCATAAATCGGCCAGGCGGGCAAAATCCGCGAGGGAAAGCTCCTCAGCACGCACCTGCTCCCCCAGGCCCGCCGCAGCCAGCAGCGCCCGGGCCTGCCCCTTCTCAAGCTCCAGCGAGGCGCACAGGCAGTTGAGCAGCGTCTTGCGCCGGGTGGAAAAGCCCGCCCGCACCATGTGGAAGAAGGCTCTTTCGCTCTTGGGATGCACCGGCGGGTCGGTGTGCAGCCTAAGGCGAATCACCGAAGAATCCACCTGCGGCGCCGGGAAAAAAGACCCCCGGGAGACCTGCATCACCATCTCCGGCTCGCTGTAATAGCGCACCGCCGCGGTCAAAGCTCCCGCCTGGCGGCTGGGCAGAGGGGCCGTGATGCGGGCGGCGGCCTCCTTCTGCACCATGACGGTGATGCTCTCAATGGGCAGGCGTTCTTCCAGCAGCTTCATCAGAATGGGCGAAGTGATATAATAGGGCAGATTGGCTGCCACCACCACCCGCATGCCGGCAAATTCCCGGGCGATCAGTGCCGCCAGGTCCACCTGCAGCACATCCTGGCAGAGCACCGTCACGTTGTCATGCTCCGCCAGCGTCTCCTCCAAGACCGGCAGCAGGCGCTGGTCGATCTCGATGACCACCACCTTGCCGGCGCGCAGGGCCAGCTCATGGGTGAGCACCCCAAAGCCCGCGCCGATTTCGATGACGCCGGTGTGCGCATCCAATCCGGCGGCCTGGGCAATGCGGGGGCAGACCGAGGGGTTGACGATAAAATTCTGCCCCTTGGCCTTGGAAAACTGAAAGCCGTACCGCTGCATCAAATCCCGGATAACCCCCCGGTCGGTCAAATGCTCCATCCTCTGCCCTCCCCTCTCAAAAAACGGCCCTGCGCCCCGGCAGAGCCTTTCCTCAGGATATTATAGCACAAAATCCGCGGTTTTTCAGCTGATATGAGATTTTTCGTTGATTCCCGCCGGAATTGCTGATAAAATAGCGTTAAGAACAGAAAGGATGCTGTCATATGGCCAGACGGGATAAAATCAACTATTATTTGGATATTGCCGAGATGGTGGCGGAACGAGGCACCTGCTTAAGGCGCAACTACGGCGCCATCATCGTGATGAACGACCAGATCATCTCCACCGGATATGTGGGGGCGCCCCGGGGGCGCGCCAACTGCAGCGACCTGGGCTACTGCACCCGGGAACGGCTGCAGATCCCCCGGGGGGAACGATATGAGCTCTGCCGCTCGGTGCACGCCGAAGCCAACGCCATCATCCACGCCGCCCGCAGCGACATGCTGGGGGCCACCCTCTATCTGGTGGGCAAAGAGTACGGCTCCGATGCCTATGTGCGGGGGGCCAACCCCTGCGCCATGTGCAAGCGCATGATTATCAACGCCGGCATCGCCCGGGTCATCGTGCGGGAAAGCCGCGACGAATACCGCTCCATCGAGGTGGAGGACTGGGTGAGGGAGGATGAATCCCTGGAGGGGCAGCGGGGCTATTAAGCCGCCCGCAGCCGCCAAAAAGAGCCTTGTTTCGTTTGACTTTGCCGGGCGGTGTGCTATAATTATTTTTATGCGGCCGGGCCTGCGGGCCCGCATAGCTGCTGCGTTTCGGGGCATGGTAATTCCGAAAAGAACATTCGGAAAGGAGCCCCGCTATGAAGCATTTCCCCGCCAAAGCCGCCAGCGAAGAGAACGGCGCCTCCGGCGAAAACGAACAGCTGGAGCAGATCGAAAAAACCGGTTCCATCACTGCCATGAAGGGCCGTCACCCCATCCACTGCCTGACCATCATCGGCCAGATCGAGGGGCATTATGTGCTGCCCGCCCAAAACAAGAGCACCAAATATGAACATGTGATCCCTCAGCTGGTGGCCATCGAGCAGGATGAGGAGATCGAAGGGCTGCTCATCCTCTTGAACACCGTAGGCGGCGATGTGGAGGCCGGCCTTGCCATCGCAGAGCTGATCTCCGGCATGAAGACGCCCACCGTCTCCCTGGTGCTGGGGGGCGGGCACTCCATCGGGGTGCCGCTGGCCTGTTCGGCCCGGCAATCCTTCATTGTGCCCACCGCCACCATGACCGTGCATCCCGTGCGGATGAACGGCCTGGTGCTGGGCGTGCCCCAGACCCTGGATTATTTTGATAAAATGCAGGACCGCATCATACAATTTGTCTGTGAAAACTCCCGCATCACCCCCCAGCGCTTCCATGAGCTGATGATGAACAAGGATGAGCTGGTCATGGACGTGGGCACCGTGCTGGACGGCAAAGCCGCTGTGGAGGAAGGGCTCATCGACCATCTGGGCAATCTGCAGGAGGCGGTCCGCTGCCTGTACGGCCTGATCGAAGAGGGGGCGGAGCGGCAGTGATTTTGCACACCATCCTGCCGCGGGAAGCGGTCTTTCCCCCCTGCCCGCCCCGGCAGCCGAAAGAAATCAGCCTGGCCATCCCCGGCGGATACCTGACCGGCATCCGGGAGGAAGGCGGCGTGCGCATTGTGCGCGTATTTTCCACCGATCCCAAATGCTATCTGGACCCGGCCCTGTCGCCGGGCCAGCTGTATCACCCCACATAACAACAGCTTGGAGGCCTCATTATGAATTTCACCGACGCAATCATTCAGGGCATTGTGCAGGGCCTGACGGAATTTCTGCCCGTTTCCAGTTCCGGCCATCTCTCTCTGGTGCAGTATTTCACCGGCCAGAGCGGAGATGCCGCCGGGGCTTTTTCCATTTTTCTGCATTTCGGCACCCTGGTGGCGGTGTTTATCGCCTTCTTTCCCACCATCTGGCAGCTGGTGCTGGAGGTGTTCAGCATCCTGCGGGATCTTTTCACCGGGCGCTTCTCGCTGAAAACCGACCGCCCCTACCGGCGGATGATTTACCTGCTGTTCGTCTCCCTGCTTCCGCTTCTGCTGGTGCTGCCCATCAAGGGCTTTTATGATTCCGTCTCCCGCGACCAGGATATCATCATCGAAGGCATTTGCTTTATGATCACCGGCACGCTGCTCTACTGCTCCGACAAGGTGGTCAAGGGCCGCAGGACGGTGATGCAGATGAACTACCGCAACGCCTTCACCATCGGTGTCGCCCAGGCCATTGCGCCGCTGCCGGGCATCTCCCGGTCGGGCTCCACCATCGCCACCGGGCTGATCCTGGGGCTGGACCGCAAGCTGGCGGTGGATTTTTCCTTCATCATGGGCATCCCCGCCGTGCTGGGCGCCAACCTGCTGGAGCTGGGCGACGTGGCCAAAAACGGCCTGGATATCCCCCTGGGCGTGCTGCTGGTGGGGGTGCTGGTCTCCGCACTGGTGGGGCTGGCGGCCATCAAAATGGTGCGCTGGATTGTGAAAAAAGATAAATTCATGCCCTTTGCCATCTACACCTTCTGCCTGGGGGTGCTGGTAGTGATCGCGGGCATTGTGGAGCTCAGCTGCGGCGCCCCGCTGCGCCATATGCTGACGGCATAAATTCGGATCGGAAAGGAGATTGGATCTCGGCATGGCTGCAACCAAACAACGGACTCGGAAGGCCGGGGCTTCCTCTTCCCGCCGGGAGACCAAAGCCAAGGCCAAGGCAAAAAGCCAGCTGCACGCCTGGGTGCTGCTGATCTGCGGCGTGCTGGCTGCAGCGCTGGCCATTGTGGAGGGCGAAAGCCTGTGGCGCCTGGTGCACAGCGCGCTTCTGGGGCTGTTCGGCCTGGGGGCCTTTGTGCTGCCTGCGGCGCTTATTTACATAGCTTATAAAACCGCCAAGGATGAAAAGGGCGGCCGCTCATCCATGCGGCTGTGGCTGGCGCTCTTCTTCATGGTGCTGCTCTGCGGCGTGCTGGGGCTGTTTATCTACGACGAGACGGCGGAGTTGAACTTTTTTGAAACCATCGCCTACCTGTGGAACCAGGGGCTGCAGGCCAGCGGCGGCGGCGTGGCCTCCGCGGTACTGGGGGTGCCGGCCTATATCCTCCTGGGCAAAACCGGCGCCACTTTTGCGCTGCCCATCGCGCTGTTTTTCTTCCTGGTGGCGGTCACCGGCATCACCATCATGGAACTGCTGAATGCCGCCAAAAAGCCGGTGAAAAAGGTGGAGGAGCTCTATACCGCCCGCGCCGAGCAGCGCCAGCAGAACGAACCTGCCCGGCGCCGCCGGTTTAACATCGATATCCCGCTGGATGAAGCCGCACCGCCCGCCGAAAAGGAGCCTGCCCCCGCCGAGGAGGAGCCCGCCCCCTCCCCCGCCTTTGCCATGCCGGAGGAGGACGAGCCGGAGCCTACCTTCCCCCAGGGGCATTCGGTCAGCGCCGCCCGGGAGCGGCTGTTAAACGCCCTCTCGCCGGAGGAGCGCCGCGAAACCGTGCTGGTGGATAACACCGCCCGCCGGCCCTTCAGCAGCTTTAAGGCGGAGGAGGACCAGCCCGCCCCGGAGCTGGAGGGCATCGACGACCTGATCGCCAAGGCTGCGCAGCCGGCGCAGGAGGCCCCGGCCGAAACCTGCTCTCTGCCGGAGGAGGCCGCACCGCTGGAAGAGGCCGCCAGGGAAACGCCCCCCGAGCCGGAGACCCTGCCCGGCCAGGAGGTGCTGCCGCAGGCGGCGCCGCCTGCACCGGCCTATGTGTTCCCTCCCATCAGCCTGCTCAAAGAGGGCAAATCCCCCCAGAAGGAGGATCTCAGCGGGGAGCTGCGGCAGAACGCCCAGATCCTGGTGGATACCCTCAAAAGCTTCGGGGTGCAGACCCGCATCATCGATATCGCCCGGGGCCCTGCGGTCACCCGGTATGAGCTGCAGCCCTCCGCCGGGGTGAAGATCAGCAAAATCACCGGCCTGGCGGACGATATCGCCCTCAACCTGGCGGCCTCCGGGGTGCGCATCGAGGCGCCCATCCCCAACAAAGCCGCGGTGGGCATCGAGATCCCCAACAAAAATGTTTCCACCGTCACCATCCGGGAATTGATCGACTCCCGGAAATTTACCGAGGCCGCCTCTTCCCTGACGGTGGCCCTGGGCCGGGATATCGCCGGCAACCCCATGCTGGCGGATATTGCCAAGATGCCCCATGTGCTCAT